>NZ_AP019536.1:643150-964726 GCF_018324385.1 Ferrigenium kumadai | reverse complement strand
TACGCGCGGAACATGCACCCCTGGTCGGTCATCTTGATACGGGTGATGCGCTCGCGCAAGCCGTTCATGGCGCGCGAAGCGATGTGTCGCCAGGCACTGTCGTTGCGCTGGCGGCGGATCGAACCGACGTAATCGTGGCCCTCGTCCATCTTCGCCAGCAACAGGCCGATATCCTCCGGCGGATTCTGCAGGTCGGCGTCCAGCGTCACCACACGCTGCCCGCGGCTATGTTCGAAGGCAGCCATGATCGCCATGTGCTGGCCGAAGTTGCCGTTGAACAGGATCACCCGCGTCACTTCGGGCCGCTTCTGGAACTGCTCGCGCAGGATGGCGGCGGAACGGTCGCGGCTGCCGTCGTTGACGAACAGTACCTCGTAGCCGATGCCGAGCTTGTCCAGCGCCGGATACAGACGGTCGAACAAGGCCTGCAAACCTTGCTCTTCGTTATAGACGGGAATGACGACTGAAAGTTGGAGAGCGCTCATAGGGGCGGCATTTTACCGCATGGGGCGCAGTTAGCGAAATTACAAATCTTGTTACAAATCCGGCCGGAACTATAGGCAAAATCCTGTCATCCTACTCGCGTCGCCTGATTGCATGGCCTGGCTGCCGGCCCGGGAAACCGCCGGACATCCGAATCGCAAAGCTGGTGGCAGAAATTTGATCTGTTAATTATGAAAGGAAGCAAGATGCGCAAGATTCAATTGATGACTTCTATGTTGGTGGCCGGTGTTGTTTACGCAGGCGGAGCCATGGCTGCGGATGCGGACGGTGGCGCACTGCTGAAGAAGAACAACTGCCTGGCCTGCCATGCAATCGACAAGAAAGTGGTCGGCCCTTCTTACAAGGATGTGGCTGCCAAGTATCGCGGCCAAGCCGATGCAGAAGCCCAGTTGATCGCCAAGGTAACCAAGGGCGGCAAGGGCGCATGGGGCAGCATGCCGATGCCTCCGCAGACAGCCAAAGCGGACGAAGTCAAGACGATGGTTCAATACATCCTGTCGCAGAAGTAAGTCTATCCAGCGAACAACGCCTGCCCTGTGCAGGCGTTGTTGCTTTAACCTCCCGCTGCATCAGATTTTTCGCCGTATCAACCCGGTGACAGGATCTCCCTCACCGCCGCAACCACGCGTTCCACATCCGCCTCACTCATCCTGGGGAACATCGGCAGACTGACGATGTGCCGCCCTACGCTTTCGGCGATGGGGAACATACCTTCCCTGAAGCCGCGTTCGCGGTACATCTTGAACAGGTGGATAGGAGGGTAGTGCACGCCGCAACCGATATTGCGCGCTTTCATCTTTTCCATGAAATCGGCACGCACCACGCCTTGCGGCAGCACGATCTGGAACATGTGCCAGTTGGTATTCTCGAAATTCCGAATCGGCAGTTGCACCCCGGTCTTCTTTTCAAAATCCGCACCGAAGGTCGCGAAGTAATGTCTGGCCAGCGCATGGCGGCGCGCGGTGATGGCGTCCAGTTGCGGCAGTTGGCTCAGGCCGATGGCGGCGGCCACATCGGTCATGTTGTACTTGCCGCCCAGCACGTCCACTTCCATGCCGTCGAAGCCGCTGCGTGTCACGCCTTGCAATCGATACTTCTCCGCCAGGCGCGCTTCGTCGTCGTTGTTCAGCACCAGGCAGCCGCCTTCGGTCGTGGTGAGGTTCTTGTTGGCCTGGAAGCTGAACGAAACGAAATCGCCGAAACTGCCGATGCGCTTGCCCCCCCACTTCGAACCGATCGATTGTGCCGCGTCTTCCACCACGCGCAGATTGTGCTTGGCTGCGATGGCATACAGCCGGTCGCGATCCACCGGCAGGCCGGAAAGATCGACCGGGATGATGGCCTTGGTGCGCGGCGTGATGACTGCCTCGACCTTGTCCAGATCGATGTTGCGCGTGACCGGATCGATGTCGGCGAACACTGGGGTCGCGCCGACTTCGAGGATGACGTTGGAGGTCGCCACCCAGGAGATGGGCGTGGTGATGACCTCGTCGCCGGCACCGATGCCTGCAATGCGCAAGGCGATCTCCATGGTGCAGGTGCCGGAATTGAAGGTGCGCACCGGGCGCCCGCCGAAATAGGCGGAAAGTTGTCTCTCGAACTCGGCGACTTTGGGGCCGCTGGTGATCCAGCCGGAACGCAGCACATCGCCCACTGCAGCGATGGCGGCTTCGTCGATATAGGGCTTGGTGAAGGGCAGGAATTCAGACATGATCAAGCTCTCGAAATGATGATAACGCCGAGGATGATGACCCCCATGCCGACCAGCTTGGTCGGGTTGAATGCTTCACCCAACAGGTACCAGGCCGCAATTGCATTGACCACGTAGGCCATAGACAGCATCGGGAAAGCGATGCTGACCGGCACGCGCGACAGCGCGAGTATCCACACCACTACGCTGATGCCATAACAGAACAGGGCGGTGACGATGTGCCACTCGGTCGCCAGCTTCCAGCCGATGGGCAGGATATTCTCGGCACTGAACTCGAAATGACCGATGACATTGGTCCCTGCCTTCATCAGGATCTGCGCGGCAGCGTTGAGCATCACGCCTGTGAAGATCAAACCGAAGCTGACAAGGTTCATGGCTTCTTCACCACAATGTGTTGTGTATCTTCAAAAATGATCTGCATGGGTATGCCCAGTTGCTGGATTTGCGGATAGACATACGCCGGCATGATCGCCAGCGCAGCAGGCTGCGCCGCCCACGCCTTGGCGAACTCCTCCAGAGTAGGAATGTAGCGCTGCGGTTCCTGCTTGATGCCGTAGGCCATCTCATCCTGGTACTGCACCAGCGTGAACGTATGCTTGATATAGAACGGAAGCGTCTGCTCGTAGGTCAGCACCGAATAGAATGGGACGTCAGGCTTCACCTCGGCGCGGATCGCCTCGGCGATATGCTTGGCGGAACGCTCGCGTGCCACGGTTTCATAACCGGACAGGGCGATCTGCGCAGCCACCAGCGCACTCAAGGCCAGCACCGGCACCGCAATGACTTTTTTCCCGCGCCAGAGCAACAGCAGCCCCCCCACCAGACCGGCCAGCGACACCATCGCGGCTGTCACCAGCCAGGGCGCGTAATGCGGATACAACTCGGCCTGGTTCGGAGTATCGGCCAGCTTGCCCACATTCAGCGCCAGTGCCAGCAGCGCCAGCGGAACCAGCAACGCCGGCATCACCTGCCAGAACAGCACGCGCTCGCGCATCTCGGCGATGCGCTTGCCCATCAGCAACGCCAGCACCGGGAACATCGGCAGCAGGTAGGACGGCAGCTTGGAACCGGAGATGGAGAAGAAGACGTAGACGAACACCGCCCAGACCAACAGGAAGCGCTGGCTGTTGAACATCTGCTCGGGCAGCTTGCTGTTGCGGACGGTACGCCACACGCTGTCGAACATCAGCACTGTCCAGGGTAGCGCGCCCGCCAGCAGGATAGGAATAAAGAAATACCAGGGCTGGTAGCGCCCCAGATCCTTGGTGGTGAAGCGCGTGTAGTGTTCATAGATGAAAAATCGCTCGAAGAATTCCGGATTGGCCTTCATCACCAGCACGAACCAAGGCACGGTGATCACCGCGAACACCGCAAGTCCCGGTAGCCAGTGCATGCGTTTCAATACGCCGAAATCGCGCTGCACCAGGCAATAGATGAACAAGGCTGTACCCGGCAGGATGATACCCATCAGCCCCTTGCTCAGCACCGCCAGTGCCATGCCCGCCCAAGCCAGCATCATCCAGTTGCGCTGCTTCCTCACGTCGGCCTGCGCCTGGCCCAGCAGCAGGCCGGCAATACCCAGCGTAATGAAGAACGTCACGCCCATATCCAGCGTATTGATGTGCCCCATCAGCACATACAGCAGGCTGCTGGACAATAGCAGCGCGGCATAACCCGCCGCCTCGCGCCCGAACAGGCGCAGCCCGGCGAACCACACCAGCAGGATGCCGGCGAAACCGGTCAGACCTGTCCACAACCGCGTGGTCCACTGGTGTTCGCCGAACAGGGTATAGGCCGAGGCCGTCGCCCAGTATTGCAGGGGCGGCTTCTCGAAATACTTGAGTTCGTTGAGGCGCGGGGTCACCCAGTCGCCGCTCACCACCATCTCGCGCGGAATCTCGGCATAGCGCCCTTCGTCCGGCTTGATCAGCGTGCGGTATTCGAGGTTGGCGAACCAGATCACTGCGATGGCGATGACCAGCCACCAGACTTGCTTGCTTGAAATACGATCCATCATTGTCCTTGTCGTTCTGCCCATCCCGCGCGCAATTCGCGCGCAGTACGGAAAATCTGTTCGAGTCGTGCCGCGTCGCCCGCTTCCAGCGCGCTGCTCATCATGGTCAATTCGCCGATGTAGGCCTGCAATTCACGCAATAGCGCCTCTCGGTTGGCAAGGCTGATGTCGCGCCACATCTCAGGGGAACTCGCGGCGATGCGGGTGAAATCGCGGAAGCCGCTGGCGGCAAAGGAAAGCAGCAGATCGCGGTCATCGCGTTGCGCCAGGTCATGCACCAGCGCGAACGACAGCAGATGCGGCAAATGACTGACGGCCGCAAACACGGCATCGTGCTGCTCGGCGGTCAGTTCGCTCACTACCGCGTCGCACGCTTCCCAGGCTAGGCGCACGCGCGCCACGGACTCATTCGAATTTTCCGGCAGCGGGGTCAGCACCACTTTCTTGCCGACATAAAGATCAGCCATCGCCGCAGCCGCACCGCTCTTCTCCGCCCCCGCAATGGGATGCGCAGGAACGAACTGCGAGATCCTGCCGCCCATGTTTGCGCGAGCCGCAGCGACCACGTCGCCCTTGGTGCTGCCGCCGTCAGTGACCAGCGTATGTGCGCCGAGATGCGGCGAGATGCGTGCCATCAGTTCTGCCATCTGCCCGACCGGGGTGGCGAGCAGCACCAGGTCGGCATCCGCCACTTCGCACGCCACATCCTCGCCGATACGATCGATGATGCCAAGCTGTCTGGCCTGTTCAAGCGTCGCTGCGCTGCGCCCGAAGCCGACCACCTCGGACACCGCATGCGCCTTGCGCAAGGCAAGTGCAAACGATCCGCCGATCAGGCCGACGCCGAAGATCACTATTTTTTTGAACGATTGCGCCACAAAACCGCCACCAGTAAAAGTTCGAATTATACTCGAGCCGTCCCCTATTCCCTCCCGTTTTCGCTCTTCGCCTCAGCACAGATACGGCCTGACACGTAGCGCGCACAACCTGACTAAAATGGTGTACATTTTCACTCACTGTCCACATCGGGAGTTAGTCATGAAGAAGCCGCTCATTCGTTTGACCGCACTCGCCCTGATCTTCAGTTTGACCGGCGCACCAGCATACGCTGTCACCGAAACCGCCACCTTCAATGTCACCGCAACCGTCCCGACCAGCTGCTCCGTAACAGCTGGAAACAATCTGGATTTTGGCAACTATACCGGCACCGCCGATGTAGACGGAGCGACCCACATCCACGTCACCTGCACCAATGGCGGCAGTTACACCGTAGGTCTCGACTATGGTGCGCATCCCACCGGAACGCAACGCAAACTGGATAGCGACACGACAGCAGGCAATTTTTTGAACTATGAGCTTTACAGCGACGCGGGCCGAACAACCCCTTGGGGAAATGACGCCAGCTCCTGGGTGGCAGGCACCGGCACCGGCTCGGAGCAAACACTGGACGTTTATGGCCGAATCCCCACCGGCCAGACTCCCCCCATTGCCGGCACTTACCATGACGTCATAACAGTTACGGTCACGTTTTGACGATTGACATACCGCTGCGTCGGCACCAGGCGGGTACGATCAACATGAAATTTCATAATTGAGAGGGATCAATGTTCTCAGTCTCATCCGTTTCGCGCTTGGTAGCCACCGCCCTACTGTTGCTGATGGTCACCGCCGCAGCACAGGCCGCGTCGCTGTCCATCAGCCCGCTGGTCGTCATGCTGGATGAGAAAAAGCATTCCGCCGCGCTGACGCTCAAAAATGAAGGCAGCGAAGCAAAAGTCATCCAGACGGAGCTGCTGCGCTGGACTCAGGAGAATGGCGAGAACGTCCACACTCCCAGTCGAGACATCCTGGTCAATCCCCCTATCGCCAAGCTTCAACCCGGCCAGACGCAGGTCATTCGCATCGGGTTGAACCGCAAGGCGGACAATGCACAGGAGTTAGCCTATCGGCTCTATATCAGCGAAGTCCCTCCGCCGCCCAAGGAGGGTTTCACCGGCTTGCGCATCGCGCTGCGTCTGGGACTCGCCGTGTTTGTTAACCCCAGGGCCAAGCCGGTTGACAGGCTGGAGTGGAAGGCCGCGCGCAGCCCGGAAGGGATGCTGCAATTGACGTTGCTCAATGGCGGAAACCGACACATGCGCCTGACCAGCCTCAAAGTACGCGACACAGGCGGTGACCGGCAGTTGGCGGAATGGAAGGAAGGGCCGTTCACGCTGCTCGCCGGGCAGGCACGCCAAGTCATCCTGGCCCTGCCAGCCGACTGGCAGGGCCAACAACTTGGCTTGGTCGCCGGCACCGATGAGGGCCTGACAGAGACCAGAGTTGGACTGGAGCAACCCGCTCGCTAGCTACCGCTTCTGCACAGAGGAGACAAGGATGAGGTTACACCGGATTCTTTCCAAATCGCTCCTCGGCCTTTCCATCGCGCTGGCTGCAATAGCGCCGGCATCGGCCCAGTTGCAGACCTCCTTCCTGGTCACTGCAAGCATCGCAGGCACCTGCAGCGCAGCGACCGCAACCGAACTGGCATTCGGCAACTATGACGGCGGCCAGAATGACCGGACGTCCACCATCACTGTCACTTGCAGCACCGGCACCAGTTACGAGATCGGACTGAACGACGGCGCAAATTACAACGCCCCCAATCGCCGCATGAAACACGGTGCCGCCGATTACCTGAACTATGAACTTTACAGCGACGCCGGCAGAACGACCCGCTGGGGCAATGACGACAGCGGCGACGTACACATGATCAGCGACGGCACTGCACAGAACATCGACGTATATGGCCGCATGCCGGCCGGCCAGAATGGTCCGATCGGCAGCTATGCCGACACGATCACCGTGACTGTGACATTGAGCAACTAAGGGACACACTACCAAGGAGACCACATGAAACGACTATTGCGTTATAAGAGCCTGATCGCCGTCATCGTCTGCCTGTTGGGCCTGCCCAGCCCTGCCCGATCCACCAGCCTCAGTGTCACCCCTGTTGGAGCGGTGCTGGACGCCCGCCACCGCTCGATCGCGCTCACCCTTCAAAACGAAAGCAATGAGGTGAAGGTCATTCAAACGGAGCTGGTACGCTGGACCCAGCAGGATGGCAACAACGTATATGCGCCCAGCAGTGACCTGCTTATCAACCCACCCATGTTCACGCTCAAGCCCGGAAAACGACAGGTGATCCGCATAGGCCTGAAACGGAAGACAGATCTGAAGGCCGAACTGGCTTACCGACTGCGGCTGACCGAAGTCCCGCCCCCCCCCAAGGAAGGATTCACCGGCCTGCGCATCGCCCTGCGCCTTGACCTGCCGGTCTATGTGCAGCCGAAAGAAACCGAGAAGAACCAGTTGAACTGGAAAGCCAGCCGCAACGACAACGGTGAAGTGCTGCTCACCCTCCACAACATGAGCAACCACCACATCCAGGTAAAAGACATCAAAATGAGCGAAGCTGCAGGGGGCTGCCAGCTGGCGGATTGGCAGCCCCACAGTTTCGTGCTGCTGGCTGGGCAGTCGCGCCAGATCAAGCTGAAGCCCGACATCGAATGGAATGGCCGGCAACTCGAATTCACTGCGCACATCAACGATGGAATGGTTGCCGCCAAAGTCGAATTGGAACCGACCGGACAAGACCAAGTTGCGCCATAGGCCGCCCTACTTCCTTGCACCGCTGGCGCTGCTGTATCTGGCGGCTGGCGGCGTCGGTTACGCCCAGACAGCGGCAACACCCGCGACAACTCCGCCTCCCGCCGCCAATAAGAAGGCTGATTACACCTGTGAAGCCGAACTGCTGCTGGCAATACGTATCAATGGCGTCCCGCGGCTGGACTGCGAGCACATCGCCACGCTCAGTAACGGACGATTGGCCGCCAATGCCGAAGCCCTGAGGCACTGGCGCCTGCGCATTCCCCCAGTCGAACCCATTCTCTATGAGGGCGAAAACTATTACCCGCTCGACGCCATCCCGGGGCTGCATTACCAACTGGACGAAGCGGCGCAGGAACTTCAACTGGAAATTCCGGCCTCAGCCTTCGAGTCCAGCAGTTTCAATCTGACCGCGGGATTGCAACGCAGACCCCATGTTTCCCCGGGCGGCTTTTTCAATTACGACCTGCTCACCCAGCAAAGCACCAACAGCCAGAACATCAACGGCCAGCTGGAGGCAGGCGTATTCAACCAGCAGGGAGTGGGCACCACCACCGTCCTGTGGAGGAACCGCGGCACGCCGCACAATTTCACCCGTCTGGAAACCGCCTGGACCCATGACGATCCGGAATCCATATCGCGCTTCCAGCTGGGCGACAACATCAGCCGCGCCGGCACCTGGGGCCGCGCGATACGCTTCGGCGGCCTGCAGTGGCGCAGCAACTTCGACACCCAGCCGGGTTTCGTCACTTTCCCCCAGCCCAGCGCAACGGGCATCGCGGCCCTGCCTTCCACAGTGGACGTGTATGTCAACAACGCACGACGGACCAGCCAAGCAGTGCAGTCCGGCCCGTTCGAGATCAGCAACGTACCGGTCATCACCGGCGCCGGGGAAGTACAACTGGTGGTCACGGACTTGCTCGGGCGTCAACAGATCATCAGCCAGCCCTATTACGCCAGCCCTTCCATGCTGCGCGAAGGACTGAGCGATCATTCCTATGAGATCGGCTTTGACCGCCAGGATTACAGCCTGCTCAGCAATCGCTACGGAAAACCGTTCACCACCGCCACTCACCGCTATGGCATCAGCAACCGTTTCACCCGCGAGCTGAGGGCCGAAGTCCTGGCCAGTCAGCAGACTGCCGGGATGGGCGGCGTCTACCTGTGGCCGAGCTTCGGCACCGCCCAGACCGCGGTCGCCGCTAGCCATAGCCCGGACGGAAACGGCGCATTGTTCATGGCAGGCATAGAGCAGGTCAGCCGGAAATTTTCCTGGAGTGTGCAGGAGCAGATCAGCAGTCCCCGGTTCACCGAATTGAGCTGGGTATCCGGCAACGTTCGGCCGCGCAGCACGCAGAGCCTGCGCCTGGGCTTCCCCCTCGGCGAGCAGGGCGGCTCGCTGTCGCTCAATCACGTCAACCAGCAATACTGGGGACAGCCCGGCAATCGCATCTGGTCCGTCAACTACAGCCGCAACCTGTTCCGGGAGTTCTACCTGCTGCTGTATGCGACCCGCAGCGCAAGCGGAGCCAGCAGCAACCGCACCATCGGCTTCAACATCAGCTACTCTTTCGGCGACCGCACATCGGCCAGCGCCCAGTACAACCGGCAGAATGCAGGCAACGACCGCACGCTGCAAGTCCAGAAGAACCTGCCGGAAGGAGCCGGTTTCGGCTACCGCGTGCTGGCGCAGGAAGGCCTCAGCCGGCGCGAGGAAGCCAACGGTTCGTGGCAGACCGATCACGGCACCTACACCGCGGGCGCATCTCAGACTCCCAACGACTCCACTACAAGGCTGGGCGCCAGCGGCGGGATTGCGTTCCTGGGCGGATCGACCTTCGCCAGCCGCCGCATCGACGGCAGCTTTGCCGTGGTTGACACAGGGGGCTACCCTGACGTGCGTGTCTATCACGAAAATCGCCCCGTCGGCACCACCGACAGCAAGGGGCAGGCACTGATCCCGCATCTGCGCCCTTACCAGTTGAACCGCATCAGCATCGAACAGGAAGACCTGCCAATCGAGGCGCAGGTCGAACAACTGGAACTGCAGATCACGCCGGCGCTGCGCAGCGGCACTGTTGCCGAATTCCCGATCAAGAAGACCCGCGGCGGTACGCTGGTCATCGTGCTGGAAGACGGCTCATTCATCCCGTCCGGGGCGACGGTGATGATGCTGGACCATGAAGAAGAATATCCCATCGGCCAACGCGGAGAGGTGTTCCTGCCAGATCTGTCCGAATCCAACGAACTCCTGGTAAATTGGAAAGGTAAAGGATGCCAGATCAACATCAAGCTGCCGCCCGACAGCCCGCCTCTAGCCGATCTGGGCAAATACACCTGCGAGGGAGTGCTGCCATGATGAATTGCTCTTGCTATGGGAGGATGCCATGAAGAATAGACTGCTCGCCGCCCTGCTCTTGTTGCTGCCGCTGCCGGCATCGGCAGTGTGTCTCGGCTGTTCGTGCTCGATTGCCATCAATTCGAGCGTTGCATTCGGTGTTTACGACCCGCTTCCAGGCAACTCACAGGATGCCGCTGGCAGATTCACGGTCTCATGCACGGTGGGATTACTCAGTCTGCTCGGCACTTACACCGTGGATTTGAGCACTGGCGGGAGCGGCAGTTACTCCCCGCGGAAAATGAGTAGCGGCGGCAATACGCTCAACTACAATCTCTACATGGATGAAGCGCGTACTACTATTTGGGGTAACGGCACCGGTGGTACCTCCCACGTGAACAACCCCTCACTAATCGAAATCGGTACTACCACTGTTATCTCGTATGACATCTACGGCCGTATCCTGGCCAATCAGCAGTCCACACGTACCGGCAACTACACGGACAGCATTGTGATAACTGTTAGGCTCGAATAAGCGTTTGCCGCCGACGTGTCTACGCAGGGAGCCCGCAGTTGTTGAGGAGATGATCGCCACACCGGCGCCCCCTTCGGCCATCCCGGAGGCCAGTGACGCACCTCCAGGACAGACCAGCGATTGCATCGCGCAGCCGCAACCGGGATTTACAGCGTACGCCCGATCGCCTGGGCAATGCCGCCCAGCGTGCCCATCAGGTTCTTCAGTTCCTGCGGGGTCAATGCCTGGTCGGCGTCGCACCACGCCTCGCAGGGATTCGGGTGCATCTCGATCAGCAGGCCGTCCGCGCCCGCGGCGACCGCGGCCTGGGACAATGCAGCCACCATCCATGCCTTGCCGCCCGCGTGCGAAGGGTCGACGATCACCGGCAGGTGGGTCTCCTTTTTCAGCACGGGGATGGCGGTCACGTCCAGCACGTTGCGGTAGTAGGTCTCGAAGGTGCGGATGCCGCGTTCGCAGAAGATGATGTTGTGGTTGCCGCCCGCCGCGATGTATTCCGCCGCCATCAGCCATTCGGAGATGGTCGCCGACATGCCGCGCTTCAGGATGACCGGCTTGTTGCAGCGGCCGACTTCCTTCAGCAGGTCGAAGTTCTGCATGTTGCGCGTGCCGATCTGGATCACGTCCACGTCATACTCGAGGAAGGTGTCCAGCTGACGCGCATCCATCAGTTCGGTGACGATGGGCAGCTTGTATTGGCCCGCTGCCTTGCGGAACATGTCCAGACCTTCGGCGCCGTGGCCCTGGAAGGCATACGGACTGGTGCGAGGCTTGAACGCGCCGCCGCGCATCAGGCGGCAGCCCGCCTCATGCACGTACTTCGCCGACAGGTCCATCTGCTCCTGCGTCTCGACCGAGCAGGGGCCGGCGATGATCTGGATCTGCTTGCCGCCCAGCGGCACGCCCGCGATGTCGATCACGGTGTTCTCGCGGTGAGATTCGCGCGACACGATCTTGTACTGCTTGGCGATGTGCATCGCCGATTCCACGCCGGGCAGCGGCGTGAACATCTCTTCGCTCAATTGGCGCTCGTCGCCGATGGCGCCGATCACGGTGCGCTCGATGCCGCGCGAGATGTTGGCCTTCAGGCCGGCCGTTTCAAGTTTCTTTACCACCGCACCGATCTGTTCGTCGGTGACTTCCCTACCCATCACGATAATCATTCTTGCTCTCCAAGTGCCTGCTTCAGCGCAGACAGAAATTTCTCATTTTCCGTTTCCAGACCGATGCTCACGCGCAACCAGTCCGGCATGTCGTAGTTCGATATCGGGCGCACGATCACGCCCAGTTCGAGCAAGCGTCGGTAACGCGCCGTCGCCCCGCCGATGCGGAACGCCACGAAGTTGCCGAACGACGGGATGTATTCCAGCCCCAGCTTGGCCAGGCCCTCGGTGACCTGCACCATGCCGCGCCGGTTGAGTTCGTTGGTCTTGCGCACGAAGTCCTCGTCTGCCAGCGCCGCGACGGCGGCGGCCTGCGCGATGCTGTTGACGTTGAACGGCTGGCGCACGCGGTTCATCATGTCCACCACCTGCGCATTCCCGAAGGCATAACCCACGCGCAGCCCCGCCAGCCCATAGGCCTTGGAGAAAGTGCGGGAGACGATCAGGTTGGGGAACTCCTTCAGCCACGCAACGGAATCGTAACGGCACTCTTCGGGGAGGTATTCGTTATATGCCTCGTCCAGCACCACCAGGATCTGCGGCGGCAGCGCGCGCAGGAACTCCAGCAAATCCGCCGGACTCAGGAAGGTGCCGGTCGGGTTGTTCGGGTTGGCGATGAATACCAGCTTGGCCTTGTTCTCGACCGCGGCCTTCAGCATCGCCTTCAGGTCGTGACCGAAATCGACCGCCGGCACGCTGACACCCGTCGCGCCCACTTCCTGAACCGCCAGCGGATACACCGCGAATGCGTGAGCCGAATACACCGCCTTGTCGCCCACGGTCAGGAAGGCGCGCGCGGCCAGTTCCAGCATGTCGTTCGAACCGTTGCCCAGCACGACCTGGTTGTGCGCCACGCCGTAGCGCTGCACCAGCGCATCCTTCAACTCGAAACCGTTGCCGTCCGGATACAGGGCGATGGTCTTGATCGCCTCGTGCATCGCAGCCACAGCCTTTGGGCTGCAGCCCAGCGGGTTCTCGTTAGACGCCAGCTTCACGATGCCGGTGATGCCCAGTTCGCGCTCCAGTTCGGAGATCGGCTTGCCCGGCTGGTAAGGTGCGATGGCGCGGATGTAAGGTGGTGCCAGTTCTGCGTAATTCATTTCAACTCAACAATCATTTGGTTACTACATCATCTCCGAACCGCCAAGAACCGTAGCGAGCGGTTCGAGAGGGTTCTCATGCCGGCTTGCGCAGGACCCAGTAGGTCTCGCCGGGCCAGCCGGGGAACATCGCGCCGAACCACAGATTGAGGCGCATCCACCACTTGTAGTTCTCCAGGAAGAATCCCTTCTTGCGGATGAAGAACGCGCCGGTCAGGATCTCGACTTCCAAGCCGTTGGCCGCCGCCATGTCACGCACGCGCTTGGGCGAGAACACGCTGACGTGGCCGTACTTGCGCGCGCCGGGACGGATCTTGTCCTCACGCGACTGCGCCATCGACTCGGGCAGCGAGGGGAAGCCGCCGATCAGCATGCCGCCCGGCTTGAGGTGCGGCACCAGCTTGGTGATCAGGTCTTCCGGCTTGAACAGGTGCTCCAGCACATGCAGCAGAATCATGGCGTCGTACTGCTTGCCTTCGTCCAGCTTGAACTCCGGGCTTTCCAGGTCCACTTCATAGAAATGGTTGTAGCCGGCCCGCTTCAGGATGTCCTCGCGGATCAACGCATCCACCGCATCCCAGCTCGCCAGCGGCACCTTCTCGCCACCGTGTTCCGCCGCGGCATGCATGAAGCCCAGCATCTGACCGACATCCACGCCGATCTCGCACACGTCCAGCGCACCCTTGCGCGCGGCATCCTCGCGCAGGAAGTGGTACATGAACCAGTAGCGCACCAGGCGGATCGGATAGTTGATCTTCTTCAACTCGGCGGGGATGCCGTAATTCTCGTCCTGCAAGGTAGGATTGTCTTTGAGGAACTTCACGTCCCAACACAGCTGTGGTAATGCCATCGATAACTCCAAGAAGATCGCCTACACGGCGACCGGATATGAACCCAAAATTTTAACGAATGCGGCGGCCTGCTTCAGTTCCTCCAGCGCCGCGGCGATGCGGGCCTCCTGCTGGTGGCCTTCGATGTCCATGTAGAAGACGTACTCCCACAGGCCGGAACGCGCCGGGCGCGACTCCAGTTTGGTCATCGACACGCCGTGCTTGGCCAGCGGCACCAGCAGATCATGCACCGCTCCGGGACGGTTCGCGGCCGACAACACCAGCGAGGTCTTGTCGCCGCCGGACGGTGCCACCTGCTGGTTGCCCAGCACCAGGAAGCGCGTGGTGTTGCGCGCATCGTCCTCGATGTTGTGCGCCAGCACCTTGAGCTTGAAATGCTCCGCCGCCTGCGCGCCGCCGATCGCCGCCGCGAACGACTCTTCCGCCGCCAGACGCGCCGCATCGGCATTGCTGGAAGCGGTGATGCGTTCGGCATGCGGCAGGTGCGTGTTCAGCCAGCCCTGGCATTGACCGAACGACTGCGGATGCGAATAGACCTTGCGGATCAGCGACAGGTCGTTCTCGTTCGACATCACGCACTGGTGCACCTGCAGCATCACCTCGCCGCAGATCTTCAGGTTGCTGTTCAACAGCAGGTCGAGCGTGCGCCCCACCGCGCCTTCGGTGGAATTCTCCACCGGCACGACGCCGTAATGCGCCGCGCCGCTCTCCACGGCGTGGAACACGTCGTCGATGGTCGCGGACGGCTGCCCCTGGATCGCGCTGCCGAAACGCTTCAGCGCAGCCGCCTCGGTGAACGTCCCCTGCGGGCCGAGGTAGGCGATAGTCAGCGGCGCTTCCAGCGCGCGGCACTGCGACATCACTTCGGTGAACAGCTGCGCCACGGCGGCATTGCCCAGCGGCCCGGCGTTCTGCTCCTGCAAACGCTGCAGCACCTGCGCCTCGCGCTCGGGGCGCAGCACCGGGCCATCGCCCTTGGTGTGACCGATCTGCTGCGCCAGCGCGGCGCGCCGGTTGAACAGCTTGAGCAGCTCGTCGTCGATGCTGTCGATCTGCTCGCGGTATTTTTTCAGTTCATGGGACATGGACGATTCAACCTTTGCGCTGCGCGAACTCGACCATGAAATCCGCCAGTGCCTGCACGCCCGCCATGGGCATGGCGTTATAGATGGAGGCCCGCATGCCGCCCGCGAGCTTGTGCCCCTTGAGCTGCAGCATGCCGCGGGCTTCCGCCTGCTTGAGGAACTCCGCATCGGTCGCTGCATCTGCGGTCTTGAACGGGACGTTCATGCGCGAGCGGTCGGCTTTCGCCACCGGGCACACATAGAAACCGCCGCTGGCGTCGATGGCGTCGTACAACAACTTCGCCTTGGCGATATTGGTCTTCTCCATCGCCGCGACGCCGCCGTTCTTCTTCAGCCACTGGAACACCAGACCGGACATGTAGATGCCGTAGGTCGGCGGCGTGTTGTACATCGAATCGGCATCGGCATGCGTCTTGTAGTTCAGCATGGTCGGCAGGCGCGGATCGGCATGGCCGACCAGGTCGTCGCGCACGATCACCAGCGTCACGCCGGCCGGGCCGATATTCTTCTGTGCACCGGCATAGATCAGGCCGAACTTCGACACGTCATAGGGACGCGACAGGATGTTGGACGACATATCCGCCACCAGCGGCACGTCCCCGGTGTCAGGCACCCAGCCGAACTCCACGCCATCGATGGTCTCGTTCGGCGTGTAGTGGACATAGGCCGCATCCTTGTCCAGCTTCCAGGACTTGAACTCCGGAACGTAAGTGAATTTCCTGTCGGCGCCGCTGGCAGCCTCGTTCACGTGGCAGAACTTCTTCGCCTCGTCGATGGCCTTCTTCGACCAGATACCGGTGTTCACGTAATCGGCGGAAGCACGGCCAGCGAGCAGGTTCAGCGGGATCATCGAGAACTGCAGGTGCGCGCCGCCCTGCAGGAACAGCACCTTGTAGTTCCTGGGGATGCCCATCAGCTCGCGCAGGTCGGCCTCGGCCTGGGCGTGGATGCCCATGTATTCCTTGCCACGGTGCGACATCTCCATCACCGACATGCCGCTGCCGTGCCAGTCGAGCAATTCCGCCTGGGCCTGCTGCAACACCTCTTTCGGCAATACCGCGGGGCCTGCGCTGAAGTTGTAAATGGTCATGTTGCTTACTCCGGCAAGTCAGATTCTTCTTCCGGCTCGGCGACGCGGCTCAGGCCGGCCAGCTTGTCGCCCTTGTCCAGATTCATCAGCGTCACGCCCTGGGTCGCGCGGCTCATCTCGCGGATCTCCTTGACGCGGGTGCGGATCAGCACGCCGTTGGTGCCGATCAGCATGATCTCGTCCTCGGGCTGCACCAGCGTCGCGGCAACCACCTTGCCGTTGCGCTCCGAGGTCTGGATCGCGATCATGCCCTGCGTGCCGCGGCCGTGGCGCGTGTACTCGGTGATCGGGGTACGCTTGCCGTAACCGTTCTCGGTCGCGGTCAGCACGGACTGTTCTTCGTTCTCGGCCACCAGCATCGAGATCACCTTGCCGCCCTTGGCCAGGTTCATGCCGCGCACGCCGCGCGTATCGCGGCCCAGCGCGCGCACGTCGTTCTCGTCGAAGCGCACCGCCTTGCCCTCGTCGGAGAACAGCATCACGTCGTGCTTGCCGTCGGTGATCGCCACGCCGATCAGGAAGTCGCCCTCGTCCAGCGCGATGGCGATGATGCCGGCCTTGCGCGGGTTGGAGAACTGGGACAGAGAAGTCTTCTTCACCGTGCCCTCGGCGGTCGCGAAGAACACGAACTTGTCCTCGCTGAACTCCTTCACCGGCAGGATGGCGTTGATCTTCTCGCCCTCCTCCAGCGGCAACAGGTTGACGATAGGCTTGCCGCGCGAGATGCGGCTGCCCTGCGGCACTTCGTAGACCTTCAGCCAGTATGCGCGACCGCGGTTGGAGAAGCACAGGATGTAATCGTGCGTGTTGGCGATGAACAGGTTGTCGATGAAATCGTCTTCCTTGGTCGCCGTCGCCTGCTTGCCGCGTCCGCCTCGCTTCTGCGCGCTGTACTCGTCGAGCTTCTGCGCCTTCATGTAGCCGCCGTGCGACAGCGTGACCACCACGTCTTCGGGCGCGATCAGGTCTTCCATGCTCATCTCTTGCGTGTGCGTGATGATCTCGCTGCGGCGCTTGTCGCCGAACTGCGCCTTCACCGCCGCCAACTCCTCGCCGATGATCTGCGTCACGCGTTCCGGCTTCGCCAGGATGTCGAGCAGGTCGGTGATCTTGTCCATCACCTCGCGGTATTCGCCGACGATCTTGTCCTGCTCCAGGCCGGTCAGGCGCTGCAGGCGCAATTCGAGAATGGCCTGAGCCTGCGCGTCGGAAAGATGGTAGCCCTTGCCCTTCGCCAGCCCGAACTCCGGCGCCAGACCTTCTGGGCGAGAGGCGTCGCTCACGCGGGAGAGCATGTCCTCGACCAGCGACGAGCGCCATGCGCGTCCCATCAGCTCGCGCTTCGCATCTGGCGGCGTCGGCGCCGCCTTGATCAGCGCGATGATCTCGTCCACGTTGGACAGCGCGACTGCCAGGCCTTCCAGGATATGGCCGCGCTCGCGCGCCTTGCGCAGTTCGAATATGGTGCGGCGCGTGACGACTTCGCGGCGATGGCGCAGGAACGCGTCGATCACTTCCTTGAGGTTCAGCAGCTTGGGCTGGCCATCGACAATCGCGACCATGTTGATGCCGAAGCTGTCCTGCAACTGGGTCTGTTTGTAGAGATGGTTGAGCACGACTTCCGGCATCTCGCCGCGGCGCAGCTCGATCACCGCGCGCATGCCGGACTTGTCCGACTCGTCGCGGATCTCGGTGATGCCCTCGATCTTCTTCTCGCGCACCAGCTCGCCGATCTTGATCAGCAGGTTCGCCTTGTTCACCTGGTACGGCAGCTCGTCGATGATGATCGCCTGGCGGTCGCCCTTGCCGATATCCTCGAAGTGGGTCCGTCCGCGCATGATCACGCGACCGCGGCCGGTGCGGTAGCCTTCCTTCACGCCGGCCAGTCCGTAGATGAAGCCCGCGGTCGGGAAGTCGGGGGCAGGCACCAGCTCGATCAGCTGCTCGATGTCCATGTCCGGATTTTTCAGCAGCGCCATGCAGGCATCCACCACTTCACTCATGTTGTGCGGCGGGATGTTGGTCGCCATACCCACCGCGATACCGGAAGAACCGTTCACCAGCAGGTTGGGGAAGCGCGCCGGGAAGACCAGCGGCTCTTGTTCGGAACCGTCGTAGTTCGGCCCGAAATCCACCGTCTCCTTGTCCAGGTCGGACAGCAGATCGTGCGCGATGCGCGCCATGCGGATCTCGGTGTAACGCATCGCCGCCGCGTTGTCGCCGTCCACCGAGCCGAAGTTGCCCTGTCCGTCGACCAGCGTGTAGCGCAGCGAGAAATCCTGGGCCATGCGGACGATGGTGTCGTACACCGCCGTATCGCCGTGCGGGTGGTACTTACCGATCACGTCGCCGACGATACGCGCCGACTTTTTGTAGGCGCGGTTCCAGTCGTTCGACAGCTCGTGCATCGCAAACAGTACGCGGCGGTGCACCGGCTTCAGGCCGTCGCGCACATCAGGCAGCGCGCGTCCCACGATAACGCTCATCGCATAGTCCAGGTAGGACTTGCGCATCTCTTCTTCAAGGCTGACCGGAAGTGTTTCTTTGGCGAATTGTTGTTCCATGAATTACCCTGATAATTAGCTGCTGACGCTATAAAACCAAAGCGCGCATCTTAGCACAGCGGGACACCCCGAAGGAACCTCCGGGACACCCCGGAGCCGGGGCGGAATGTTTAGCCAAAACAGGCGAGTTTTGATAAAGTTGCCCCCTCTCTGACAAGGCACCCGCCATGACCAACGCCGACCCCATCGAACTGGAAAAATTCTCGCAACTGGCCCACAAGTGGTGGGACCCGAACAGCGAGTTCAAGCCCCTGCACGACATCAACCCGCTGCGCCTCGGCTACGTCGACCGCCACGCCAAGATCGCCGGCAAGACCGTGCTGGACGTGGGCTGCGGCGGCGGCATCCTGTCCGAGGGCATGGCCGCGCTGAACGCCGACGTCACCGGCATCGACCTCGCCGACAAGTCGCTCAAGGTCGCCAAGCTGCACCTGCTGGAGAGCGGCCGCCAGGTCAACTACCGCAAGATCGCCGTGGAAGACCTCGCGGAAGAGCAGCCCGGCCACTACGACGTGGTCACCTGTCTGGAGATGCTCGAACACGTGCCCGACCCGCAGAGCGTGGTCGCCGCCTGCGCCAAACTGGCCAAGCCCGGCGGCTGGGTGTTCTTCTCCACCCTCAACCGCAACCCGAAGTCCTACCTGTACGCCGTGCTCGGCGCGGAATACATCCTCAACCTGCTGCCGCGCGGCACGCACGACTTCGCGAGATTCATCAAGCCTTCCGAACTCGCCCAATGGTGCCGCAACGCCGACCTCACCGTGAGCGACCTCATCGGCATGAGCTACGACCCGTTCAGCAAGGTTTACTCTTTGGGCCGCGATACCAACGTGAACTACATGATCGCCTGCCGCAAAGACCCTGAGTAAGCCGTTGTGATCCAAGCTGTCCTTTTCGACCTCGACGGCACCTTCGCCGACACCGCGCCCGACCTCGCCGCCGCGCTGAACCACACCCGCGCCACGTGCGGCCTGCCGCCGCTGTCGCTGAAGACGATCCGCCCGCAGGCCTCGCACGGCTCGCGCGGCCTGCTCAAGCTCGGCTTCGGCATCGACCCGGACGCGCCCGGCTACGACGCGCTCAGGGACATCTTCCTCGAACACTACGAGCAGCACATCAGCGCCCACACGAGGTTGTTCCCCGGCATGGCCGAACTGGTGAACGAACTCGAAAGCCGCGGCATCAAGTGGTGCATCGTCACCAACAAGCCGCACCGCTACACCCTGCCCCTGATGCAGGCCTTGGGCTACGCTGACCGCGCCGCCTGCCTGGTCAGCGGCGACACCTGCGAGTATTCCAAGCCCCACCCCGCCCCCCTGATCCACGCCTGCGAACTGGCCGGCGCCGATCCCGCGCACTGCCTCTACCTCGGCGACGACCTGCGCGACATGCAGGCCGCCAACGCCGCCAACATGCCCGGCATCATTGCCAACTACGGCTACGTCGGCAGCGACGCCTCGGTCGATAACTGGCAGGCCAAAGGCAGCGTGGACAACCCGCAGGAACTAATCCGCTATCTGGAACTCTGACTCAGCGTGCTACAATTCGGCACGGCTGCATGAATCGCTTGTGCAGCAGGTTGTAAAACACACCGGGGGCGACTTGGCTTCGACGTGGGTTGCAAAGCAGCGTAGGGCATACCGAGGACCCGCCACCTCGTAAATCAGCTGGAAAAAACTAGTCGCAAACGACGAAACTTACGCTTTAGCTGCTTAGTCAGCTAGACCTCGCACCTTCTCTCCCATGGGGAGGCTCGAAGCCGCAAGGCTGAGATGAGCGAGGTCCTAACATGGGATCGTGTCGAACAGGGTCACTTTGTTCGAAGCTAAAACTAAGGTGACTCGTCCGGTTGCAGCCTGTCGGTTGGCGTCAAACGGATCAAATCAAACAACCAGACTAAGTATGTAGAACTATCTGTAGAGGGCTTGCGGACGGGGGTTCAATTCCCCCCGCCTCCACCAACAAAACAAAAGAGCTCACCCGCAAGGGTGGGCTCTTTTGTTTTGCTTGGAGCGCGGGGAGGGATTGAACCCCCTTGGGTTCACAACACGCCTGCGCAGCAGGCTTGTTGCGGCGTAGGCTAACTTGCGCAGCAAGTTAAGTCCGCAAGGACGGCCGAAGCCAAATCCCGCCGCCGCTCGACTTGCACACTGGCGCGCCCAAAGAGAGATAAGTCTGGGCGCTGGAAGCTGTTAATTGATTTAGCCCTAACTTAAGAAATCTGTGGTGCTTCGCCAATTTTGATTCTAAGGGCATTACCCCTCAATTCACCACTTTCGGTTTCAGCCAGAACTCGCAAGACACACTCTTTTTCAACAGAAAATGGTGTAAGCATGAAGGTGAGGTTCATAGCAATTCGCCGATCAGGATTACCTTTATCTCCATTTTCGATAATCTCTGACTGAGGCTGATTTAACTGCTCTTCGGTCATAGGTGCTTCAATTAACGATTCACCGTCCTTGGTAACCTTTACAGTTAATTTTCTCAAAGGGTTATCAATAGGGGTAACCAAGATTACGACAATACACAACTTAGGCAATGTGGCAGGAAATTCGTGAACAAACAAATCACTAGCATATAGCCCCATTAAAGACTGTTTATTCCCGACTTCCAGCCGAATATCATCGCAGTAAATGGTGTGTAAATAGCGATCCATGGTGCCGTTACTCCGTTTTGTTTATTGATCTCAAAATCACATCAGCTGTAATCCCAAGAACATCCGACAGTCGCTTTAACGTATCCGCACTTGGCTTTCGTTTCCCAGCCTCGAATTCACAGATATTGGGCTGCTTCATGCCAACTTTCTCAGCCAGTTGAGCCTGCGAATACCCGGCACGAAGTCGCAACACTTTTAGTGAGTCAGGCTGATCTTCATATAAAACATCAGCAACCACTTTTCGAGCACTTTGCAAGTCAGAATCCAATGCCTCATTCTGAGCCAGTAACTCACCAATGAGATCGTCAATGTCTTTGGATTTATTTTGTTGCTGCCCAACCTGAGGGATTACAAAAAATAATCCAGCGCAATTCGTAGTTGCCTTAGTGTTTATACTTCCCGACGTAATGGGATTTGAATACAGGAAGCCCGAGCTCGTTGTATGCCTTAAGAATTCGCTGGGTAATTGGATGGTCGTGTTCATAATCGTAACTCCTAGGGTCGTTATGACGCCGATAAACTATAGCTAGAACGCGAAAAGCTGTGCATTTTGAGTCGTATGCATAGATGATTCGATATGGAATAACCGTCTTGTTAGTTTGAGATATGTCCCACTCAAACGTTTTCAGCCGCCACACATCACGATCACGCCAGATACTTTGAAAGCGGCTAACATTAAAACTCTTGTTTTCATACTCATGAGTTAGCAACTCGCCAAGCAAACTTTGATCCGCTTTCAATTGTTGCAAGAAGGCCAGAAGAATTGCTGCAAATTTCCTGCTTTGCCCGCCCTGTTCAACCATAAGTGCCAGGTCATTTTGGGCATCATGTTCAATACTCAATTTGTACACCATACCGACCTAGGTATATTTCGTCAAGTTCCCCAACTTATTTACCCCGTCCAAGCAACACGGAGACTCTCCAAAAAATCCCACGCAATCTACCATCCACCCCTTAACTTATCCATGTGAAAAAATGCATATGCATTTTGCCCTATCACTTTTCACAGCCCTCTCAAAACCTCAGCCCTTAAATTAAAGGCACATCTCCGCTCGGGAAGATTTCCTGCAGGAAGGAGCACCTGTACTGTTTCCGCAATCCGCGCAAGCCCCGAAGTTGTCCCGCCACGCGGGGATTTTCAATCACTGGATTCCCGCTTCCGCGGGAATGACGGAGCAAAGCTAGGCATTCCCACCCAACCACTCAAACCCCACCTGCTCATAATCCTCCCCCTCCGCGATCAAACTGGTGAGTTTGATATCGCGACTCTTCTCTCCCATCAGCGCCTGGTAGATGTTGCCGTTCACGTAGCTGCCCGATTCCATCAGCATGGTGGCGTGCTGGTAGGTGTTCTGCGCGTCGGGCAGCAGGATGGCGGGCAGATAGGTGTATTCGAACGAGCCGGAGCTGGTCTCCCAGTTGGAGGCTTTTTCCGCGCCCTTGCCCAGCGCGCGCAGCCAAACCGACAGCGGTTTCTTCGCGAGCACGTCGAGGCCGACATGCACCGTACCCTTGTCGTCGGTGTGCAGGCGGCGGATCGCGGCGACCCACCACAGCGGGCCGTTCTGCGGCTTGAGGCCGCACAGGTCGCCGATCTTGGCCCAGGCGCCCGCGCTCCTGGACAGTGTCGCGCCGAGGCCATCTGCGCTGGCGTCGGTGACGCTCCAGGCCTCGGTGGTGTACTTGATGTCTTCCGTTGCGGCGAGTCTGACCTTCGCGCGTTCGCGCGCCGCGGCCTCTTCGTCGTTGTCGAGACTGGTCCTGGTATCGAGGTCGATGCGCGTCACCACCTGGCTGACGACACGGAAGCCGTGCGCCACTTCGATGGGGACGCTGATGCCGCGGCGATCCAGATGGCGGTGCGGCGGTTGCTGCGCCCAGTAGCTGCTCAGGTGCTTGAGCACGGTGAGTTTGCCGCCCGGGGTGAATTCGCTGCCGAAGCGCCGCTCCTGCCACGCCGGGTCGCTCTCGTTCTGGTCGATGATCTTGTCCACCGCGGGCTTCGCGCGCACCGCGCCGAACCAGCGCGTGTCCGCCGTGGGCGGAGGCCCGGACTCGGCGTGCTGTGGCGGAAGCGGTACGCCGAGATCGATGCGGTAGGGGCACTCGGCAGCGGGTTCCGTCTTGAGGTCGAAAAAGCTGACCATGCGCCCGGCGATGCGGTAAGCGACCTCGATCTGGTCCGCCGCCAGCGTCCCCGGCGATGAGGTATACAGCACCAGCGCGCGCAGCAGTTCGCGCTGCGGGCTGGTGTGGATGACGTGGCCGGGATAGGCGTGCACCATGCTCCCGGTACACTGCTCGGCCTCGGCGAAGCGCTGGCAGTCGCCCAGCAGTTGCCAGACCGACGGCTCGACGTCGACATAGCGCATCAGTTCCAGTTTCATCTGCTCGGCGGCGGCGCGCATCAGGCGCACGCAGAGCAGCGGCATCTGCTCCCTCAGCTCCACCGGTTTCTTTTCGGCCTGTTGATATTCGCGCATGTTCGCGCCATAGGCTTCGGCCAGCGCCTTGGCGTAGGCGTGGATGCCCTGCCACAGGTGCAGCCCCTGGAAGTCCTGCAGGTGCGGTGCGGCGAGGTACTGCCGGAGTTGCTCGGTGTAGAGCGTCAGCATGGTCTCATCCACCAGCATGACGATGGCGGCGCGCAACTCGGCGGGGAAACCGGCGGCGTCCCTGATCGACTCCAGCCAGAAGGTGACGTCGTCGAGCGCCTTGTGCGGCTCGTCCTGTGGCAGCTCGGCAAGCAGCCGACGGGCTTCGTCGAGGTCGTACATGGGATGGTCGGGCTTTTCGCCGAAGAGATTGAACACGCTGCGCCTTTCAGTGGTTGGACATGCCGCCTGCGCGGGGATGATAAAGCAGCGCGCCGCAAACAAAAAGGCCAGCCTCGCGGCTGGCCTTCGGATGGATTGAGCGCCCGGAGACTTACATCCCCGCCTCCCATATCCGCACACAGTTCCGCCCGGCGGACTTGGCGGCGTACATGGCCTTGTCGGCACGATCTATGGACGTTTCGACCGGAGCCTCGGAATCGAGGAGCGCCAGACCGAAAGATGCGGTGATACGAACCTCCGTTTGACCGTCGATATCGACAGACATTGCGGCCAGCCCTTCACGCAAACGCTCCAGCATGTCGTAGCCAAGCGCCAATTCGGTGTGCTGCAGGAAGAGCAAGAACTCCTCTCCACCATAGCGGAACACCTTGTCGTAAGGGCGGAGATGCTCGATGACGTAGTGAACCGTTGCGGCCAACACCTGGTCGCCGACAAGGTGCCCATGGAGGTCGTTGACGGCCTTGAAGTTGTCCAGGTCCATCATGGCGATGCAGCAAAGCTGGGTCTCGCGTTTTATCAGTTCCTGCTGCTCGCGCAGCGTCGGCAGGATGCCGAAGCGCGTGATGGCGCCGGTGAGCGAATCGTGGTTGTACAGCGAGTCTTCCAGTTCGCGCTCCAGAGCGGCGATCTCAAGCCGCAGCCGGTCGAGCGCATTGGCGAAATTGTCGAAGTCGAAAGTGGCGACCGTTTTCCCGGCTCTTGCCTCCATCAGCAGGGTGGCGGCCAGCTGGTGCATGCGCCGGTGCTCCTCGCCCATGGCGATGAACCCGGCGTGATTGCGCAGCTTTTCCGGCACCTTGCCGTAATACCACTGACCGAAGCGGCATTCCTGATGGGCCTCGGGATTGAGATCGTGTCGGTCGCCCGGCAGATTGCAGACGAGTGTGCGTATCAGCGCAGCATGCCATTGCTGGTGGTTGTAGAGTGCCTGTTCCAGTTGCGCAAGGATGCCTTGCAACTCATCCCGGGTGACATCGTAGAGTGCCATTGTTGCCCTCCATGACTTTATTGCCGAACGCCAAAGTGACGCCAAGGAATGAACACCCTTTCCGGGCATCTACAGGAACCGGCTATGAAAGAACCCCGCCACTCCGTTCAAACGACACGAAGCCGGCGAAGACCGGCTTCCAGTATAAGCACATTTCAATTCGCCACAAATCGATCAAAACACCTAGACCTTCCGGTGATCGCTCTGTCGGTCAGAAAAACCTGCCGGACTCAGGTTCCCCGGCCTGCCTTGTCCATTTCAGCCTCGTTGAAACAATCGTGTCGCCAGCGGCATGCGCCTTCTTTCTTCTTGTCGCAATTTTCGGAATTTGGTGTGGCATAACAAGGAGCCTGCCCCTGCTCTTCCTGGATCTGCCTGATCAGCTCGGCCTGCATGCTGAAACTGCGCTCGCTTTCCTCTTCCATGTCGCACCTCCACCGAAGTTGCCACGATCGACCATGCTGCACGCGGCATCCTAGCAACGGGGCGATGTAATAGAAATATGCCGAAATATCTATGCAATCCGGCCTAGTAAGGAGTGAGTATGGGCAAACAAAAAGGCCAACCTCTCGGTTGGCCTTTTTTGCTGAGCCGGAAGGCGCTTAGGCGCGCTTGCGGAACTCGTTGGTACGGGTGTCGATTTCGACCTTGTCGCCGATCTCGATGAACGCCGGAACCTGGAACTCGAAGCCGGTGTTGATCTTGGCCGGCTTCATCACCTTGCCGGAGGTGTCGCCGCGGGCAGCGGGTTCGGTGTAGATGATCTCGCGCACGATGGTGGTCGGCAGTTCGACGGAGATCGCCTTTTCGTTGTAGAACACCACTTCGCACGGCATGCCGTCTTCGACGTAGTTGAGCGAGTCGCCCATGCTCTCGGCTTCGATCTCGTACTGGTTGTATTCCTGATCCATGAACACGTACATCGGGTCGGCGAAGTAGGAATAGTTGCATTCCTTGCGATCCAGGATGATCTGGTCGAACTTGTCGTCGGCTGCGTACACGGTTTCCTTGGCGGATTCGGTCAACAGATTCTTCATCTTCATCTTGACCACGGAACCGTTACGGCCGGAACGGCTGTATTCCGCCTTCAGAATGACCATCGGCTCGCCGCTGACCATAATCACGTTACCCGCGCGGAGTTCTTGTGCTGTTTTCATGTTTTACTGCCCCTCAATTTTGAAGGCGCGCATTTTACCGATTTCCCCAGAAAAATCCAGTAAATTCAACGCCAGATTATTGCCCGCCAGAAGCCTTGCCCAGTCTTGCGCGCGGCGGTCCAGTTCATCGCGGACCGCCGCGAACGCAGGCCAGGCCTGCCCTGCCATACCTTCGTCGTTCCATTCCCGCCACAAGCCTTGTACTGCCTGGCTTGCAGCGGGACTGAGCGGCGCCAGATAGAGCTTCAGGAAGGCCTGCAGCTTGTCCCAATGCACCGCGTCGTGCTGCGGATAGATCTGCCATACGAACGGGCGCGATGCCCATTGTGCCCGTACGCAGGAGTCCTCACCACGGACGCAATTGACATCGCAGGCCCACAAGAGTTCATCGTAACGTTCCTGTTCGACGAACGGCAGCACGCACACCCTCAGATTGCCGCGCTGATAGCCGCTGCCGGCGCATGGTGCGGCGTCGCCGAAGTATTGCCCGACCTGCGGCAGGATGCGCCCTTCCGGCACCAGGCACAGCACCGGCTGGGCGGATGCCGCCCAGGCATCGAACAGCCCTCCCAGCGCGGCGTTCTCGTAGCCAAACAGCGATACCTTGAGCGTGCCCGCCTCCGGCATGTCCAGGCCGAGCGACTGCCAGTACGCCCGCTGCCGCGCGGGATCTGCCTGGAATGCGTCGCGCCGGGCCAGCAGGTCGCGCTCCAGCAGCAGGCCGCCGGTCTGCCGGGTGAAGCCGGGAAAGAAGAAGTATTTGGTCAGCGGCAGGCTGGGATGCGGCGAGGGCAAGCCGTGGCAGCCCTCGGCCCAGTCCTCGGCGGTGAGGTACTCGAGGTTGATCCACACGGGTTGCTCGGCCGTCGCCGCCATCGCTTCGACATAGCTTTGCGGCAATTTGCAGCCGAAGGCTTCGATCACCAGTTCGGCAGGTTGCACTTCGGGGAAGGGTTCGCGCCACCGCCGCACTTCCACGCCGCGGCAGCGCTGGCTGTCCTGCGCCGCATCGGCCTCGGGACACAGCTTGGCGAAGCTGGCGAGATCGTCCACCCACAGCCGCACGCTCAGGCCCTGCTCGTTCGCCAACTGGCGCGAAAGCCGCCAGGTCACGCCGATGTCGCCGTAGTTGTCGATGACGTTGCAGAAGATGTCGCCGCTGCGCGGCAGTTTGTTCTCATTCGGCATGCAGGGCCTCCACTGGGTCGAGCCTCGCCGCGCGCATCGCGGGCACCACGCCCGCAGCCAGGCCGATGCTGACTGCAGTCAGTTCGGCGAGCGCGGCGTATAACCAGGGCGTATGCACCGGCAGGGCCGGGAAAATGAGGTGCAGTCCCTGCGCGATGCCGGCGCCGAGGGCCAGCCCGGCAAGGCCGCCCAGCGCGGACAGCAGGATCGCCTCACCCAGGAATAGCGTCAGCACCTGCTTCTTCTTCGCGCCCAGCGCGCGCAGCAGGCCGATCTCGGCGGTGCGCTCGGTGACCGCCATGGTCATGATGGTGAGGATGCCGACCGAACCGACCAGCAGGGAGATGCCGCCCAGTGCGCCGACGGCGAAGGTGATGACGTCGAGCACCGAGCCCAGCACTTCGAGCGCCTCCTCCTGCGAGATGATGGTGAAGTCTTCGCGCCCGTGCCGCTCCTTCAGACGCTCTGTGATGAGACGTATCACCGTGTTCACATTCACATCGGCGCGGTAGCTCACCTGCACTTCGATCAGTCCCGGCCGGTTGAGCAGCTCCATCGCGCGCGCGGCGGGAATGAACACCGTGTCGTCGAGATCGAGGCCGAGCACCTGCCCTTTCGGTTCCATCACGCCGATGACGCGATAGCGCTGGCCGCCCACGCGCAGATATTGTCCCAACGGGTTCTGCCCGGCGAACAGTTCCTGACGCACCTTGGCCCCGAGCACGACCAGGGCGCGCGCCTGCTCGTTGTCCTCGTCGGGCCAGAAGCTGCCGCTCTGCACCTTCATGGTGAAGGCTTGCGCAAAGTTGCGTCCTTCGCCGAACACCGTGATGCGCCGCGTCTTGCCGTTGGCGCGCACTTCGGCATTGCCCATCACGCTGGGATTGACGTTCTCGACATAGGGCAAGCCCCGCAACGAATCCGCATCCTCCAGCGACAGCTGCCTGACCGAACTGATGACGCCGACGTTGCTGCCCTGCACCTGCGTCTTTCCCGGCTGGATGGAGATGATATTGGTGCCGAATTGCGAGAATTCGGCCAGCACGAACTGGTGCAGACCCTCGCCGATGGAAGTGAGCAGGATCACCGCCGCGATGCCGATGGCGATGCCCAGCCCCGTGAGGAAGCTGCGCAGCCGGTAGGCGAGGAAGCTGGAGGCGGTGAGGTTGATCAGGTCGCGCAAGAACATCGCCTCTTACCTCCCGGCCAGTGCCGCCACCGGATCGAGCCGCGCCGCGCGCCGCGCCGGCCACACGCTGAACAGGATGCCCGTTCCCAGCGCCGTGCCGCACGCCGCGAGCACCGCCCACCAGGGCGGACTGACCGGCAGCACCGGATAGATCTGGGCGATTACCGTGCTGCCCGCATAACCCAGCGCCACGCCGGCCACGCTACCCATACTGGACAGCAGCGCCGCCTCGGCGAAGAACAGGTTGCGTATCTGCCTGGCCGGCGCGCCCAGTGCCTTGAGCAGGCCGATCTCCTTGACGCGTTGCGCGACGGCAATCAGCATCACGTTCATGATCAGCACTCCCGCCACCGCGAGGCTGATCGCGGCGATGCCGCCCACCGCCAGCGTCAGCGCGCGCAGGATGCGGTCGAAGGTGGCGAGCACCGCGTCCTGCGTGATCACCGTGACGTCCTTCTCGCCGCCGTGGCGCTGGAACATGATCTGCTCTGCATCGCGTTTGGCCTGCTCGATGGAGTCGCGGCTCTTCGCCTCGATGAGGACGCGGAACAGGCCCGAGGTGTTGAACAGCATGTGCGCCGAGGCAACCGGGATGATGACCAGTTCGTCGGTCCGCATACCCATGGACTCCCCCTGCTCTGCCAGCACGCCGATGACGCGGAAGCGCCGGTCGCCGAGCCGCACCCACTGCCCGATCGCGGGCTCGTTGCCGAACAGCTCGCGCTTCATCTGGTTGCCCAGCACGCACACCGAAGCGCTTTCGTTGATGTCGCCCGCCGGCAGGAACTTGCCCACGCCCATGCTCATATGCCGCACTTCGAGCAGGTTCGAGGTGGAGCCGAGCACGACCACTTCGCGGTTCAGCGCGCCGCGCGAAAGCGTGGCGGAACCGACGGTCAGCGGCGCGATGCGTTTGACGGCGCGGCTGCGCAACAAGGCCTGGGCATCGTCGAGCGTGATCTCGCGCGGAACCTGGCCGAGCAGCATGCCGGGGCCGATGCCTGCGGTCTCGGTGCGTCCCGGCAGCACGATCACCAGATTGGTACCGAGCGATGAGAACTGGCCCACCACGTAGCGGCGCGCACCCTCGCCCAGCGCGGTGAGGACGACGACGGCCGCCACGCCGATGGACATGGCGAGGATCATCAAGAGCGTGCGGGTCGGGCTGCTGCGCAGGCTGAGGGAGGCGAACTGCAGCGTGTCGGCCGGTTTCATGGCGCGCGCTGATCGTCGGAAAGGATGCGTCCGTCCAGCATATGCAACTGCCGTTTGGCACGCGCGCCGATCTCCGCATCGTGGGTGACGATGACCAGCGTGATGTTGCGCTCGACCAGTTGCTCCAGGAGTTTCAGCACCTCCCAGCCGGTGGTGCGATCAAGGTTGCCGGTCGGCTCGTCGGCCAGCAGCACGCTGGGCTGCATCACCGTGGCGCGCGCGATCGCCACGCGCTGGCGCTGCCCGCCGGAAAGCTGGTCTGGACGGTGGTCGGCGCGATCGGCCAAGCCGTAGTTCTCCAGCAGCTGCCGCACGCGTGCCTTGCGCTCCTCGGCATCGACGCCCGCGAGGATCAGCGGCAGTTCGATGTTCATCGCCGCGGTCAGGCGCGGCACCAGATGGAACGACTGGAACACGAAGCCGATCTTTTCGCGGCGTACGCGTGCCTGCTCCTCGTCGCTCAGCTCCGTGACATTGCCGCCGTCGAGGCGGTAATCGCCGGAGGTCGGGCGGTCGAGCAGGCCGATCAGGTTGAGCAGTGTGGATTTGCCGGAGCCGGACGGCCCCATGATGGAAACGTATTCGCCGCCACCCAGTTGCAGGTTGATCTCGCGCAAGGCGGAGACCTGTTGGTCACCGACGGTGAAGATGCGGCTGACGTTTTGCAGTTCGATCATTTCGCTGGCGTGGGTGCTTCCGGCTTCACGCGCGCCCCGGCCTTCACCCCCGCCTGGTCGAGGCTCAGCACGATCTGGTCGCCTTCTTTCAGGCCGGAAGTGATCTCGGTATATTCCCAGTTGTTCAGTCCGGTCTGCACCGTACGCTCAGACAACATGCCGTCGAGGGGGCGATAGAGCAGCACGCGCTTGCCCTCCAGCAGCGTCTGCGTCGGGATGCGCAGCACCTTGTCGCGCACGGTGTGCACGATCTCCACATCCGCGCTGTAGCCCACCAGCAATGCCACGTCGGGGGGGAGTTCGTTGAACTCCACTTCCACTTCCACGGTGCGAGCCTGCTTCTCCAGGTCGATCACGTAGGGGGCGATGCGCTTGACCTTGCCCGCGAACGATTTGCCCCTGATCGCATCCAGCGTGATGCGCGCGGGCAATCCCACTTTCACCTGCGCCGCATCAACCTCGTCGATGGGCGCGCTGACGAACAGGCAGCGGTCGTCGATCAGGTCGATGGCAGGCGGCGTGGGAATACCCGGGGGCGATGGCGTGGCATATTCACCCAGTTCGCCGCTGATGTCGGCGACGATGCCGTCGAACGGCGCACGCAACACCATGCGCTGCAATCCCGCGCGTGCCACGGCAATGCGGGAACGCGCCTGACCGATCTCGCTGCGAGCCGAGGCGCAGGAAGACTGCTTAGCATTCGCGTCCGCCTCGGCACGATCCAGACCCTCCGGCGAGATGAAACCGCGCTCGCGCAACTGCCGCGCCCGCACCGCATCCCTGCGGCTCACCTCGGCGAGGGTGCACACCTCGTCGGCGCGCGTGCCGGCCGTTGCGAGCTGCTGCACCGCCAGTCGCTCCTGGGCCTGCAGGTCCTCGTCCCACAGTTCCAGCAGCACGTCGCCGGCCTTGACCCGATCGCCCTTCTTCACCCGCATTTGCGAGATCTGCCCGCCCGCAGGAGGAGCGAGCTTGGCGCGGCGGCAAGCCTTCACCGTGCCCGCGCGCGTGTTGCTCACCGTAGCCTCGACGGCACCGCGCTCGACCTTGACCAGTTGCACGGGAAGCGCATCGGGGCGCGAAAAGAACCAGATCGCCAATACCAGCAAGACAGCGCCCGCCGCCCATGAAAGGTAGCGGAAGAACGCGGTGCGGTTACGGTGTTGAGACAAGGCCATGCATCCCCCTGTAGATATCCTCCGGGCCATGTGCCGGACAGACGGTTGGAGCAGCTGAATCGTGCTCCACGATGCGTTTGGATGGTGGTGCCGGGGAGAGGAATCGAACCTCCGACCTACGCGTTACGAGTGCGTTGCTCTACCAACTGAGCTACACCGGCACGAAACAGGAGTGATTATACGGGAGACGGCGTCTATCGCCAACGATAGACGCTGGTATCGAACGGTTGAGGTTCACCTTCGATCTCGTTGCGCAGCAGTTCCGCGCTGGCAAGCGACATGGTGACGCCGTAACGGAAATGCCCGGTGTTGGCGTAGAGATTTTCGAGTTGCGGATGTCGCCCGATGGTGGGGACGTTGTCCGGCGAACCGGGGCGGAAACCCGCCCACTGGCGGATCGGCTCGGCCTGCCAGTCCGGGAAGATTTCGCGTACCTGCCGCATCATGTCGTCGAACGCCTCGGTCGTGACCGATTTGTCGAAACCGGCGTCTTCCAGAGTGCTGCCTACCAGCAGGTGTCCATCGCGGCGCGGAATGAAGTACAGGCCGTCCCTGAACAGGATCTGACGGAACGGCGGCGCATCGAACTTGAACAGCAGCATCTGGCCGCGTATCGGGCGGATATCGAGGTTAAGCGCATATTCACCCAGCAGCACCTTGCTCCATGCCCCGGCGGTGACGACATAGCCCCCCGCTTCCAGTCTGCCCCGCGAGGTTTGCAGCGCGGCGACGCGCCCCTCCATCAGCTCGATTTTTTTCACCTCGCAGTGTTCGAGGATGGTGCCGCCGAGCATTTCCACGCGATGGCGCAAGGCGCGCAACAGGCGCGGGTTGCGCACCTGCGCGACCTCCGGCAGCAGCAGGCCTTCGCCGTATTGTTTGGGAAGGTAATCGGCCAGTTCGACCAGTTGCATGGGGAAGCGGTGCTGCTCGCACCACTGCACCGCAACATCCTTGCGGTAGGGAGGCAACAGCAGCATGCCGCAGCGCTGGTATTCGGGATCGATGCCGGTAGTGGCATGCAACAGGGCCGCCGCGTCACCCAGCATCCCCATGCCGCGCAGTGCGAGGCGGTTGACGGCTTCCTGGTAATCCCATGGACACAGCGGCGACATGATGCCGCCCCCCGCCCAGGAGGCCTCCTGCCCTACCTCACCGCGCTCCGCCACGGTCACGCGATACCCGGCCTCCAGCAGGGACAGCGCGCTGGTCAGGCCGATCGCGCCGGCACCGGCGATGAGAAAATCAGACCTGTCGGACATCAGATTTGCAGCGCCTTGGGAATGGGGAACACCACGTTCTCTTCGATGCCCTGCAATTCGGTGACTTCGGTCGCGCCCATCTCATGCAGACGCGCAACCACGTCCTGCACCAGCAGCTCCGGCGCAGATGCTCCCGCAGTGACGCCGACGCGCGCTTTGCCCGCGAACCACTCGGGCCGCAGGCCGCGGGCATCGTCCACCAGGTAGGCGGGCACGCCGACCTTGGCGGCGACTTCGCGCAGGCGGTTGGAGTTGGAGCTGTTCGGCGAGCCGACGACGATCACTACATCGCATTGCCCGACCAGCAGCTTCACCGCATCCTGGCGGTTCTGCGTTGCATAGCAGATGTCGTCTTTCTTCGGCCCTGTGATATTCGGGAAGCGCGCCCTGAGCGCGGCAACGATGCCGCTGGCATCGTCCACCGACAGCGTGGTCTGCGTGACGTAGGCAAGGTTGTTCTCGTCGCTCACCCGCAGCGTCTGCACCTGTTCCGGCGACTCGACCAGGTACATGCCGCCTTCGGCCTGTCCCATGGTGCCTTCCACTTCCGGGTGCCCGGCATGGCCGATCATGATGATCTCCTTGCCCTGTTCCCTCAGCCGCTTCACCTCGAGGTGAACCTTGGTCACCAGCGGGCAGGTCGCGTCGAAGACCGTCAGGCCGCGCGCCTCTGCCTCGTGCCGCACGGATTGCGGCACGCCGTGCGCGCTGAAAACCAGCACGCTCCCCGGGGGTACGTCGGCCAGGTCTTCGATGAACACCGCGCCTTTCTTGCGCAAGTTGTCCACCACGAAGCGGTTGTGCACCACTTCATGGCGCACATAGACCGGGGCGCCGTGCAACGCCAGCGCGCGCTCGACGATGGTGATGGCACGATCCACGCCGGCGCAGAAGCCGCGCGGATTGGCAAGCAACACTTGCATGAAACTATCCTTGGATTTGGTAACGGAGTGCCCGAATCTTACCGCAAAACGGGGTAGCTTACTCCCGCCAGCTCTCGATGCCGAGGGCGGTCTGGAATGACGGCATCTTTTTCAGGAATTTCGACAGGGCGAAGGCAGCGGTGGGCTGCATGTTGATGCATATCATCGTGACGTTGACGGCTTGTACCGCGCGGGCCAGCGCATCCAGCCATGCGTAGTACAAAGGGTCGATCAGCGAGAGGTCGGACAGGTCGTAATACAGGCGCGTGGCGCGCGCCTGCAGCAGATGTGCGGCGATATCCTCGATCAGCCTGTCGCTGTCGCGGATATTCAGGCTTTTCGAAGGATCGAGCAGGAAATCGCCACGCCCGATCTGCGTGAGATGCAACCCAGGAATCGACATTTAGTGTGAAACCGTGATTCCCATGCGGCAGAACGCTTCTTTCAGCCCGTCGGACATGCTGGCGCGCGTGGTGATGTTGTTGAAGTCGATGTTCAGGCTGACCAGCGCGCGGGCGATCTCGGGATGGATGCCGGTGACGATCGCGTCCGAGCCCATCAACTGCACAGCGCGAACCATCTGGATCAGGTGGTGGGAGACCTGCGAATCGATGCGTTTCACCCCGGTCAGGTCCATCACCACCGCCCTGGCGTGGTCTTTTGCGATGCGGTTGAGCAAGGCTTCCATCACCAGCATGGTGCGGTTCGAATCGAGCGTGCCTATGATCGGCAGGGTCAGCACGCCATCCCATATCTCGGTGATGGGCGTGGCGGTTTCCCTGAGTTCTGCCTGCTGCGCCTGGAGGGTGTTTTCCCTTTCCTCGAGGTAGGCGCGGAATACGGCCATGATGAGTTCGTTGAAGATGCCGGTGAAGTACAGCAGCACCGAGCGCGATTCGCTGAAGGGAATGCCGCTCACCTTCTGCAGCACGTCGATCAGGGCAAGCTGCAGCGACTGGGTATAGCGCACCACATCTTCCACATGGCCGCCGCGCATCAGCACGCGTTGCGACAGGCCGCCGAAGAAGGATTCCAAAGCATGGAATTCGGGAGACTGCATGTCGCTCGGATCTTTCGAGCCCAGCAGGGATACGATCAGGCTTTCGAACTCGTGGCTGAGATCGGCCACTTCTTCGGGATCCATCAGGCGCTGGTCGCCGCAGAAGAATTTCAAACCGGGCGCTTCGAGCTCGGCGGCGATGCCGCTGATCTTGAGCTCGAACAGTGCCTTGACTTTTTCGCTGAGATTCTTCCTTGCTGCCATTGCATTTCCCCCTGATTGTTTAAGTTATTTACCGACTACCGAAACACAGATCGACTGGTCATCCGAAACGCGCCCCATGATATTCCCCAGCGTGTAGGCAATCAACTGGGGATGCTGGTTGAACAGCCCGACGAAATTCCCTGTATCCCAGTTGCGCCGGATACCGTCGCTCGCGGTCACAACCACGCTCCGCTGTCCGAGCGTGGCCCGGAACGGCGAGGTCGCCCGATGCTCCCGCCCCAGAATGCCGGGGGCAAAAGAGACATACTGCATCTCGTCCTTTTCGAAGATGCGGGCATGCATATCCCCCACGCCTAGCAGCTGCAGGTCGCGCCGAGCCGTGTCGATCTCGCATACCGCGGCCACTGCGCCGCGCGTAGGGACCAGCTGACGGTCCACTCCGGCCAGAATCGCCTCGAGTCCCTCCGGATGGTCGACATGCGAGGCCAGATTGGCGGTGGCACTCTGCGCTTCCGCGCCATGCCCCAAGCCGTCGAGATGCAGCCAGCGCAACCGGCCATCCTTCTTCTGCAGATAGATGCGATCACCGTTATGGCGTGTGTCGGACAGCGAGCGGGAGAACATACCGATGTCGTTGCCCAGCACCCCGCTCTTGTCGGCGGCAAGATGAAAACGGGCGAGAAAGACGGTCCCGCTCCACTTGGTCACCGGCCCGGAGCCGTTATGCTGCGAGTAGAAATAGGATTCGTCGCTCAGGCGGCGGATGGCACCCAGCCCCTTGCCGAAAGTGTTCGCGGTGGAAAAGCCATCTTGCTCGGCCTGTGCGATATCGGCGATGCCGGGACCGTAATCCAGCGAAAGGATGTCCAGCACCGGGCCGGGCTGCTGCCACACCTGGATCATGCCGCGCCCATTGGCATGCTTGATGTTATTGGTCGCCAGCTCGGCAGCGACCAACAGAATGTCCTCGCGCCTCAGGTCGGAAATGCCCAAGCGTTTGGCGATCGCAAATATCTTGGAACGCAGCAGCACCAGCGTGCTCTCGTCCTGGGTGGGGCCGCTGTGCAGCAGCTTGCAATCCAAGGCGCTGTCGATTATCCGGGTCATGCGCAACACCCCATTTCCGGGCAGGGCGCCCGGCATGTCCCGTTCGCCTGCGAGGTGCAAGGCTCGACCACAGTCCGCCCGCGCCCCCGTCGCTTCGCCTCGTACAGCGCGTTGTCTGCGCGGCGGATGAAGTCGTCGATCGACAGATCATCGCTGGTATCCTTGTTGATAGTAGCGACCCCGACACTCACCTTGCCCTCCATCATTCCCAGCACCTGTTTCGCCTTGTCGCAGGCATGCGGGTAATCGGCGAAGATCACCACGGCGAACTCGTCGCCGCCGAACCTGAAGGCGAAATCCACGTCTTCGCGAATCACCTTGCGCAGCACATTGGCCATCTTGGCCAGATGCTCGTCGCCGACCTGGTGACCGAACTGGTCGTTGATTTCCTTGAAATGGTCGAGATCGAAGAACAGCAGAGAGACCGGTGCGCTTTTCTGCCGCATGGTGTGCAGGAATACCTGCTTGAGCCGTGCATCGAAAGCGCGGCGGTTGTACAGGCCGGTCAACGCATCGGTTTCGGCCTGACGCATGATCTCCATCAGTTCGCTCTGCCGCCGTTTCAGGGACCGCTGCAGGATTTCAAGTTCCCTTTCCGCATTGGCTCGCGTCTCGTCGAAATGCCGCATCATGTCGATGTTGCGTTGCAACAGTATCTCGGGATCGACCATGGCGACGGAATTCGCCAGAAAAGTGCGCAATTCGGTGACCAATTCCGGGCTGGGCAGTTTGGCCAAGGTCACGATCCTGGTCTGTTCACCCTTGCCCCATTGCACGATCAGTTGCCTCTCCCGCAATGCCAGACTGACCGTCATCGGGCGGCCGACCGCCGCCCCGGCATGGCGCAATCTTTCCAGCAGGTGAAGCAAAGCGACAGCGGCGGCGAACGCGTTCCCCTCGAGTTTGTGTACGCTTTTCAGCACAAACTCGATGAAGTTCTGCAAATCCGGCTCGATTGCCAGGTTTTGCTTCAGAATCTCTTCCGCTTCCACCAGAAATCCCCCGCCAATGCCACAAGTCATTGAAGCGTGGATTGAAACACAAATTGCAGGCCCTGCCTATCGCGCAAAATGCATATATATTTTTTATATCCTTTTTAACAAAAGGATATGATTCGATTGAGAATCAAACAGATGACATCAGTCGCCGCTATGGCGGGCAGAGCGCAGACTGTCCAGGATCAACAGCCCGGCGCCTATGGTGATCGCCGAGTCGGCGACATTGAAGGCGGGAAAGTAGTGCTCGTCCCAATGGAACGCCAGGAAATCCACCACGTGGCCGTAGGCGATGCGGTCGATCAGGTTGCCCAGCGCGCCGCCGAGAATCAGGCTCAGCGCCAGCGCAAACAGCATCTGGGCCGAATGTTTGCGCAGCAGCACCACGATCCAGGCCGAGGCAACGACGGCGATGCCACCGAACAGCCAGCGCTGAATTCCGCCCGCGTCGTGCAGGAAGTTGAACGCCGCACCGGTGTTGTGCGCCAGCACCAGGTCGAACACGCCGAGGACGTAGAGGCTTTCGCCGAGGACGAAGTGGTGGGTGATCCACAGCTTGCTCAGCTGGTCGAGCACGATCACCAGCGCCGCGACAGCCAGCCAGCGGCTAAGCATGACTGCGCGCCTCGCCGCTGCCGAACAGATTGCTCACGCAACGTCCGCACAGCGCGGGATGCGCGGCATCCGCGGCGACGTCTTCCCGGTAGTGCCAGCAACGCTCGCATTTGTCGTGCAGGCTGGCGGAAACGTCGATGTGCTGTTCGGCTTCGCTCTCCGCATGATGAACCGTGGCGCGCGAGGTGATGAATACGAAGCGCAGGTCGTTACCCAGGCGCGCCAGCACGTCATAATCCTCGCCGAACGCATACACATCCACCTCGGCGGCCAGCGCGGAACCGATCATTCCCGCCGCCCGCGCCTCCTCCAGCTGCTTGTTGACCTTCGCGCGCCAAGCCTCAACCTTCAGCCATGCAGCGATCGCTTCGGCATCCAGTTCCGCATCGGGCAACGCATGCCATTCGCCGATGAACACGCTCTCGTCGTCCTTGCCGGTCAACGCCGTCCATACTTCCTCGCCGGTGAAACTGAGGACCGGCGCCATCAGCCGAACCAGACTGTGGGTGATGTGATACAGCGCGTTCTGCGCCGAGCGGCGTGCCTTCGAATCCTCGCCCGCGGTATACAGGCGGTCTTTCAGGATATCGAGATAGAAGCCGCCCAGCTCTTCCGAGCAGAAGTTCTGCAGCTTCTGCGCAACCAGGTGGAACTCGTAGCGCCCGTAATCCGCCACGATCTCGTCCTGCAACTTACGTGTCAGCGCCAGCGCATAGCGGTCGATCTCCAGCCATTCGGATACCGGCATGGCATGTTTCGCGGTGTCGAAATCGGCGGTGTTCGCCAGCAGGAAACGCAGCGTGTTGCGGATACGCCGGTAGCTTTCCACCACGCGCTTGAGGATCTCGTCGGAGATGGTCAGCTCGCCGGAATAATCGGTGGAAGCCACCCACAGACGCAGGATATCGGCCCCCATGGTGTCGAAGATCTTCTGCGGCGCGATCACGTTGCCCTTGGACTTGGACATCTTGTGCCCCTGCCCGTCCACCACGAAACCGTGCGTGAGCAGCGCCTCGTAAGGGGCGCGGCCGTTGATGGCGCAGCCGGTCAGCAGGGACGACTGGAACCAGCCGCGATGCTGGTCGGAACCTTCCAGGTAGAGGTCCGCGGGCGAACGCAGGTCTGCACGCCGCGCCAGCACCGCCGCATGCGTGCTGCCGGAATCGAACCACACGTCCAGCGTATCGGAGAGCTTGCGGTAATGCGCCGCATCCTCGCCCAGCAGGTCCACCGAGTTCAGGCTGAACCACGCCTCGATGCCGGACTGTTCGACCAGCTCGGCGACCTTTTCCAGCAATTCCGGCGTGCGCGGATGCAGCTGACTGGTCTCCTTGTGCACGAAGAACGGCATCGGCACGCCCCAGTTGCGCTGGCGCGACACGCACCAGTCTGGGCGATTGCGAATCATCGCCTCGAGGCGGGCACGGCCCCACGCGGGGAAGAACTTCGTGTGCTCGACTGCCTTGTTCGCGAGGTCGCGCAGACGCTGCCCATCCTGCGATGCGTGACGCCCCTCCCGCACCAGCTTCTCGACATCTGCATCCACCGGATAGGCGACGCTGTCCATGCCGATGAACCATTGCGGCGTGGAACGGAAGATGATCGGCGTCTTGTGACGCCAGCAGTGCGGATAGCTGTGCTTCAGCTTTTCCTGGTGCAGCAGATGTCCGCTCGCTTCCAGCGTATGCAGCACGATGTCGTTCGCCTTCCACACGAACACGCCCGCCAAGGCCGTATCGCCGACCGGCTGCGTGGTCGAGATGAATTTGCCGTCGTCGCCCACCGGATTGTCGTTAGGCAGGTTGTACTTCTGCCCCACGAAGTAGTCGTCCAGACCGTGCGCCGGCGCGGTGTGGACCAGGCCGGTACCCGCTTCCAGCGTGACGTGCTCGCCGCAGATGATGGGCACGATGCGGTCATAGAACGGGTGTTGCAGCGGCAGATGTTCCAGCGCCTTGCCCTTGCCGCTGCCAGCCACCTCGCCGGTCAGCTGGTAGCGCTGCAGACAGGACTCCATCAACTCCGCCACCAGCAACAGATAACCCTTTCCGGTCTTCACCAGACGGTATTCGTGCTCGGGGTGCACGCTCACCGCCTGGTTGGCTGGCAGCGTCCACGGCGTGGTGGTCCAGATCACCGCATAGACCTTCGCATCGCCCGGCAGCGACACGCCGAATGCCTTCTCCAGCGCATGCTTGTCCTTCACCTCGAAGCCGACGTCGATGGCGGGCGAGACCTTGTCCTCGTATTCCACTTCCGCTTCGGCCAGCGCGGACTGGCAATCCAGGCACCAGTTCACCGGCTTGCGCCCCTGGTACAGGTAGCCGCGCTCGTAGATGCTGCCGAGCGCACGCATGATGTCGGCCTCGGTCTTGAAGTCCATGGTCAGGTAGGGATTATCCCAGTCGCCCAGCACGCCGAGGCGGATGAAATCCTTCTTCTGGCGCTCGATCTGCTCCTTCGCATATTCGCGGCACAGCTCGCGGAACTTCGCCGGAGGGATCTCCTTGCCGTGCTTCTTTTCCACCTGCAGCTCGATCGGCAGGCCGTGGCAATCCCAGCCCGGCACGTAGGGCGCGTCGAAGCCGGCCAGCGTCTTCGATTTGATGATGATGTCCTTAAGGATCTTGTTCACCGCATGGCCGATATGGATGTCGCCGTTCGCATACGGCGGGCCGTCGTGCAGGATGAACTTCGGCTTGCCCAGCTTGGCCGCGCGTATCTTCTGGTAGCGCTGCTGTGCCTGCCATTGAGCCAGCATCTGCGGCTCACGCTTGGCGAGGTCGCCGCGCATCGGGAACGGGGTATCGGGCAGGTTGAGGGGGTACTTCTTCTTTTCGTCAGTCATGTTGTTCAAACCACTTTTTCGCATGCGCCACATCGAGCGCGATCTGTTTCGTCAAACTTTCAAGGTCGGGGTATTTCTCTTCGTCGCGCAGCTTCTGCAGAAATTCCACGCGCAGGTGTTTTCCATAGATCTGCTGCGCGAACTCGAACAGGTGCACTTCCAGCACCGGCTTCGCGTCCCGGGTCACCGTCGGGCGCACGCCGAGGCTCGCCGCCCCCTGCAGTACGCCCATCCCTTCGGCATGCACCTGCACCACGAAGATGCCGGACAACGGAGGACGGTTATGCTTCAGCTGGATGTTCGCTGTGGGGAAACCCAGCTTGCGCCCCATGCCGTCGCCATGCACCACGCGCCCGCTGATGCTGTAGGGCCGTCCCAGATAGCCTTGCGCCTCGCGCATCTGCCCCGCCGCCAGCGCCGCGCGGATCCCCGTGCTGGAGACGCGCACGCCGTCGTGCAGCACGCTGCGCACGGCCTGCACCTCGAAACCGCGCTGCGCGCCGATCTTCTCCATCAGCCCGAAATCGCCCGCACGCCCGCTGCCGAAGCGGAAGTCGTCGCCGATCAGCACGAACTTCGCATGCACCTTCTCGTGCAACGCCAGAATAAAATCCCCCGCGCCCATTTGCGCAAAACCCGCATCGAAGCGGCACACATGCACGCGATCGACGCCGATGGCTTCGAACAGTTCCAGCTTCTCGCGCAGACTGGTCAGCCGCGCCGGCGCCTGCTGCGGCGCAAAGAACTCGCGCGGATGCGGCTCGAAGATCACCGCCGCCGTCTGCAGACCGAGCCGAACCGCCGCCGAGCGCAACTCACTCAGCAATGCCCGATGGCCGAGATGCACCCCGTCGAAATTACCGATGGTGAGAGCGACAGGCTGTGTGCTTGGAGAATAAAGTCCGCGTAGAATCTGCATAACGGCGCGGATTATACCGCGAGACCGGCACGCGCCGCTCAACTGGACAGAGAAAGGAAACCATGACCAGCCAGCACGACATCGCCAACCTGTTCGACCACACCCGCTTCATCGAACTGCGCGAAGCGGTACTCGACCTGTTCGACCGGCAGGCGCCCGACGCGGACATAGCCGCGCAACTGGGCGAATTGCTGCAACACATACAGCAACAGTTCGCCAGGGAAGAACGGGCCATGGAAACCGCACAGTTTCCGCCCAGCGCAGCACACAAGCGTGATCACGACCGCGCGCTGGCGGATTTTTCGGAACGCATCGCGCAATGGCGGCAGGAGGGAGACATGGCGAACCTGCTGGACTACATCGAAGCCGGCCTCGCCGACTGGTTCGTCCGGCACGTCAACACGCGGGATTACATCACGGCGCGACATCTTGCGATGAAGTAGGCCGAACAGATTTTGGGTTGGCTGTCTAAATTAACGTGTCCTTGATTTAGAATCACCGGTACACAAGGAGATCAATATAATGAAATTCAAGCACGGAAAACTTCGCGATGAGCGCGACTCGACGCTCAGAATAAGCGCCAAGTCGAAAGAACCCAAACTGACTTGGAGGGAATCTCTTCCCTCGCTCGCACTTATCGCATTGATCGCACTGATCGTTCTGATTGCATTCTTGCTGCTGGCACGCTAGCAGCACACCTGACTTTGCGGCAGGAGGCAAGCAACGCCTATGCCGTACCACCCACGGTCAGTCCGTCGATGCGCACCGTCGGCTGGCCCACGCCCACTGGGACGCTCTGGCCCTCCTTGCCGCAGGTACCGACACCGGGATCGAGCGCAAGGTCGTTGCCTATCATGGAGATGCGAGTCAGCGCGTCGGGACCGTTGCCGATCAGCGTCGCGCCCTTCACCGGATGCGTGACCTTGCCGTCCTCGATCATATAGGCCTCGGTGGTGGAGAACACGAACTTGCCGCTGGTGATATCAACCTGGCCGCCGCCGAAATTCACCGCATACAGTCCGTGCTTGACCGAGGCGATGATCTCCTCGGGCGTCTTGTCGCCGTTCAGCATCATGGTGTTGGTCATGCGCGGCATCGGCAGGTGCGCGTAGGATTCGCGCCGCGCGTTGCCCGTGACCGGCACGCCCATCAGCCGCGCGTTCATGGTGTCCTGGAGATACCCCTTGAGGATGCCGTTCTCGATCAGCGTGGTGCATTGCGTCGGGTTGCCTTCATCGTCCATCTGCAACGAGCCGCGACGCGACGCGATGGTGCCGTCATCCACCACGGTGACGCCCGGTGCCGCGACGCGTTCGCCGACCCGCCCGGAGAACGCCGAACTGCCCTTGCGGTTGAAGTCGCCTTCGAGCCCGTGGCCGATGGCCTCGTGCAGCAGGATGCCCGGCCAGCCGTTGCCCAGCACCACGGTCATCTCGCCCGCCGGAGCGGGGGCGGCATCAAGGTTGACCACGGCCTGATGCACCGCTTTGGCAGCGTAGTCGCGCAGCATCCCGTCGTCGAAATAGGCGTAGTCGAAGCGCCCGCCGCCGCCGGCCGAACCCTGCTCGCGCCGGCCGTCACTCTCGACGATGACCTGCACCGACAGGCGCACCAGCGGGCGGATATCGGCGTTCAGCAGGCCGTCGTTGCGAGCCACCATCACCACTTCATATTCTCCGGCAAGGCTGGCCATCACCTGGGTGACGCGCGGATCGAGGTCGCGCGCATAACGTTCGACGCGCTCGAGCAATGCGACCTTGTCGGCGTCCTTCAGGCTGGCGATGGGGTCGTGCGGCAGGTAGATCGCACGCCGCGAACCGTGGTGCATGGCCGGAACGGATTGCGTGCCGCCTTGGCGCGCGATGGCACGCGTGGCCTTAGCCGCGCTCTCCAGCGCGTTCAGACTGATATCGTCGGAGTAGGCGAAGGCGGTCTTGTCGCCGCTCACCGCGCGCACACCCACCCCCTGGTCGATGTGGAAACTTCCGGACTTGACGATGCCTTCTTCCAGCGCCCAGCTCTCGGCGCGGCTGTACTGGAAATACAGGTCGGCATAGTCGAGGCGGTGAGCCATCATGCTGGCGAACACCTGCTCGATATGGCGCGACTCGATGGAATATGGCAGCAGCAGCGATCGCTGGGCCGTGGCGAAGAGTGTGTCGAACTGCTTTGATTTGCTCAAGGTATTCATCCTAGCAACCGTAGATGATGCGATGCGACAGCGCGGGCAGGCTGTTGCGCAGGCTGGTCTGGTATGACGGGTTGATGTCGGCGATCACCACGCCGGAACCGCGCGGAAGCCGGTCCAGCACCCTGCCCCAGGGATCGACGACCATGCTGTTACCGTGCGTCTCGCGGCCGTTGACGTGATAACCGCCCTGCGCAGCGGCGACAACATAAGCGAGATTCTCCACGGCACGGGCGCGCACCAGCACTTCCCAGTGCATCTTGCCCGTGGTCTCGGTGAATGCGGAGGGCAGCACGATGATGTCCACGCCCTTCATCGCTCGGAACAGCTCGGGAAAGCGCAGGTCGTAGCAGATTGCCAGGCCGATGCGTCCGAACGGGCTGTCGATCACCACCACCTGGTTGCCCGGCTCGATGGTTTTGGCCTCGTTATAGCTCTCGTTGCCCAGCTCCAGGTTGAACAGGTGGATCTTGTCATAGCGCGCCACCTGCTCGCCCTGTTCGTCGAACACCAGGCAACTGTTCAGCACCTTTTCCGGCGCATTGCCCGCCAGCGGGATGGACCCGCCAACCAGCCATATCTTGTGCCGGCGCGCGGTCTCGCTGAGGAAAGCATGGACGTTCCCCTCTCCCGGCTGCTCGCGCACCGCTACTTTGTCCTGCTCGTTCATGCCCATGATGGCGAAGAATTCCGGCAGCACCACCAGGCGCGCGCCCTGCTCGACGGCCTTGGCGATGAGGCGGCGCGCCTCGGCCAGGTTACCCTCGACATTGGGGCCGGAGGCCATCTGCACGGCGGCGACCTTGAATGCGTTGGCCTGCGCGGCGATCCTTTGTTGCGTGGAATTACCTTGGGACATGATGACCTTTACTGTGGCTTGCTTTCTTTTGGCTTGACCGGAACCTCACCCACTTTGACCACCTTGGGGTCGCTCCAGGTTCCGCTGACATTGTATTCAAACGACACCAACTTATCGAGCGGCTCGCCCAGCACCTTGTTCATCAGCAGGGCGCCGACGCCCACCGCCGGACCCGCCGCAAACGCACCCAGCAGCGACACGCTGTCCCCCACCGCGGGCAGGATGCGCACCCGCAGGTCCTGGGTCTCGCGATTCATGTCCACGCGGCCCTTCATGGTCACCTTCGCAGCCGAACCGTCGAGGCGCAGATCCTGAGTGTCGAGCACGCCGTTGCTGACCTGGGCGTTACCCTTGATGCTGTCGAACTGGAAACCGTCGCTGAACACATCGTTGAAATCCAGCGTGATGCGCTTGGGCAGGGCTTGCAGACTGAGGATGCCGAGCAGCTTGCCGATGCCGGGGTCCATCTTGAGGAACTGCCCCTTGCCGGTATCCAGGTTGAGCGTGCCGCTCAGCGTGGCATAGTGAAACTCATCCGGCGCGCCGGCCCACGACAGGTTCGCAGCCAGCCTGCCGCTTCCGCCCTTGACGGTGTTGGGATAGCCGGAGCGCGCCAGTATCTTCCCGGCATCGCTGATATCCAGCAGCAGGTTGACGCTGGTCCTCGCGTTCGCCTCGCTGCCGTGCCAGACGCCATCGCCGCTGAGCGAACCGTCCGGGTTGGTGATGCGCAGCCGGCGCAGGCGCCAGTCATTGCCCTCAGGATGGCCGACCAGTTCGAAGCGGCCGATCTGCTTGCCTTTCACTTGCAGGTTCTCGATGCCGACCTGCAGCGCGGGCAGATTGTCGGGCGAGATGGGCATCGATTTCTCCGGAGCGGTTTGCACGCTACGGTCCCCGTTCCATGTCAGGTTCTGCAGGCGTGCCGTCAACTTGCCTTCGCCGCGCGACTGCCATTCCACTTCGCCGTTCACCTCGTCGCTGATCAGCCTCGCGACGATGCCGTCGCCACGCCTGTCGGCGGCGATGCGCAGATCATCGATATTCATCCCGAAACCGCTCGCCTTGTCGACGACCAGGTCAGCCCCTGCGATCGGGAGGCCGTCTGTCGTATCGCCAGCCGCACCGAGCAGTCCGCCCCAGCCTTCCAGCGACAGCACCGGCAACCGTCCCAGCAGCCAGACGCCATCCTGATCCGGCCAACGGCCCTGTCCCCCGAAGTTGACTGCGCCACGCTTGACCACCATCTCCCCGTTCTCGTCGCGCCGCGCCAGCCGGACATTGAGCAGCTTGCCGAGCTGTACGGTGAGGACATCCTGGCCGTCGGTGACATTGTTCTTTTCCATGCGCAGCGGCATCGGCTCAAAGGCGCGCTTGGCAAAGGGCTGCGGCAAAGTGGAGTTGATGCCCACCAGGCTGGAATTGATCTGCATCTGGGCCGATTTCTTCGCCACCACGATATTGGCATCCCAGGCCGCCCCGCCACGCAGGTAATTCAACAGCGGATGCGGTTCACGGGTGCGCAAGGCATCGAGATTGACGCGTCCTTGCGCACTGGCATGCACCACGCCACCTTCCGCCGTCCGCACGTCGATGGTTGCATTGCCGCCCAGTATCTCCGCCGATACGCCCTCAGACTTCATCCCCGCCTCGGTGAACGACAGCGCGCCGCGCGCCTTGCGCAGCCACGGCACGCCCTTGCCCAGGTCGATATCGTTATCCTGTACACGTACCGTACCGGCCACCTGCACCGGCTTGTCGCTCAGCAGAGGGATGCGCGTGAACAGATTGAGATGGCCATTGCCGCTGGCGTGCATACCGTCGGTAAAGCCGGAGATGTAGCCGCGCACAGGGCTCTGCTGAATGAACCGCAGGAAAGTTTCGCTAGTCGCGTCCGCCTCGCCCCGGATTTCCAGCGGCAGGTCCTTGCTCATCAGATCCGGCATGGCGACGGTGAGGTTATGCAGGCGCGCGCCCAGCATGGTCGCGGAGTCGGATTTCACTTCCAGCTTGTTACCGCGTATCCAGAATTCGCCGTCGATGTTGTCGACCTTCGGCCAACGCTTGTCGAACTCCAGCACCACGCCGCTCGCATGTCCACCGATCTCCAGCAGCGCATCTTCGGTCCCGTGCAGCGGAAAATCGCTCAGGTTGCCCTTGACGCGCACGCGAAAATCATCGGTATGCCCCGCCAGCAAGGCGCCGTTCAGCCAGTCGTTGTCTTTTCGGTCCAGCGCCACCAGCGGCGTGTAACGCGCCGCACGGCGCACATCGCCGCGAGTCAGGGCCACGGTCAGGTCGAGCATGCCCAGCGTCCCGGCTTGCGTCCGATAGCTGCCGTACAGGTTGCCCGCCAGGTCGTCATTGGTGACCGCGACGTTGTCGACGGTGACCAGGAGCTCGTCGTGCTTGCGCTGCCAGCCCGCCTGCCCGGTCAGGGTGGTGAACAACAGCGGCTCGCGCAGGGCTTCCGGCGCATCCACCACCAACTGACGCGAGTTGATGTGCAACCTGCCGCTGGTCTCGCTGCCATTAACGTCCATCGACAGCCCGGAGAATCCCGGCATCCGCCCAACCTGACGCAGCGCAAGCCTGTCGAAACTGCCCTTGATCCGGTAGCTGTCCGGCTTTTCCAATGCCCCCTGCCATTGCGCATCAAGACCGCTCACCTGTCCCCTCGGCGCATAGGCCTCCAGGCGGGCGCGCAAGCTTGCATCCAGCGGCAGGAAGTTGGACAACGCCGCCAGAGTTTCCAGCTGCAACAGGTTGGCGCGCAGCTCGCCGCTTGCGGGGCGTTCCCCGTTCGCGCGTGCGGTACGGAAATAGAAATCGGTCGGCTGGAGTTCGATGCCGTTGTATAGCCGCATCGCCAGACGCCGGGTGGATACCTCCAGCTCATCCGCCGCATACTTCCACGCGGCGCGGCCGCGCAGCTTCAGCACAACCATCTCAGGCACGTCTTCGGCCAGCCGGGTGACCACGCCGTGCAGATCCAGATCGGCAGTGACCTTCGCCACCTTGCCGCCCTCTATACCCAGCCAACCTCGCAACGCGCCGCGCCCGCGGCTGAACTCGCCGGGCAAGTCCAGCCAGGGCCGCCAGGCGGTGACGTCGGTGTAGTCGAGCTGCGTAAACAACTGGCCGCGCCACGCCGCCAGGTCATCGAAGCTCTCCCCATGAAAATCGCCGCGCACATCCAGCGGGGTCGCCAATTCCGCGGGCGGCAAGGCACGCAAGGCGAAGCGGTGCCGGTCGAACAAACCGTTCTCGATATGCAACTCGACGTGACGCAACACCAGAGGCGGCGCATCGCGCTGTTCGTCCACCCAGACGATGAGCGCATCGCGCACCACCATGTACGACTGGTGCAGCAGCCAGTCAGACAGGTCGTTATTGCTCCCCTGCTGTGACAGCGCAACGCCGCCGATGAACAGTTTCCCCTGAGCATCGCGCCGAACCAGCAGTTCCGGCCGGTCTACCTCCAGACTCGCCAGGCGCAGTTCGGCGGTGAGCAAGGACATCCACGACACGCTGCTATCGATACGCGACAACACCAGGGCCGGCTGACGCTGCTCGTCCAGAATATGCACATCGGTGAAACTCAGACGCGGACGCAGCCCCTGCCAGTCGGCGGTGATCTTGCCGATGACCACCGGATTGCCGATGGCCTGCGACAGGGATAGCGTGATCTTGTCGTGATGCTGTTCGATATCCGGCAGCACCCAGTAGCGCAGCACGACGATGGACATCGCGATCAGCACGGCCAGCGCCGCCGCTGAGACGATGGCCAGCCGCGTCAGCCAGTTCAGGCTGTGCCAGAGTAATCGCACTGGAAGAGAGTTCAACATCGATAGTGTGCCGCGCAACCGCGCCTGAATCTGTGACTGGGACTTATAATCGGGAAACCTCGCGCATTCTAACTTGAAATGAATACCTCACACTCGCCGTCCGCAACCTTCGCCGAACTGCTGCAAAAGACCCTGGATTGCAGCCGCTATGCCAAACGCGTGCTGGAAGCAGACCAGCAATTGCAGAATTGGTTGCAGGAAAATTTTGCCCTGCCCTGCGATCGCGCAGAAATGCTCGACATCCTGCGACAGTCCGGCCTGAATCTTGAGGACGAGGCCGAGCTGTCGCGCGCCGTGCGCCGCTTGCGCAAACAGATAATGGTCAAGCTGATCCTCCGCGACCTCAACGGATTGTGCGACCTGAACGAGGTGATGCAGGCGATGACCGCACTGGCCGAGGTATGCGTGCAACAGGCGCAGCACTGTGTGATGCAGGCCCTGCAACGGCAATTCGGCACGCCGCTCGGCGAATCAGACAAGGCACCCCAGGAACTGCTGGTGATCGGCATGGGCAAGCTGGGCGGTGGCGAACTGAACGTCTCCTCTGACATCGACCTGATCTTCGTCTACCCCGAGGACGGCGAGACCGACGGTCCGCGTACTTTGAGCAACCACGAATTCTTCACCCGGCTGGGGCGCAAGCTGATCAACCTGATCAACGAACTCACCGCAGACGGTTATGTGTTCCGCGTGGATATGCGGCTGCGCCCCTACGGCGACAGCGGCCCGCTGGTGATGAGCTTCGCCGCGCTCGAGGAATACCTAGTCAGCCAGGGGCGCGAATGGGAACGCTATGCCTGGATCAAGGCGCGCGTCATCTCCCCCGCCGAACATCCGCAGATCAACGAGCTGATGCGGCTGGCACAGCCGTTCGTATTCCGCAAATACCTCGACTTCGGCGCGATCGACTCGATGCGCAAGCTGCACGCGCAGATCCGCCAGGAAGTGCAGCGCCGCGACCGGATCAATAACATCAAGCTTGGCCCCGGCGGCATCCGCGAGATCGAGTTTGCCGCACAGGTGTTCCAGCTGATCCGCGGCGGACGCGATGCAAAACTGCGCATCCGTCCGACCCAGCGCGTACTGCAGGCACTGGTTGAGAACGGCCAGTTCGACCCAGAGGTCGTTGCAGACCTCAATGCGGCTTACATCTTCCTGCGCAACCTCGAACACCGGCTGCAATATCTCGACGACCAGCAGACTCAGGAACTGCCGGAAAAGCCCGAAGATCAAGAGATCATCGCCCGCGCGATGGGCTATGCGGACTACCCCGCGCTGCTGCGGGAGCTCGACCGCCATCGCGCGCTGGTCGGCAAGCAGTTCGAGCAGATTTTCGGCGCACAACATGGGGACCAAGGCGACGGACAACTCTGGCGCGACGGCGTCACTGCCGATGAATTGACCGCCCACCTTTCCGGCCTCGGCTACCGTACCGCTGCGGACGGCGCGCAACACCTGCTGCAATTGCGCACCGGCAACCGCTATCGGCAATTGCCCGATGTCAGCCGACAACGGCTGGACAAACTGGTCCCGCAATTCGTAGCCCTGTGCGCCCAGCAGTCCAATCCGGACGAGACGCTGTCGCGCATGCTCGCCCTGCTGGAAACCATCAGCCGCCGCGCCTCCTATCTCGCTTTCCTCGCCGAATATCCGCAGTCGCTCCGGCTGCTGGCCAAACTAATCGCCGCGAGCAGCTGGGCCGGAGAATATTTGATGCAACACCCGGCGCTGCTGGACGAGCTGCTGGATGCCCGCGAGATGTACCGTGCACCGCAATGGCAGCAGATCGACCACGACCTGAGGGCCCGCCTCGACGACTGCGGCGAAGATACCGAACGCCAGCTGGACGTACTGCGACAGGCACAACAGGAGCAGACCTTCCACCTGTTGGCGATGGACCTGCAAGGCCTGCTGCCGCTGGAAAAGCTCAGCGACCATCTCTCCGACCTCGCCGACCTGATGCTGCGCCATGTGCTGCGGCTGGCCTGGGCTGGTGCACGCAAGAAACACCGCGACGACGCGCGCTTCGCCATCATCGCCTATGGCAAGCTGGGCGGAAAGGAACTGGGCTATGCCTCAGACTTGGACCTGATCTTCCTGTACGACGACGATCACCCCGACGCGCAGGAGAACTATGCGCGTCTGGCGCAGCGCATCAACACCATGCTGGGCAGCTATACCTCATCCGGGCGTTTGTACGAGACCGACCTGCGCCTGCGCCCGAACGGCGCGAGCGGCTTGCTGGTAAGCTCGGTCGAAGCGTTCGGGGAATACCAGCGGCAAAGCGCCTGGGTGTGGGAGCATCAGGCATTGACGCGCGCGCGCTTCAGCGCCGGCGACACACTGGTCGGCGCGGCGTTCGAGGAAATCCGGAAACAGGTGTTGTGCCAACCTCGCGACCCGTCGACGTTGCGCAAGGAGATACTGGCGATGCGCCAGAAGATGATGGACGGACATCCCAACGACAGCGGACTATTCGACATCAAGCACGACCGCGGCGGCATGGTGGACATCGAGTTCATGGTGCAATATCTCGTGCTGGCCCATGCCCACCTGCACCCGTCACTGACCGCGAACATCGGCAACCTGGCGCTGCTCAAGCTGGCCGCCGAGCTTGAATTGATTCCAGTCGGCCTCGCCGAACAGGTCCGCTCGCTATACCGCACGCTGCGCCAGACCCAGCACCGCATGCGACTCAACAACCATTCGCCGTGCCGCGTCGAGCAGGGCGAGATCGACAGTACCGCCTGCCGTCATTTGTGGAAGATGCTTTTCGAGGCAATTTAGACGGTGGTAGATGCTTCCTGAGAGGCGTAGCCGTTCAGGCGGTACATCACCATCTCGCCCTTGCCCTTAACGAAGATGGTGGCGGGCGGCTCGAAGGCGTAGTCGTGCCTGATACGGTTGTAAGTGGTCCTGTCGACCTGGATGACGTCCCGCACCGCCTCGTCGGTCAGGCGGCTGGCGATGTTCACGGTATCGCCCCACAGGTCATAGATAAAGCGCTTGGTGCCGATCACGCCGGCGACCACCGGCCCGGTAGCTATCCCGATGTGGATGCCGAGCTTGAACCGGGCCAATTCCGGATGCGTATTCACGTATTGGCGCATCTCCAGCGCCAGATCCGCGATATCGCGGGTGTAATCGGTACCTTCATGATTCAACCCGCCGACCACCATGTAGGCATCGCCGATGGTCTTGATCTTTTCCACACCGTGTTTTTCGCTCAGCCCGTCAAAACCGGAGAAGATGGTATTGAGCAGGGAGACCATTTGTTCGGGAGAAAGCGACTCGGTCAGCTGTGTGAAATTCACCAGGTCCGCGAACATCACCGTCACATCAGCATGGCCGTCCGCAATTGCCCCCTGATGGTCCTTCAACCGTTGCGCGATGCTACTCGGCAGCACATTGAGCAGCACACGCTCCGACTTCTTTTGTTCTTCAGCCAGCAACTGGTGCTGGAGGTCAAGCTGCATCTTGATCTTGTCCATCTCGAGGACGAAGTAACGCACCAGGAAGTAGATAATGGAGGACATCGCGGCGAAATTGAGCGCGAAGAATAAGCCGATGGTCTTCATCGGCACACCCGCATTGCCTCCGGTCGCGAGATAGAAATCGAAGAAGCCGGAGATCACCGTCATCACGATGTAGGCAACAAACCAGGGAATGGAATCACGCCAGCCGGACACCACCAGCGCACTGATAGGCGCCAGCAGCGCCCAGAGCATCACCCCGCTGGCAGTGACGGCGCTGCCGATGCTCCATTGCATCACGAAAGGTGTGAACAGGAACAGGCTGAGCTGGATGAAGCGAAACACCTCGAACCGCTTTGTCCAGAGGTAATAAACCAGCGAAGTTACCGAGACAAGCTGGTACCCCAAAGGCACATTGGTAGAAAAATGCAGCCCCATCAGCCAATAGATGGCGAGCCACAGTACCACCGCAAAATTCATGAATCCGCAGGCGAACACCAGCAGGTGCTTGCGCAACCTGTCTTCCTGTGTATCCATCGGCTCTTCGGGAGTGGTCAGAAACGCCACCATTTGTCTGGCATCCTTCCGCAGGGATTAATCGCGCTCAATCATACCCGAACCGTTCACCATTAAAACATCAGGCATGTTAGGTAATTTTGGCTTCGTGCTTCATAAACCTGCCGGAAAAGGCTAGAATTTGCTTTTTGCAACCGACCCATCAAAGGAATTCCATTATGTCGATGTCCGACCGCGACGGTTTTATCTGGTATGACGGCAAGCTCGTGCCCTGGCGCGACGCGACCACCCATGTGCTGACCCACACCCTGCACTACGGCATGGGCGTGTTCGAGGGCGTGCGCGCCTACAAGGCAGCCAAGGGTACGGCCATCTTCCGTCTGCGCGAGCACACCGACCGCCTGTTCAATTCGGCTTACATCTTCAAGATGAAGATGCCGTTCGACAAGGAAACGCTGATGGAAGCGCAACGCGAAGTGGTTCGCGCCAACAAGCTGGAGTCCTGCTACATCCGCCCGATCGTGTTCTACGGTTCCGAAGCGATGGGCATCGCAGCCACTGCCATCAGCACACACGTTGCCGTGGCTGCGTGGCCGTGGGGCGCATATCTGGGCGAGGAAGGCATGGCGAAGGGCATCCGCGTGAAGACCTCGAGCTTCACCCGCCATCACGTGAACATCAACATGTGCCGCTCGAAATCGGTGGGCACCTACACCAACTCCATCCTGGCGCACCAGGAAGTGGCGCATGACGGCTACGACGAGGCACTGTTGCTGGACGTGGACGGCTACGTGGCCGAGGGCGCGGGTGAGAACATCTTCATCGTGAAGAAGGGCAAGCTCTACACCCCCGACCTGACTTCCTGCCTGGAAGGCATCACGCGCGACTCCATTCTCACGCTGGCCAAGGAAATGGGCCTCGAAGTGATCGAGAAACGCATCACGCGCGACGAAGTGTATTGCGCCGACGAAGCCTTCTTCACCGGCACGGCAGCGGAAGTCACCCCCATCCGCGAACTGGATACCCGCGTCATCGGCAGCGGTTCTCGCGGCCCGATCACTACCAAGCTGCAGCAGGCCTTCTTCGACTGCGTCGCGGGCAAACATCCGCAACACGCCGATTGGCTGGACTACGTTTAAGGGGGCGCCATGGGCAAACAGGACATCACCCAGCGTTACATCGAAGTCACCGCGGACGACCTGCCGCTGACCTGCCCGATGCCGAACATGAGCCTGTGGAACGCCCACCCCCGCGTGGGCATCCCGCTCAACCACGGCGGCGAGGCGCGCTGCCCATACTGCGGCACGCTCTACAAGTTCAAGGGCGAATTGCCCAAAGGACATCATTAACACGTAGGATGGGTTGAGCGCAGCGATACCCATCTCATTCACGTTATTGTTGGGTATCGCTACGCTCAACCCATCCTACAACTTACCCATGACCAGAATCCTCGTCATCGCTCCAAGCTGGGTCGGCGACTGCATGCTGATGCAGCCGATGCTGATGCGGCTCGCGCAGCGCCATCCGGGCTGCCGCATCGACGTGCTGGCGCCGCCCTGGACGGAAAAACTTCTTCGCCAGATGCCCGAAGTCAACGAGGTCATCACCAATCCCTTCCCGCATGGCAAGCTGCAACTCGGTGCACGCTACCGGATCGGCAAGGAATTGCGCGCGGCACGCTACGACCAGGCCGTCGTGCTGCCCAACTCGCTGAAGTCCGCGCTCGTGCCGTTCTTCGCGCACATCCCGGTGCGCACCGGCTTCGTCGGAGAGATGCGTTATGGGCTGCTCAACGATGCGCGCAAGCTCGACAAACAGAAACTGCCGCTGATGGTGGAACGCTTCGCGCAACTGGCCGAGGGGGCGCATGGCGAAATCCCGCGTCCGCTGACGAACCCGCGCCTTGCAGTTTCCCCGGGACAGCGCGACGCCGCGCTAAGCAAGCTCGGTCTGACGCAGGACAAACCCGTCGCGGTGTTCTGTCCGGGTGCGGAGTATGGCCCCGCCAAGCGCTGGCCGGTCGCCTACTACGCCGAGATCGCGCAACGGCTGACATTGCAAGGCTATGAAATATGGCTGGTCGGCTCTCCCAAGGACAAGGAGGTCGGCGACAACATCGTCGCCCTCGGAAACCCGGATTGCCGCAACCTGTGCGGCCGCACCGACCTCGCCGACGCCATCGCCCTGCTCTCCTGCGCAAAGCTGGTCATCAGCAACGACTCCGGCCTGATGCATATCGCCGCTGCGCTGGACCGACCTATGCTCGCCCTGTTCGGCTCCAGCAGCCCGCAGTTCACACCGCCGCTGTCGGACAAGGCACGCGTGCTCAAGCTCGACCTCGTATGCAGCCCCTGCTTCAAGCGTGAATGCCCGCTGGGGCATTTCGACTGCATGGTGCAGCTCACGCCCGATCGCGTATGGAACGAACTTCAACCCCTGATGGAGTGACGTGCATACGCAATCGCTGCCGAAGGAAATCTTTAAAGCCTATGACATCCGCGGCATCGTCGGCAAGACGCTGACTGACGAGATCGTTGAAGCCGTCGGCCACGCCATCGGTTCGGAGGCAAAGGCGCTCAAACAATCCACCATCGCCATCGGGCGCGACGGACGACTGTCCGGCCCGGATTTCACAAAAGCACTGGCGCGCGGCATCATGAAGAGCGGCATCAACGTCATCGACGTAGGCATGGTCGCCACACCGATGACCTACTTCGCCGCCTTCCAGCTCAGAACCGATTGCGCAGTGATGATCACCGGCAGTCACAATCCTCCGGATTACAACGGCCTGAAGATGGTGCTTGCAGGAGAAACCCTGTCGGGCGAAACAATCCAGAAACTGCGGTCACGCATCGAGCAGAACGATCTGACGCACGGCAGCGGCAGCTACTCGCAATATGACATCGCACCGGAATACCTGGCGCGCGTCATATCCGACATCAAGCTGGCACGACCGGTGAAGATCACCGTGGATTGCGGCAACGGTGTGGCGGGCGATTTCGCCGCAAAGCTATATCGCGGCCTGGGTTGTGAGGTAACAGAAATGTACTGCGAGGTGGACGGTCACTTCCCCAACCACCATCCCGATCCTTCCGATCCACACAATCTGGAAGACCTGATCGAGGCGCTACGCAGCAACGACAGCGAACTGGGACTCGCCTTCGACGGCGACGGCGACCGCCTCGGCGTGGTCACCAAGGACGGCAAGATCATCTATCCCGACCGCCAGCTGATGCTGTTCGCGGCCGACGTACTCTCCCGGAATCCCGGAGCGGAAATCATTTTCGACATCAAGTCCACGCGCAACCTGTTCGACTGGATACGGTCGCACGGCGGCAGGCCGACGCTATGGAAGACCGGCCACTCGCTGGTGAAGGCGAAGATGCGCGAGACCGGTGCACTGCTGGCGGGCGAGATGAGCGGGCACGTGTTCTTCAAGGAGCGCTGGTACGGCTTCGACGACGGGCTATACAGCGGCGCGCGCCTGCTGGAGATACTGAGCAAGGTAACCGATCCAAGCGCCACGCTGAACACCCTGCCCGATGCGGTCTGCACTCCCGAGCTGCACATCCGCACCGCCGAAGGCGAAAATCATGCACTGCTCGCGCAGCTGCAAAAGACCGCACAGTTCGCCGATGCGAAAGAAGTCATCACGCTGGACGGGTTACGGGTGGAATACGCCGACGGCTTCGGCTTGGCACGCCCGAGCAACACCACGCCGGTGATCGTACTGCGCTTCGAGGCGGACAGCGAAGCTGCACTGCAACGCATTCAGGGGGACTTCCGCCGGATATTCAATCAGGCGGCGCCGCACTTGCAGCTGCCGTTCTGACAGGAATGTGGGAGGAGGCGTAAGGCTACTGCCTCTGCATCGTCTTTCAACGCAGATCAGCTGCGTCCATCGGCTGCAAAAGCCAGCTTCCGCTGCCGCGGTTCCAGCCAGTAAGGAATCTGCTCACGGAAAAATTCGCCGAACTGATGCAGATCGGCCGGCTTGGCAACGAAACTGTTCGCGCCGGCCCGATAGCTCATCAACACCTCGGCCTGGATGTATTCCGCGGAGAACGCAACGATGGGGGTATCGCTGGTTGCCGAGTGCATGCGCAACTTGCGCAATATCGCCAGCCCATCCAGCTTGGGCAACTTCAGGTTGATGAGGATGACGCGCGGCATCTGCTGGCTCTTCGCAGTCCCGTCAGACAACCAGTCCAGCACGGCATCGGCATCCTTCAGCACCACCAGCGCCAGTTCGAGACCAGACTCGATGACGGCATTGCGCGCCAGTTCGATCTCCAACGGGTCATCCTCGACCATCAGCACCGTGTGGTGCTTTCGACTCCCTTGCATCAGCGCCCCTCAAAAAGACCTATTTGACGACAATGCAGCGGCTGACATCCATCAGCCCAGTTTCTGTTTGACCCAGGCTGGAACGGAGGCCAACGCAGCATCCAGATGTTCCGGTTGTGTACCGCCGGCCATCGCCATGTCCGGCCTCCCGCCGCCCTTGCCGCCGACCTGCTGGGCGACCGAATTCACCAGTTCGCCCGCCTTGACCTTGCCGGTCAGGTCCGCTGTCACGCCGGCAGCCAGCGACACCTTGCCGTCGGCGACCGCCGCCAGCACGATTGCGGCAGACTTGAGCTTGTCCTTCAGCTTGTCCATGGTCTCGCGCAAGGTCGCCGCATCCGCCCCCTCCAGCTTGGCTGCCAGCACCTTCACGCCACTGATGTCCTGCGCCTGCGCAACCAGCTCGTCGCCTTGGGCGGAAGCCAGCTTGGACTTCAATGCGGCCAGTTCCTTCTCCAGCGACTTCACGCTATCGAGAATCTGAGCGATGCGCGCCGCCGCTTCCTGCGGCTGAGCCTTCACCGCATCGGCGACCAATTGCAACTGGTCTTGCTGCTGCTGAACCAGCGCCAACGCGCCCTCGCCCGTTACGGCCTCGACGCGGCGCACGCCCGCTGCGACGCCGCTCTCTGCGACGATCTTGAACAGGCCGATGTCGCCGGTGCGCTTCACGTGCGTACCGCCGCACAACTCGATGGAGGAACCGATGTTCAGCACGCGCACCACGTCGCCATATTTCTCGCCGAACAGCATCATCGCTCCGGTCTTCTGTGCATCATCGATAGCCATCTCGCGCGCCTGACAGTCGGCATTCGCCAGAATCTCGGCATTGACTATCGCCTCGACGCGGCGAATCTCCACATCCGTCATCGGCTGCGTGTGTACGAAGTCGAAGCGCGTCTTGTCGGCATCGACCTGCGAGCCTTTCTGCTGCACATGCGTGCCCAAAACTTCGCGCAAAGCCTTGTGCATCAAGTGTGTCGCCGAATGGTTGCGCATGGTGCGGCTGCGCGCCGCGACATCCACCTTCGCGGCGACGCCGTTGCCCACGGTCAGCTTGCCTGTCTTCACCACGCCGTGGTGACCGAATACCGTCGCCTGTATCTTCTGCGTATCCTCCACGGCGAAGATGCCGTGCACGCTGCGCAGTTCGCCGCAGTCGCCCACCTGTCCACCGGATTCGGCATAGAACGGCGTGTCGTCCAGCACGACCACGCCGATGTCGCCCTCGTTCAGTTCGTTCACCGACACACCGTCCTTATACAGCGCAAGGATGTTGCCCTTGTGCTCCAGCGTGTCGTAGCCGTGGAACGTGGTGGCCGGACCGTTGTATTCGAGGTTGGCTGCCATCTTGAACTTGCCAGCCGCGCGCGCCTGTTCCTTCTGGCGCGCCATCGCGGCATTGAACGCGGCGTCATCCACCGAGACATTGCGCTCGCGACAGATGTCCGCGGTCAGGTCCAGCGGGAAGCCGTAGGTGTCGTGCAGCTTGAATGCAGTCTCGCCGTTGAAGACCTTCACGCCAGCCTTGTCCATCTCGGCCAGATCGGCTTCGAGGATCGCCATGCCATGCTCGATGGTCGCGAAGAAGCGCTCTTCTTCCTGCTTGAGGATGTCCATCACGCGCACCTGCGCGGCGGCCAATTCCGGGTAGGCTGCGCCCATCTGTTCGACCAGGTCCGGCACCATCTTGTGGAAGAATGCGGCGCGCGCGCCCAGCTTGTAGCCGTGGCGGATCGCGCGGCGGATGATGCGGCGTAGCACGTAGCCGCGCCCCTCGTTGCCGGGGATCACGCCGTCCGCGATCAGGAAGGAGCAGGCGCGGATGTGGTCGGCCAGCACCTTCAGCGACGGCGAATCCATGTCGGCACAGTTCGTCTCGCGCGCCGCCGCCTTGATCAGCGCCTGAAACAGGTCGATCTCGTAGTTGGCATGCACGCCCTGCAACACAGCGGAGATGCGCTCCAAGCCCATGCCGGTATCCACCGACGGCTTGGGCAGCGGATGCATCACGCCCGCTTCGTCGCGGTTGAATTGCATGAACACGTTGTTCCAGATCTCGATGTAGCGGTCGCCGTCTTCCTCGGGCGATCCGGGCAGGCCGCCGGGGATATGCTCGCCGTGGTCGTAGAAGATCTCGGTGCAGGGGCCGCAGGGGCCGGTATCGCCCATCATCCAGAAGTTGTCGGATGCGTAGCGCGCGCCCTTGTTGTCGCCGATGCGAATCACGCGCCCCGGCTCCAACCCCATCTCCTTGGTCCAGATGTCGTAGGCCTCGTCGTCCTCGGCGTACACGGTGACGTAGAGCTTTTCTTTCGGCAGTTTGAACACCTCAGTCAGCAGCTCCCACGCGTACTTGATCGCGTCGCGCTTGAAGTAGTCGCCGAAGCTGAAGTTACCCAGCATCTCGAAGAAGGTGTGGTGACGCGCGGTGTAGCCGACGTTCTCGAGGTCGTTGTGCTTGCCGCCGGCGCGCACGCATTTCTGCGAAGACGCGGCACGCGTGTAGGGGCGCTTGTCGAAGCCGAGGAACACGTCCTTGAACTGGTTCATGCCCGCGTTGGTGAACAACAGCGTCGGGTCTTCATGTGGAACCAGCGAACTGGAGGGAACTACGGTATGGCCCTTGGAGGCGAAATAATCCAGGAATTTCTGGCGGATCTCACTGCTTTTCATCTGTTCACCGATCACTGCGATTGTTCAAATGGGGAGCCGCCCCGAGGGCGGAATCAGGGGCGAATCATACCATTTGACGACCTTGAACGGCAGACGAGAGACAGGATAGTGCGTGGATCCAGATTCAGAACGGACCGTCTTCCGAATTGCCCGTTTGCAATACTTTGAAGATCACATCCATAGAGAACCCGCGCGATTGCAGGAAGCGGGCCTGCCTGGCCTTTTCCTTCGCATCCTGGGGCAGAACACCGAACTTCTTCTGCCACACTGCACGCGCCGTATCCAGCTCGCCTTCTTTCAACTGAGGCAGTGTGTCGATGATCAGGCTTTCTGCGAAGCCTTTCTGGCGCAATTCGTGGGCGATGCGCTGCGTGCCGAAGCGGCTGCGTTTGGCGTGCACCAGTTGTGTGGCGGCACGCTCATCCGACAGCCAGCCGCGTGCGGTCAGGTCGTCCAGCAGCGCATCAAGGTCTTGCATGGGTGCCGCCTCGAACTCATCGCCCGCTTGCGCATGCGGCAGCAGCTTGCTGCGCAGTTCGGCGCGACTGTATTCGCGGCGCGCCAGATACTTCATGGCGCGCACGCGCAGGCCGGGCTCAGGCTTCTTTGCCACCGGTCGACATCGAGTTTCCGGTCACCCCGCGCACCATCATTCCGCGTTCGGTGCGGCTAACGCGGCAACACCGACAGCCTCACGGACACGGTTTTCGATCTCCAGCGCGAGGTGGGGGTTTTCGCGCAGGTATTCGCGCGCGTTGTCCTTGCCCTGGCCGATCTTGTCGCCCTGATAGGCATACCACGCGCCGGACTTGTCGACAATCTTGTGCTGCACGCCAAGCTCGATGATCTCGCCTTCGCGCGAGATGCCCTCGCCGTAGAGGATATCGAACATCGCCTCGCGGAACGGAGGAGCGACCTTGTTCTTCACCACCTTGACGCGAGTCTCGTTGCCGATCACCTCATCGCCCTTCTTGATCGCGCCGGTGCGGCGGATGTCGAGGCGCACAGAGGCGTAGAACTTCAGCGCGTTACCGCCGGTGGTGGTTTCGGGATTGCCGAACATCACGCCGATCTTCATGCGGATCTGGTTGATGAAGATGACCAGCGTGTTGGAGCGCTTGATGTTGGCGGTCAGCTTGCGCAGCGCCTGCGACATCAGGCGGGCGTGCAACCCCATCTGCGCATCCCCCATCTCGCCTTCGATCTCGGCCTTGGGCGTCAGCGCGGCGACCGAGTCGATCACGACTACATCCACCGAGGAAGAGCGCACCAGCATGTCGGCGATCTCCAGCGCCTGCTCGCCGTTGTCCGGCTGAGAGATCAGCAGGTCTTCCACTGCCACACCAAGCTTCTGAGCGTATTGCGGGTCGAGCGCGTGTTCCGCGTCGATGAACGCCGCAGTGCCGCCCATCTTCTGCATCTCGGCGATGACTTGCAGTGTCAGGGTGGTCTTGCCGGAAGATTCCGGTCCGTAGATTTCCACCACACGTCCGCGCGGCAGGCCGCCTACGCCCAGTGCGATGTCCAGCCCCAGCGAGCCGGTGGACACTACCTGAATGTCCTTTGCGACATCGCTCTCGCCCAAGCGCATGATGGAGCCCTTGCCGAACTGTTTTTCGATCTGGCTCAATGCCGCTGCGAGTGCCTTGCTTTTGTTGTCATCCATTGCGATCCCCTTTCAAAAACGATGGGGTGGATTGTGGCACAACAATTCGGAGTTGTACAGAACGTTCGTTCTCTATTTAATTCAGGCCGTTTCCGTGCGCCGTCCCAGCAGGTCAAGCACCCCCTGAAGGGCGATACGCACCGACTGTGCACGCACTTCGTCTCGGTCGCCGACCAGATGTTGCAGACGCGCAACAGTCGCCCCCTGCTTGACCCCCCAGGCGAACCATACCGTGCCGACCGGCTTGCCCGGCGTGCCACCGTCCGGCCCCGCGATGCCGCTCACCGCCAGGGCGACCTGCGCCCCGCTGTGCTGCAGCGCGCCCGCCACCATCTCGCGCACCACAGCTTCGGATACCGCGCCGTACTGCCGGAGCGTCGCCTCGCTCACCCCCAGCATCTGCTGCTTGGATGGGTTGGAATAGGTGACGAAGCCGCGGTCGAACCACGACGAACTGCCAGCAACGCTGGTAACGGCCTGCGCAACGCCGCCGCCGGTGCAGGATTCCGCCGTCGCCAGCAACAGGCCATGCGCCTTCAGCGCGCCTCCAACTTGTGCGGCGAGGATATCCATCAGAGGCCGCGCGCCAGATCGTTCTGTATATCGACCACAGCCTCCAGCCCCACCGCGATGCGGATCAAGCCGTCGGAAATACCTGCCGCGGCGCGGGCCTCGGGCGAGATGCGCGCATGCGTAGTGGTCGCCGGATGGGTGATGGTGGTACGCGTGTCGCCGAGGTTCGCGGTGATAGACAGCATCTGCGTGTTATTGATGACGCGCCAAGCGGCTTCCTTGCCGCCCTTGACCTCGAACGCCACGATGCCGCCGCCAGTCTTCTGCTGTTTCATCGCCAGTGCATGCTGGGGATGGGACGGCAGGCCGGGATAGAACACGCGCGCCACGTTGGGCTGCTTCTCCAGCCACTGCGCCAGTTGCAGTGCATTCGCGCTGTGCGCTTCCATGCGCAGCTTGAGCGTCTCGATGCCCTTCAGGAACACCCAGGCGTTGAATGCACTCATGGTCGGGCCTGTGGTACGCAGGAATCCGTACACCGGCTCCATCAGTTTCCTGCTGCCCAGCACCGCGCCGCCCAGCACGCGCCCTTGTCCGTCGATGTACTTGGTGGCGGAATGGATCACGATATCCGCGCCCAGATCCAGCGGACGCTGCAGGATGGGCGTGCAGAAGCAGTTGTCCACCGCCAGCACGGCACCGCAACCTTTCGCCACGGCAGCGATGGCCGCAATGTCCGAGATTTCGGTAAGCGGATTGGACGGCGTCTCCAGGAAGAACAGCTTTGTATTCGGACGCACCGCCGCCTGCCATTGCGCGACGTCGGTGGCGGAGACGAAGGTCGTCTCCACGCCGAACTTCTTCATCACGGTGTTGAACAAGTTCACGGTCGAGCCGAAGATGCTCTGCGAGGCAACAACGTGGTCACCCGCTTTCAGCAACCCCATGCAGAGCGACAGGATGGCGGACATGCCGGAAGAAGTCGCGACGCATTGCTCAGCGCCTTCCATTGCGGCGAGCCGCTCCTCGAACATGGTGACGGTCGGATTGGTGAAGCGCGCATAGATGTTGCCCGGCTCTTCGCCGATGAAGCGTTTCGCGGCCTGCTCCGCGCTGTCGAAGGTGAAGCTGGAGGTCAGGAACAGCGCCTCGCTGTGCTCATGAAACTGGCTTTGCACGCTGCCCGCGCGCACAGCCAGTGTTTCCGGCTGGTATGAATTTTTTTCCGGCATGGTATCTCCTGAAAGCAAAAAACCCGGAAAGCTTGAAGCTAAACCGGGTTGCCCTCGCTTTAGCTGTATTTGTCATGCGCCCGCAAGCTGTTCCTCAAATCGGCGCAGGTGGAAAGTAGCACCTTCCACCGCGAACTGTCAACGCGTCACATCGAACTCACAGACATCGCCAGGTCGAGTTCCATCTGGTCCTCATCCACCGGCTTGCCGGCCTTGTCCGCACCGCGAGCCGCCTCGATCGCATCCAGATATTCCGCCGTGATGTCGCCGGTGATGTAATGGCCGTCGAAACAGGAACAGTCGAAATCGACGATGGCCGGATTGGCCTTGCGCACCGCCGCCTTGAGGTCTTCCAGGTCCTGGTAGATCAGGCCGTCAGCGCCGATCTCGCGGCAGATCTCATCGTCGCTGCGGCCGGTGGCGATCAGCTCCGCGCGGCTCGGCATATCGATGCCGTATACGTTGGGGAAACGCACCGGCGGCGCGGCGGAGGCGAAATACACCTTCAGCGCGCCGGCGTCGCGCGCCATCTGCACGATCTCGCGGCTGGTGGTGCCGCGCACGATGGAGTCGTCCACCAGCAGCACGTTCTTGCCCTTGAATTCGACGCCGATGGCGTTCAGTTTCTGGCGCACCGATTTCTTGCGCATCGCCTGCCCCGGCATGATGAAGGTGCGGCCGATATAGCGGTTCTTCACGAAGCCTTCGCGGAACGGGATATCGAGCCGATCCGCCAGCTGCATCGCGCTCGGGCGGCTGGAATCCGGAATAGGAATCACCACGTCGATCTTCACGTCGCTCCACTCTCGCTTCAGCTTGTCGGCGAGATACTCGCCCATGTGCAAACGCGTCTCATACACCGACACGCCGTCGATCACCGAATCCGGGCGGGCGAAATAGACGTATTCGAAGATGCAGGAATTCAGCTTGGCCTTGTCGCTGCATTGCTGGCTATGGAAGTTGCCGTCGAAGTCGATGAAGATCGCCTCGCCGGGCGCGACATCGCGCAGGAACTTGAAGCCCAGCGTGTCCAGTGCCACGCTCTCGGAAGCGACCAGGTATTCCGGCCCCTGCGGGGTCTCGTTCACTCCCACCACCAGCGGGCGGATGCCGTAGATGTCGCGGAACGCCAGCAGGCCGTAGCCGGCGATCATCGCCACCACCGCATATGCACCGCGGCAGCGCTGGTGCACACCCGACACCGCCGCAAAGATGGTCGGCACGTCCAGGCGCAGCCCCTTGGAATTGACTTGCAACTCGTGGGCCAGCACGTTGAGCAGCACTTCCGAATCGGAATTGGTGTTGACGTGGCGGCGATCCTCCACGAACAGCTGCTTCTGCAGTTCGGCGGTGTTGGTCAGGTTGCCGTTGTGACCGAGCACGATGCCGAACGGCGAATTCACGTAGAACGGCTGCGCCTCGTTATGATCCACAGCGGAACCGGCGGTGGGGTAACGCACATGCGCGATGCCCGCGTTGCCCTTCAGCGCGCGCATGTTGCGCGTGCGGAATACGTCTCGCACCAGCCCGTTGCCCTTGTGCAGGTGGAAGGTGCGCCCGTCCAGCGTGGCGATGCCGGCGGCATCCTGGCCGCGATGCTGCAGCACTTGCAGGCCGTCATAGAGCAACTGATTGGCCGGGGTTTGCGAAACGACTCCAAGAATGCCACACATGATCTTCTATCCCAAAAATTAACTACTGAAACTAACTGCGCTGTCCATAATGAATGCGCTGCGCGATGCTATCCGGCAACCATGCCTTGGTCAGCATGGCGACCTCTTCCGCCGGCTTGCTCAACAGTGCGTCGCGCCAGAACGGCTGCTCCGGAAGCTGCGTCAACCCGGCCACCCACACCAGCGCAAGTATCAACAATCCGCCGCGCAACAGCCCGAACAGGCCACCGAGCGCACTATCCATCCACCCCAGCCCGATCGCCTTCACCAGTTTGGAGAGCATCCAGACCAGCAAGCTCCACACGATCAATACCGCAATGAACACCAGCACATAAACTGCAGAAATGGTTCGTGTACGCTCATCACCGAACGCGAGCAGTGAAATCAGGCTGCCGCCGAACAATTCACCGAACAACTCGTTAAACAGCTTTTCGGATAACTCGCTGACCAGGAAAGCGACCGGCCACCCCAACAACGACAATACCTCATGAACCAGGCCGTGCCACCAGCCGAGCAGCAACGAGGCCAGAGATATCCCCGCTACTGCGTAATCGAAACCGGTCATTTGGCACTAACGATGCTCGGGTGCAGCCCGTGCTTCTCCAGCAGTTTCGCTACCTTCACTACCTTGTCACGCTCGTCATAAGGGCCGACGCGCACGCGTATCTTGTTTCCGGCTTTTTCGGTGTAGGCCTTGAAACCCCACTTCTTCAGCTTGTCCAGCTCCTGCTTCGCGGTAGCGGCATTGGAATATGCCCCGACCTGCGCGGCATAGCCAGCGCTGCCCTGCTTACCTTCGCTTTTGGCCTCGGCCTTGGGTTCGGCCACCTTGGCAACTGGCTGCGTAGCCTGATTCGATACATTTCCCTTGATTTCGTTCACAACCGGCTTAACGATTTCAACCGCCGCCACCGGAGAGGCTGCCACAGCAGGAATGGCGGCAGGTGCAGAAACAGTTGCGACAGCGGATGCCGGAGCAACGGCAGATCCGGCCAGCGGCAGCGCTTCCGCCACTTCGGAAACAGCCACGCCCGGCACGAATTCGCCGACCTTGTCCGGATTGGGGATGCGCAGATCGATGTCCTGGGTGTTCGGCTTGGGCTCGCTGTCCAGCACCATCGGCAGGATCACCACCACCGCCAGGGTCAGCGCGCTGGCGCCGATCAGGCGGCGGCGAGCCTTGCGCCTCAGGTTCTGTTCGTCGTCTGTCAGCTCTTTGGCCATGCTTCAATCCTGCTTGCTTGAATTAGATGACGGAAAGCTCCCGGGCATGCATCGCTTCCGCCACGGTATAGAACGATCCGAAGGCCGCGATTCTATCATTTTCGCCTGCCGCGTTATAGGCGTGACGCAATGCTTGCGCAGTGTCCGCGAAGGTCATGACCTCGCCGCGCACCCCGCACTGTCGCAGCACCTGCGCCAGTTCGTCCGACGTCGCGCCGCGCGGCGCGTCTATGCCTGCAACCAGCCAGGTATCGATGTATGGATCAAGCGCCAGCACCACCCCCGCCATGTCCTTGTCCCTGAGCATGGCGAACACCGCGAAAGTGCGCGGGCAAGGCGGCAACGCCGCGAGGTTCTGCGCCAGCGAGCGCGCTGCATGCGGATTGTGCGCCACGTCGAGGATCAACTGGGGCATGCCCGGCACGAACTGGAAACGCCCAGCCAGTTGCACCTCGACCAGCCCGCGCCGCACCGCCTCCATGCTCACCGGCAATCGCCCCTTCAGCGCATCCAGCGCCGCCAGCACCGCGCTGGCGTTATGCAACTGGAACGCGCCGCGCAACGCCGGATACGGCAGCGCACTGCGGGCAGCCGATTTGCCTCGATAGTCCCACTGTCCCTGATGCGGCGTGAAACCGAACTCGCCGCCTATGCACCACAGCTCCGCGCCGATCTCATGGGCATGATCGCGGATCGCCTGCGGCACATCGCTGTCCGCGCAGATCGCCACATGGCCTTTGCGGAAGATGCCTGCCTTCTCGAATGCGATCTGCTCGCGCGTGTCGCCCAGATAATCGACATGATCGATATCGATGCTGGTCACCACCGCGCAATCGGCATCGAACACGTTCACCGCATCCAGCCTGCCGCCCAGCCCCACCTCGAGGATGGCGACATCGACCTCGTGCTCGATGAAGCACTGCATCGATGCAAGGGTGCCGAATTCGAAATACGTCAAAGAAATGTCGTCGCGCGCCCGTTCGATCGCCTCGAACGAAGCGCACAACTCCGCATCGCTCGCCTGCTGTTTCGCGATGCGTACACGTTCGTTGTAACGCAACAGATGCGGTGAGGTGTAGCAGCCAACCTTGTATCCGGCGGCGTGCAGGATGGACTCCAGCATCGCACACACCGACCCCTTGCCATTGGTGCCGCCAACCATGATGACCGGGAAATCAGGCTGGAGATTCAGCCGCTGTCTGACCTGCGCGACACGCTCGAGGCCCAGCGCGATGGTCTTGGGATGCAGGGATTCGAGGTAGGTCAGCCAATCGGCCAGAGTATTGGGCATTTCAGCGATTCAGGTATTACAGCTGCACGCCGAATTTGCGCAGCAAGGGCAGCATGGCCAGGTAACAGGCCGAAGTAGCAGCAACGGAGATTGCAAGGCTCAGCCAGAACCCCAGCCCCTGTTTGATCAGTATCGGCAACAGCAGGAACAGGACCAGCGAAGGCAGCACCAGCCAGAAGATCTGGCCCGAAAGCTCGGCAATGCGCGCCGACTCCACGCCATCGAAGTACATCCACATGAACGCCAGCAACGAGGTCAGCGGCAAAGCCGCGACCAGAGCCGCGACCCCGCTACTGCGCTTGGCGATCTCCGTTATCGCCACGATAACGATGGCGGAGACCCCGACTTTTAGCGCGTAGTAGAGCATCCGGCCTAGGCAGCCTCGATCTCCGCCACAGCCGACTGCTTGGTCAGCAAAGTGATCAGCGTCGCCAGCTGGTCGCGCATCTCCCGGCGGTCCACGATCATGTCGATAGCACCGTGTTCGAGCAGGAATTCCGCGCGCTGGAAGCCTTCCGGCAGGGTCTCGCGCACGGTCTGCTGGATCACGCGCGCACCGGCGAAGCCAATCAGCGCGCCGGGCTCGGCGATCACCACGTCGCCCACGAAGGCGAAGCTGGCGGAAACGCCGCCCATGGTCGGGTCGGTCAGCACCGAGATGAACGGCAGTTTTTCCTCGCTGAGTTGCGTCAGCGCGGCACAGGTCTTGGCCATCTGCATCAGCGACAACAGCCCTTCCTGCATGCGCGCGCCGCCGCTCGCGGCGAAGCAAATGAACGGGCATTTCTGCTCCAGTGCGACCTGCACACCGCGAACGAAACGCTCGCCCACCACCGAGCCCATCGAGCCGCCCATGAAGGTGAATTCAAACGATGCCACCACCACCGGTAATGCATGGATGCTGCCCTGCATCACCACCAGCGCGTCGTCCTCATCCGTGCTCTTCTTGGAGGCGATCAGGCGCTCGGAGTATTTCCTGCTGTCCTTGAACTTGAGGGTATCGACCGGCAGCACTTCCGCACCGATCTCGAAGCGCCCCTCTCCGTCCAGCAACAGATCGAGGCGTGTGCGCGCCGTAACACGGTGGTGATGACTGCACTTCGGGCAGACGCTCTGGTTTTTCTCCAGATCGGAGTGGTACAGCACCGCCTGGCAGTTCGGGCACTTGTGCCACAGCCCTTCGGGCACGCTGCTCTTCTTTGTTTCACTGTCGCGGCGCTTGATCTTCGGCGGCAATAATTTCTGGAACCAGCTCATGTTTACTCCTCCTTAGGCTTGATCTACAGCCTGTCTCAGTTCTTTGACCAACTTGTTCACGTTGGCGACGACATTCTGTTCGTTCGAATTCTCGATTTCCTGCACGATGCGGCTGCCAACCACTACGCCGTCGCACAGTCCGGCCACCGCCTTCGCCGTTGCCGCGTCGCGGATGCCGAAGCCGACGCCGATAGGCAGCTTGATGTGTTTGCGCAGCTGCGGGATCTTCTGCTCGATGGCCGACAGGTCGAGGTTGCCCGCGCCAGTAACCCCCTTGAGCGACACGTAATACACGTAGCCGCGCGCCAGTTTGGCGACATGCTCGATGCGAGCCTCGTTGGTGGTCGGCGCCAGCAGGAAGATGGGTGCGATGTTGTGGCGCTGCAGATGCTCGAAGGCCTCATGGCTCTCTTCCGGCGGAAAATCCACGGTCAGTACACCGTCCACACCGACTTCGGCACAACGTTGCGCAAAAACTTCCCAGCCCATGGCTTCGATGGGATTGCCGTAACCCATCAGCACCACCGGCGTGGTCGCATTCTGTTTGCGGAATTCCGCTACCATGCCCAGCACGCCGCGCAGCGACGTGCCGTGCTTGAGTGCGCGCTCGGAAGCGCGCTGAATGGTGGGACCGTCCGCCATCGGGTCGGAGAACGGCACACCCAGTTCCAGCACGTCCGCGCCCGCCTCCACCAGGCCATGCATCAGCGGCACGGTGAGTTGCGGCGAGGGATCGCCTGCGGTGATGAACGGAATGAGCGCCTTGCGCTGCTGCTGTTTGAGTTTGTCGAAGGTCGTCTGGATGCGGCTCATAGCGTAATTCCTTTGATCCGCGCCACGGTATTCATGTCCTTGTCGCCTCGGCCGGACAGGTTCACCAGCAACACCTTATCCTTGCCCATGGTCGGCGCGATCTTGATCGCGTGCGCCAGGGCATGGCTGGATTCCAGCGCGGGAATGATGCCTTCGAAGCGGCACAGCGCATCGAAGGCGGCAATCGCTTCATCGTCGTCGATTGCGACGTACTGCGCACGCCCCTGATCCTTCAGCAGACAATGCTCGGGGCCGACGCCGGGATAATCCAGGCCTGCAGAGATGGAGTGCGTCTCGATGATCTGCCCGTTCTCGTCCTGCATCAGGTAGACCTTGTTGCCGTGCAGCACGCCGACCTTGGCGTTGCCGGTGAGCGGCGCTGCGTGCTGGCCGCTGGCGATGCCGTGGCCGCCCGCTTCCACACCGATGAGCTGCACGCCCGGCACTTCGATATAGGGATAGAACATGCCGATAGCATTGGAGCCGCCGCCGACACAGGCGATCACCACATCCGGCTGGCGACCTATCATCTCCGGCATCTGCACCTTGGCTTCGTTGCCGATGACGCTCTGGAAGTCGCGCACCAGCATGGGGTAAGGATGCGGCCCCGCTGCCGTGCCGAAGATGTAGAAGGTGCTCTCGACGTTGGTGACCCAGTCGCGGATCGCTTCGTTGCAGGCATCCTTGAGCGTTCTGGAGCCGCTCTCGACGGGCACCACCTTGGCGCCCAGCAGCTTCATGCGAAACACGTTCGGCGCCTGGCGCTGCACGTCTTCCGCGCCCATGTACACCACGCACTCCATGCCGTAACGCGCCGCCACGGTCGCTGTCGCCACACCGTGCATGCCTGCACCGGTCTCGGCGATGACGCGCTTCTTGCCCATGCGCTTGGCAAGCAGGGCTTGGCCGATGGCGTTATTGATCTTGTGCGCGCCAGTGTGGTTCAGGTCTTCGCGCTTGAGATAGATCTGCGCACCGCCCAGGTCGTCCGACAGACGCTTGGCGTGATAGATGGGGCTGGGACGCCCGACATAATGCTTCAGTTCATACTCGAACTCGGCATTGAATTCGGGATCGTCGCGGAAGCGCAGATACTGATCGCGCAGTTCCTCTACCGCCGGGATCAGCGTCTCGGCCATGTAGATGCCGCCGTATTGGCCGAAGTGGCCGGATGAATCAGGAAAGTTGTACATCGATTCGTTTAACCTCGTTGATGAACGCGGCGACCTTCGCCGCATCCTTGATTCCTTTTGCCGCCTCCACGCCACTGGACACGTCCACCGCGTAAGGCCGCACTCGTTCGACGGCTGCCGCGACATTGTCCGGATCCAGCCCGCCGGACAGGATCACCGGCAGCGGCAAGTTTCGGGGAATCAGCCCCCAGTCGAAGGTCGCCCCGGTGCCGCCCGGCACGCCCGCCACGTAAGCATCCAGCAACAACGCTTTGGCCGTGGAAAAACGAGCCGCGCATTGTAGCAAATCCACTCCCGCTTTGACGCGGATCGCCTTGAGGTAGGGACGTCCGAACTGGGTGCAATATTCGGGGGTTTCGTCACCATGGAATTGCAGCAGATCGAGCGGCACGGCGGCCAACACGGCGCGCACGAATGCTGGATCGGCATCGACGAACAAGCCGACAGTGGTCACAAACGGCGGCAGCGCGGCAGCCAGTTGCGCCGCCTGGGCGATACCCACATGGCGCGGGCTGCGCTCGTAGAACACCAGACCGATGGCATGCGCGCCCTCCCGGGCGGCGGCCAGCGCATCTTCAACACGAGTAATGCCACAGATTTTGACGCGGGTCATCGAAAGAAACCTGACAGGAACAGCCCGCATTGTAAATGGATTCAACGGCCACACCAAACTTCCGCCCGCAATCCGCCCGGTTGGTATCCCTGCCCCAGCCATACCCTGTACGTTTCAACTAGGCCGTTTGGCATATTGTTTATTTCCGCGATTCTCCATACAGTACAACTCTGGTTAACCGCCACGGGTCTTTCCATGGATGTTCGATCACGCTTACGCGCCGCAAGACACTTGGTCACGCACTGGGGGCGCGACGTTTTGGGGTTGCATACATATGGCGTGGTGGAGATCATGCCCAAGCAAGAACGAATCCGCACCGCCTGCATGATCGGGCTGCCCGTCATTCTGTATTATTCGCTGTACAACCTACAGGCCGGCCTTCAGGCGCTGGCTTGGCTCCAGTTCGGCGTGGCCTTCCTGCTGCTGGCACCAGCCCTCATACTGGCCGTCAAAAACATTCTGCTGCCCTTATCGGAAACTCTGTTGATGGTTTCCTCGGTCATCATCTTCGGCTATATGCAGATTTCCGGCGGACTCGATGCGACAGGTGTTTATTGGGTCTACGTCTTCCCCTTCGTCGCCTTCTTCGTCGCCGGGCAAAAGAACGGCTGGCTGTGGAGCATCGGTTTCTTTGTATTGTCCATCGCCGCACACAAACTGGGAAAGATCATCAACATCGGGGGCGCCTACTCTTCCGTGCAGGTGACGCAACAGTATGCGGCGTTCCTGTTCTATACGGTGGCCGCCTCGATGTTCAACCGTTTAAGGAGCGACTTCGAACACCGTCTCCACGACGAGCTCACCGAGCGCAGTGCGGCGGCCGAGGCCTATCAGAGTCAGCTGCGCCACCGCACGCTGCACGACAGTCAGACCGATCTTCCGAACCGCATGCAGTTCTTCACGCTGCTGACGCAAAAAGTCGCTCAATGTGATGACACCTCCAAGATAACGGTGGCCTATATCAAGCTGGAGCGCATCCTGGAGATCAGCAACATCATCGGCAGCGACGAAAGCCGCAAGCTGATCAGGAGCATCGCCCAGGCGCTGCTCAACAGGATGAAACCCGACACCATTCTGGCGCGTACCGGTTTTGACGAATTTGCCTTGGCCTTCTGCCTCTCGAAAGGCGAAGACGAAATGCATGACCTCCATGACTTCCTCGACAGTCGCCCTTTCATCCATCATGCGAACGGCCAGCCGCTGCATATCGAATACACCATGGGGTTGTGCAGCTACCCGGACTTCGCCTCCGGCAGTGACCAGCTGCTGCGCCGCGCGGAACAGGCAATGATGCGCGCGAGAGAGAAACACCTTCCACTGCTGCGCTACGAATCCGGGCAGGAGGAGGCATTCATCCGCCACCATCTGCTGTATGGCAAACTGATGCGTGCGCTCGAATCCAACCAGCTGAGCCTGGTTTACCAGCCCCAGGTGGACATCTCCTCTGGAAAACTGCTGGGCGTGGAAGCGCTCGCCCGGTGGCGCGATCCTCAGGAAGGCTGGATAGCACCAGCCGAATTCATCCACGTCGCCGAACAGTCCGGACTGATCCACCCGTTGACCCACTGGATCATCCGGCAAGGCATTGCCCAGTGCAGTGAATGGCACCAGACGGGATTGGATATCAGCGTTTCGCTCAATCTCTCGGCACGCTGTTTCGACGATACGGAGCTGGTCAACCACTTATTGGAAACACTGCGCCAGACACGAGCCAAGCCGGAATGGATCACGCTGGAACTGACGGAAAGCACCTTCATGGACAACCCGGAAAAAGCGTTGCGCCTGGTAAAGCAATTCCACGACATGGGCTTCCGAATTTCCATTGACGATTTCGGCACTGGATACTCTTCGTTGGCGTACCTGAAAAACCTGAATGCAGACGAACTAAAAATAGATCGTGGCTTCGTCATGAACCTGCCGGACAGTCCGGACGATATCGCCATCGTCCAGTCCACCATCCATCTCGCTCACAATCTCGGTCTGAAGGTAGTGGCCGAAGGCATCGAAACTGCCGCCGCATCGCTCAAACTCCGCGAACTGGGCTGCGATATCGCGCAGGGTTATTACTACAGCAGGCCGATGCCGCCGGAAGTGCTCGACCTATGGGCCGCCAGCGTTGCCAGGCAACATTCCTTCGACTCACCTGAAGCATAAAACCATCCATCCGGGCTGATCAAAGACGTATTGCACAGCCCCGGTTCAGCCCGCCGGCCGGAACTCCGCCACCTCCGGCAAGTGCGGCAACCCCCATTTCGCCTCGTAAGTAATACGGCGCAGATACAGCCCATCCGGCGCGAAGGTCGGCGCGGCCTGTTTGCGGTTTCTGCATTCCAGGATTTCCTTCAGCCACATTGGCGGGTGCTTGCCCTTACCCACATACACCAGGCAACCGACGATATTGCGCACCATGTGATGCAGGAACGCGTCCGCGCTCAGGTCGAACACGATCATGTCGCCCTCCCTGCGGATGTCCAGCTGGTGCAGGCGCTTGACGGGGGATTTGGCCTGGCATTCCGCCGCACGGAATGAGCTGAAGTCATGCTCACCCAGCAGGTATTGTGCGGCCGCCTGCATCGCCGCGACATCCAGCGGCGCGTGGAACCAGCCAACCTTGCCGGCCTGGATGGCGGGACGCGTGGCTCGGTTGATGAGCAGGTAGCGGTAGCTGCGCCCATGCGCGGAGAAGCGCGCATGGAACTCGTCCGGCACGGCATGCGCCCAGCGCACCGCGATGCTCTCCGGCAGCAGCGCGTTCGCGCCGCGCACCCAGGCGGTGAGCGGCCTGTCAGTGCCGGTATCGAAATGCACCACCTGCTCCAGCGCATGCACGCCGGTATCGGTGCGCCCAGCCGCGGCCACGGCGACAGGTTCGCCGGCGATCTGACTCAACGCCCGTTGCAGCGCGTCCTGCACGGTCCGCCCATCCGGCTGGCTCTGCCAGCCGCAAAACGGCCGCCCGTCGTATTCAACTCCCAGCGCGACCCTCATCCCGGAAGCCCCATCATCTAAGTACCAGCCACAATATAGCCAGCGACCCGCCCAGCAGGCAGGCATCGCCGAACGCAAAACGATACAACGGCAATTCCATCTGCCGCGCGGCCTCGTCGTACGGTTCGAACAGGCCGCGTAAGGTGTCCTGCCAGGACTGTGTGCCGCGCATCATGGCGACCTCGGCGTAGTGCAGCGTCAATGCAAGGCGTACCGCGGCCCGTTCGCGCGACAGACTGAGCAATCGCAGCGGCGCGAACAGCGTATACAGCCCGGAGATCAGCTGCTGCCGATGCAGCCGGTCCAGCAATATAGCCAGCCCCCCCAAGGCCGCCAACAACCGGAGCAGTTGCAACGAGCCATCGATAGCTCCCTCATGCGTCGGACTGAACACGCCGATCTGCGGCAACAGCAGCTGACCGGGAGTACTGTAGGAATAGATCAGCAGCAGCGACAGCATGATCCATCGCGTGCGTCGCAACAGATGAATGAACTTGCGCCCCGAAATCGCAAGGGTGGCCAGCAAGATCAGTCCCGCCGCGATGAGCAACGCGCCCAGCCCCAACACCTGCACGGTAGCGACCAGCAGGCACCAGGCCAGGATTTGCGCGGCAGGATGAAATTTCACGAGCGGCTCCAAAAGAAAACGGCAGCCCAAACAATGAGCTGCCGTCATGTCAGCGGGGGTGATTAGCCCAACTGGTCGATGATGGACTGTGCGGCTTCGCGCTGCCCTGCGTCGCCCTCTTTCAGCACTTCCTCGAGGATCTCGCGCGCCCCAGTCTGGTCACCCATCTCCTGATAGGCGCGAGCCAGATCGAGTTTCGTGGCGACCTCATGCCAATGCTCGTCCCGCACTTCCACAGCAGGCTCGGCTGGCTCTGCGGCGACCTCATCCAGATTCAGGCTGATATCGGCCAGACCGATCTCGGCCGGCTGCGCCGTTTCGGCAGGTTTTGCCGGGGTTTCTTCGGTCAGCGGGAAATCCAGGGTGAAAGCCAGCGCGCTCTCGTCTGCCGCCGGCTTTTCAGCCTCAGGCTGCGCGGCCGGCATGGACGGGTGCGTCGCCGTCACATCGAAAATCAGGTCTTCCAGATTAGGAGCTGCAACTTCTTCTTGCACGGCAGCAGCCTTGGCAGTCCCCAAGTCCAGGGAACCGGTGATATCGACGTCCACCTCGGTCGCGGCCTTGAGCGCCGGATTGGTCGAGGTCACATCGAAATCCATCGGTTCGGCTTGTGCAGCTGCCATCTCCTCGGCAGACAACACCATGGTCTTGGTCGACTCGGCGAGGAACCCTTGCTCCGCTGCCGGCGCCTCCTCACTGGCCGAAGCACCCAGATCAAAGTCAATCTCGTGAGCCGAAGCCGCGGGGGTTTCACCCAGAACGAAGTCCGGTGTCACATTCAGTGCGGGTGTCATCGTGGTCGCGCTTTCCGCGTCCTCGATGCTTCCGCCGCCATACATCGGGTTGGTCGGCTCAAGCTTGCGTCCCATTGCCGCCGCCTGCTGCCAGGCTTCTTCATCGCCGGAATCGTGCAACTGGCGGGCGATGGTCGCAAAGGAATTCACGTCCTTGCGGTTGGCATAAATGCCCAACAGCTTGAGGTGGATCTGGTGATTGCCCGGTGTCTTCTGCAGCGCCTCTTTCAGGATTTCTTCCGCCTGCACATCGCGGCCGAAATTCAGGAACAAGTCCGCCTCACTGATCGGATCGACATCTTCCGACGGAGCAGCCTCCTCAACATGGGTCGGAGCGGTAAAGTCACCGGTTTCGGGAGACGGCGCAACCGGCATCGCCATACGGCCGGTAGTCGCACCGACATCCTCGGCCTGCATGCTGCTGACGGCAATCGCCTCAGCCTGCTTGCGACGGGTCAGCATGAAACCGAGCCCGCCCAGACCAAGCAAGGCTGCTGCGCCGCCAGCCAGGTAAAGTGGGTTGCCCAGAATCTGGTCAACCAATGTCGGTTCCGCCACAACCACTTTCGGCTTGGGCTTGGCGACGGGGGCCGGCTTGACCGCGCTGACCGCGGCAACCTCGCTGGCTGCAGCGACTTCGCTTGCAGCAGCCACAGCCGATTCAGCTGGGGCGGCCGCCAGTGCAGCCGCTTCGGACTTCAGCTGGGCTAGACGTTCCATATCCTTGAGGTTCTTCTCCAGCAAGGCAGCACGCCCCTGCTCTTCCTTCAAGGCCTTGGCCTTGGCGATCGCCTCTTCCTGAGCCGCATTCTTCTTCTCTTGGGCGGTCATGGCCTTGCCGCCAGTACCAGCCACCTGGTCCCCTGGCGCCTCGCCCTTAGACAGCTTCAGCACTTCCTTGGCGGACTCCTTGGCAACCGGAGCTTTATCGCTCACCGAGCTGGATACCTTGCCGGTGGCGACTTGCTTCGCCTCTTGAGGCTGGCTGCTGACAGCAGCCGCACTGGCCAGCCGCTGGCGGTAGGCATTCCAATCGGCAGCCTGGGCGCGGATTTCCTTCGCTGCCTCGGCCTGCCCCACGGCCAGCAGCTCGTTCTGCTCGGGCAGGCGGAGGATCTTGCCGGTCTTGATGCGGTTCATGTTCTTGCCGCCGAACTGGTTGGCATTGGCGCGATACAGGGCGACCAGCATGCGCTCCAGGCTCACATCAGCTGGCTTGTTCTGTGCTGCGATCTTGTTCAGGGTGTCGCCGCTCTTGACGGTGATGTTGCCGGTCGCGACGGGCTTGGCCGGCGCGGCTGCAACCTGCTTTGCCGGTGCAGCCGCAGCGGGCTTCTCGACAGGCTTCTCTACTGGCTTGGCTGCCGGTTGGCTTTCAGCGGGGGCAGCAACCTCAGGAACGGGTTGCGCAACAGGTGCTGGCGCAGCAGCCTCTGCCGGAACAGCCTGCACCGCAGGAGCAACGGCCTGCACTTCTGCCGGCTTCGGTTGCTCCGGAACGTAATCGGGCGGATCGAGCAGGAAGGTGTATTCGCGCAACAGCTTGCCGGAAGCCCATGTCAGTTCGACCAGCAGACTGACGAACGGGTCGTTGACCGGCTGTGCGCTGGTCACCTTCAGGTAAGGTTCGCCATTCGCACGGCTCTCGATCTGGAACTTGAACTTGTTGCCGAGCGGGTATTCGAGCCCGGCTCCCTTGTAAATATCAGGTGAAGCGAGACGTGCCACCAGGCTGGCTTTTTCGGCCTTGCCGACTGCCACCAGCTCGATATCCGCTTTCAACGGCTGCCCCAAGGCAGAAGTAACGTTGATTCCTCCCATGCCCAAGGCGGAAACGCATGTGGACAGCGTTAATGCAGCAACAACCCCGAGCAGTTTCAGTAGTGATTTACGCACGCTATCACCTTCTATTTATTTATTGAACAAATAAAATAACATCATGGAGTTATCAGCACAAGCTCATAATCACCATTGGCATTATGTCTCAATCAAGGTATTTCGCAACCAGGATCTCGGCGATCTGCACGCTGTTCAGCGCCGCGCCCTTGCGCACGTTATCGCTGACCACCCACAAATTCAAGCCCAGCGGATGGGATACGTCCTCGCGGATGCGGCCCACGTAGGTCGCGTCGGTACCTGCCGCCTCGACCGGAGTCGGGTAGCCGCCCGGCTCGCGCTTGTCCATCACCTTCACGCCCGGTGCTTTTTCCAGCAGGGCACGAGCCTCGTCGGCGGTGATCTTCTTCTTGGTCTCGATGTGTATCGCCTCGGAGTGGCCATAGAACACCGGCACGCGCACCGCGGTCGGATTCACCAGGATGGAATCGTCTTCCATGATCTTCTGGGTCTCCCACACCATCTTCATCTCTTCCTTGGTGTAGCCGTTCTCCATGAATACGTCGATGTGCGGCAGCACGTTGAACGCGATGCGCTTCGGATACACCTCGACCTTCACGTCCTGCTGGTTAAACAGCGCGCGAGTCTGGTCGGCGAGCTCGTCGATCGCTTCCTTGCCGGTGCCGGACACGGCCTGGTAGGTCGCCACATTGATGCGCGAGATGCCCACCGCGTCCTTGATCGGCTTCAGCGCGACCATCATCTGGATGGTCGAGCAATTCGGGTTGGCGATGATGCCGCGGTTCTTGTACTGCGCGATGGCATGGGGATTCACCTCAGGCACCACCAGCGGGATGTCGCGGTCGTAGCGGAAGTGCGCGGTATTGTCGATCACCACGCAGCCGGCGGCCGCGGCGATGGGCGCATATTTTTCCGACACGCTGCCGCCCGCGGAGAACAGGCCGATCTGCGCCTTGGAGAAGTCGAAACCTTCCACGTCGAGAACGGTGATCTCCTTGCCATTGAAGGTCACCGTGGAACCGGCCGAGCGGCTGGAAGCCAGCGGGTACAGGTTACGCACCGGAAACTTGCGCTGTTCCAGGATGGACAGCATCGCCTCGCCCACCGCGCCGGTTGCACCGAGGATACATACGTCGTATTGCTTGCTCATGTTGTTTACTCTCTCAGATTTCTAATTCGTTCAAAGGGCCGCGACCACCGCATCGCCCATGGCATTGCAGCCGATCTTCTTCGTGCCTTCGGTATAGATGTCGCCGGTACGGTAGCCTTGTGCCAGCGCCCTCTTCACCGCATTCTCGATGCGCGTCGCATTGGCCTCGTCGTTGAAGGTGTAGCGCAGCATCATCGCTGCCGACAGGATGGTCGCCAGCGGATTGGCGATGTCCTTGCCCGCGATGTCCGGCGCAGAGCCGTGGCTGGGCTCGTACATGCCCTTGTTGTTGATGTCCAGCGAGGCGGACGGCAACATGCCGATGGAACCGGTCAGCATCGATGCCTCATCAGACAGGATGTCGCCGAAGATGTTGCCGGTCAGGATCACGTCGAACTGCTTGGGCGCGCGCACAAGCTGCATCGCCGCGTTGTCCACATACATGTGGGACAGTTCGACTTGCGGATATTCCTTCGCCACTTCGGTGACGATCTCGCGCCAGAACATGCTGGTATCCAGCACGTTGGCCTTGTCCACGGAGCACAGTTTCTTGCCGCGCTTCATCGCGATCTGGAAGCCGACATGCGCCACGCGGCGGATCTCCGACTCGCTGTAGTGCATGGTATCGAAGCCTTGGCGCTCGCCGTTCTCCAGCGTACGGATGCCGCGCGGCTGGCCGAAATAGATGTCGCCGGTCAGTTCGCGCAGGATCATGATGTCCAGCCCGGAAACCACTTCCGGCTTCAGCGTGGAAGCGGATGCGAGTTCCGGATACAACAGCGCGGGGCGCAGATTGGCGAACAGGCCCAGGCCCTTGCGGATGCGCAGCAGACCCTGCTCGGGACGCATCGGACGCGGCAGGTTGTCGTACTGGTAACCGCCAACAGCACCGAGCAGCACTGCATCGGATTCCTGCGCCAGCTTGAGCGTCGCCTCGGGCAGCGGATCGCCCGCCGCGTCGTAGCCCGCGCCACCGATGTAGGCGTGTTCCATCTCGATCTTCAAGCCGTCGCTGCGCAACGCTTCCAACACTTTGGTCGCCTGCGCGACGATCTCGGGTCCGATGCCGTCACCCGGCAATACTGCGATCTTCATTTTTCTTCCAGTCAGAATTACAAATTATTTATGCGGACAACTCAGGGATTATGCGTACAGCCACGGCTGTGCCGCGCGGTGCTTCGCCTCGAACGCCTTGATGTCATCCACGTGCTGCAGCGTCAGGCCGATGTCGTCCAGCCCGTTCAACAGGCAATGCTTGCGGTGCGCGTCCACGTCGAACTTGTATTCCGTACCGTCAGGCAGCGCGATGGTCTGCTGCTCCAGATCGACCTTCAGCTTGTAGCCGGCATTGGCTTCCACCGCCTTGAACAGCGCATCGACCTTGTCCGCATCCAGCTTGATCGGCAGCAGGCCATTCTTGAAGCAGTTGTTGAAGAAGATGTCAGCGAAGCTCGGCGCGATGATGACGCGGAAGCCGTAGTCCTCCAGCGCCCATGGAGCGTGTTCACGCGAACTGCCGCAACCGAAGTTCTCGCGCGCCAGCAAAACTTGAGCGCCTTGGTAGCGCGGCTGGTTCAGCACGAAGTCCGGGTTGAGCGGACGCTTGCTGTTGTCCATGCCCGGTTCGCCGTGGTCGAGATAGCGCCATTCGTCGAACGCGTTCGGACCGAAGCCGGAACGCTTGATCGACTTCAGGAATTGCTTGGGGATGATGGCGTCGGTGTCGACGTTGGCACGATCCAACGGCACGACCAGCCCATCGAGCAAGGTGAATTTACGCATTACTTTTCAGCCGCCTTTTCCAGTTTTTCGCCGCCTTTTTTGATGTCCTTGCCCAGGCCTTCCATGGTGTTGCAGCCGGCCAGAACCAAAGCAGCCAGAACCAATGCGATTGTCTTTCTCATCATCCTCTCCTTACAGTTTGCTCACATCGACAAAATGACCCGCGATGGCCGCGGCCGCCGCCATCTCCGGGCTCACCAGGTGCGTACGCCCGCCCTGCCCCTGCCGCCCCTCGAAGTTGCGGTTGGAGGTCGAAGCGCAACGCTCGCCGGGTTCCAGGCGATCATCGTTCATCGCCAGACACATCGAACAGCCAGGATCGCGCCACTCGAAGCCCGCCTCGATGAATACCTTGTCCAGCCCTTCCTTCTCGGCCTGCGCCTTCACCAGACCGGAGCCCGGCACCACCAGCGCTTGCTTGACGTTGGGTGCGACCTTCTTGCCCTTTGCGATCACTGCTGCGGCACGCATATCCTCGATGCGCCCGTTGGTGCAGGAGCCGATGAACACCTTGTCGATCTTGATCTCGGCGATGGGCGTATTCGCCTGCAAGCCCATGTACTGCAGAGCCCGCTGCCAGTCGTGGCGCTTCACCTCGTCGGGTGCGGATGCCGGATCAGGCACGCGACCGTCGATAGACGTCACCATTTCCGGCGAAGTGCCCCAGGTCACTTGCGGACGGATGCTTGCAGCATCCAGCTCGACCACCGCGTCGAATTTCGCACCCTCGTCGGAATGCAATGTCTTCCAGTAAACAACAGCCTTGTCCCACAACTCGCCTTGCGGCGCGAACGGGCGGCCCTTGAAATAGTTGATCGTGGTGTCGTCGGCCGCGATCATACCGGCGCGCGCGCCCGCCTCGATCGCCATGTTGCACAACGTCATGCGACCTTCCATCGACAGACCTCGGATCGCGCTGCCCGCGAACTCGATGGCATAGCCCGTGCCGCCCGCCGTGCCGATCTTGCCGACCACCGCCAGTGCGACGTCCTTGGCCGTCACGCCCTTGTGCAGCGCACCTTCGACCTTGACCAGCATGGCCTTGGACTTCTTCGCCACCAGGCATTGCGTCGCCATCACGTGCTCGACCTCGGAGGTGCCGATGCCGTGCGCCAGCGCGGCGAATGCACCGTGCGTGCTGGTGTGGGAGTCGCCGCACACCACGGTCATGCCCGGAAGGGTCGCACCCTGCTCCGGACCGACCACGTGCACGATGCCCTGCCGGATGTCGTTCATGCCGAACTCGAGCACGTCGAACTCGGCGCAGTTCTCATCCAGCGTCTCCACTTGCAGGCGCGAGATCGGGTCCTTGATGCCGCCGCTGCGACTCGTCGTCGGCACATTATGGTCGGGCGTCGCCAGCATGGACGCGGTGCGCCACGGCTTGCGGTGCGCCAGCTTCAGCCCCTCGAAGGCCTGCGGGCTGGTCACTTCGTGCACCAGCTGGCGGTCGATATAGATCAACGCAGTGCCGTCAGCTTCCTGCTGCACCACATGGGAGTCCCAAAGTTTGTCGTATAAAGTTTTTGCGCTCATTGCCGTTCCTAATAGAGCTCGCGATTATGCCACAGCCGCCGGCCTCTCCGCCATGCCGCGCAGTTTCCACGCCATCAGCAGCAGTCCGGCCAGCGCCATGGCCGAGCTGAACGAATAGAGCGCGCTGGCGCCAAAGCGTTCCCAGATCGGGCCGCTGGCCAGATAGCCCAGCATGCCGCCCGCCCCGTAAGTGACGCTGCCGAACAGGGCCTGCCCCTTGGACTGGTGCCGCCCCTGGAAGAATTCGTGCACCAACCCCACCGAGGCGGCATGGTAGGCGCCGAAGGTGGCGGCATGCAGCACCTGCGCGAACAGCAGCAACACCAGCCAATCCACCGCCCAGCCGATGAGCAGGAAGCGCAGCACGGCGCAGGCGAGGCTGAACACCAGGATGCGCACGAAGCCGAAGCGGCGCACCAGCCAGGGCATCAGAAAGAACACGCCGATCTCGCAGATCACCCCCAGCGCCCACAGCCCGCCCACCGCACTCTTGGCGTAGCCATGCTCGACCAGATAGATGGAATAGAAGGTGTAGTAAGGGCCGTGTGCGACCGACATCAGGAAGCAGGCGCCGAACAGCGCCAGCACGCGCGGCTGCAGCACGATCTGCCGGATCGGCTGGCTGTCGGTATGGTGCGCCAGCACCTCGGTCGGTGGAATCTGGCGCGCAAACAACAGGATACCGACCTCGCACACCAGCCCGGCCCACAGCAGCCAGCCGATGGCGATGTAGTCGAAGGCATAGCCCAACCCCACCACGGAGACGATGAAACCGACCGAGCCCCAGGAGCGGATGCGCCCGTAGTGCGCGGTGTTCTTGCCGAGCCAGCTGAGCGTGGTCGCCTCCACCAGCGGCATCGAGGCGCTCCAGAAGAAGTTCATCAGCACCAGCACCAGCATCAGCCCCCAGAAGCTGGTCGTGGCGAATACCCCCAGATAGAACAGCACGCTGAGCGACGCCGCCGCAACCACCACCTCCCGGCGTTTCCCCGTATGGTCGGCCAGCCAGCCCCATACGTTCGGCGCGATCAGGCGCATCACCGGCTGCATCGACATCAGGACGCCGATCTCGGTGGCGCTGAAATGCAGCGACTTGAGGTACAGACTCCAATAGGGCGCGAACATCCCCACGAAGGCGTAATAGAAAAAATAGAATCCGGCGATGCGCCAGTGGTAGTTCTTGGTGGTGGACATGACGAAGCGGTTTTCGAACGGTGCGCATTATCTCACCGAAAAATATTTTGCGATGGCTCTTGAAAATGGAAACCCCGCCCCAATTAACCGCGAAGTCGCAAACAGGAGAGGCAAATGGAACAAAACGGAAACACCCCGCAGAACGAACAACAGTCCGAGGCATCCGCCCAACCCGAGGTCATGCCCAGCATGGAAGAGATGCTCAAGGAAGCCGAGCGCAAGGCGCAGGAGCACTACGATGCCTGGATGTACGCCAAGGCCGAAGGCGAGAACATCCGCCGCCGCGCCGCCGAGGACGTGAGCAAGGCCCAGAAGTTCGCCGTGGAGCGCTTCTCCGGCGAGATGCTGGCTGTAATGGACAGCCTGCAGGCCGGACTGGCCGTGCAGACCGAGAACGTGGAAAGCTTCAAGAGCGGCATGGAACTGACGCTGAAGCAGCTCTCCAGCGTGTTCGAGAAGTTCAACATCAAGGAAATCAACCCGGCCGGCGAAAAGCTCGACCCGCACAAGCACCAAGCCATCGGCATGATCGACAGCGACCAGCCCGCCAACACCGTGGTCAGCGTCATGCAGAAGGGCTACAGCCTGAACGAGCGCGTGCTGCGCCCGGCGCTGGTGATGGTCGCCAAGGCAAAAGAATAAGCACTTGAAATATCCAACGCCGCCCTGATGTAAGGCGGCGAGGCAACAATACTCAATCTTTACGCATTCAACTGAAAGGAAAGCATCATGGGAAAAATCATCGGTATTGACCTGGGCACGACGAACTCCTGCGTGGCAGTCATGGAAAACGGCAAGAGCAAGGTGATCGAGAACGCCGAAGGCGCTCGCACCACTCCGTCCATCATCGCCTACATGGAAGACGGCGAAGTGCTGGTGGGCGCGCCCGCCAAGCGTCAGGCCGTGACCAATCCCAAGAACACCCTGTACGGTGTGAAGCGCCTGATCGGCCGCCGTTTCGAGGAGCCGATGGTGCAGAAGGACATCGGCATGGTCCCCTACTCCATCGTCAAAGCCAAGAACGGCGACGCATGGGTGAAGGTGCGCGACAAGGAGATCTCCGCACCCGAGATCTCCGCGCAAGTGCTGGCCAAGATGAAGAAGACCGCCGAAGACTACCTGGGCGAGCCCGTCACCGAAGCGGTCATCACCGTTCCGGCCTACTTCAACGACTCGCAGCGCCAAGCGACCAAGGACGCCGGCCGCATCGCCGGTCTGGAAGTGAAGCGCATCATCAATGAACCGACCGCAGCCGCGCTGGCTTTCGGCCTGGACAAGCAGGAAGGCGACCGCAAGATCGCGGTGTATGACCTGGGCGGCGGCACGTTCGATATCTCCATCATCGACATCGCCGAGATCGACGGCGAGCACCAGTTCGAGGTGATGTCCACCAACGGCGACACATTCCTCGGCGGCGAAGACTTCGACATGCGCGTGATCGAGTTCCTGGTGGAAGAGTTCAAGAAGGAAAGCGGCGTCGACCTGAAGAAGGACATGCTGGCATTGCAGCGCCTGAAGGATGCGGCGGAAAAGGCCAAGATCGAACTGTCTTCCGCGCAGCAGACCGAAGTGAACCTGCCCTACATCACCGCCGATGCGACCGGCCCGAAACACCTGGCCGTGAAGATCACCCGTGCCAAACTGGAGAGCCTGGTGGAAGACCTGATCGCGCGCACCATCGAGCCGTGCAAGATCGCGATGAAGGATGCGGGTGTCTCCAACGCCGACATCGCCGACGTGATCCTGGTTGGCGGCCAGACCCGTATGCCCAAGGTGCAGGAGAAGGTGAAGGAATTCTTCGGCAAGGAAGCGCGCAAGGACGTGAACCCGGACGAGGCCGTGGCGGTCGGCGCGGCGATCCAGGGCGGCGTGCTGCAAGGCGAAGTGAAGGACGTGCTGCTGCTGGACGTGACCCCGTTGTCTCTGGGTATCGAGACCATGGGCGGCGTGATGACCAAGCTCATCAAGAAGAACACCACCATCCCGACCAAGGCATCGCAGGTGTTCTCCACTGCTGATGACAACCAGTCCGCGGTGACCATCCACGTGCTGCAAGGCGAGCGCGAGATGTCTTCCGGCAACAAGAGCCTGGGCCAATTCAACTTGGCCGACATCCCGCCCGCACCGCGCGGCATGCCGCAGATCGAAGTGACCTTCAACATCGACGCCAACGGCATCCTGCACGTGAGCGCCAAGGACAAGGCCACCAACAAGGAAGCCAACATCACCATCAAGGCAAGCTCCGGTTTGAGCGAGGAAGAGATCAACCGCATGGTGGCTGATGCCGAGGCGCACGCCGACGAAGACAAGAAGGCGATGGAACTGGTGACCTCGCGCAACCAGCTGGACGCACTGATCCACTCCACCAACAAGTCGATGAAGGAATACGGCGAGCAACTGACGGCCGACGAAAAGGCCGCCATCGAAGCCGCGGTGAAGGAAGCCGAGGAAGTCGTGAAGAGCGACGACAAGGAAGCCATCGACGCCAAGACCGAAGCACTGGCCACCGCCGCACAGAAGCTGGGCGAGAAGATGTACGCCGCCGAGCAGGCCAAGGCGCAGGGCGGCGAAGGCTGCGGCAGCTGCGAGCCGGGCGAACAATGCGCCGACCACAAGAAGGACGAAGGCGACGTGGTGGATGCTGAATTCACCGAAGTAAAAGACAAAAAATAAAGGAGCGAGGAGCGAGGATTGAGGATCGGGCGAGCCAGACCTAGGCAGCCCGATCCTCGATCCTCAATCCTTTCAGCATGAGCAAAAAAGACTATTACGAAGTCCTCGGCGTCAACCGCGACGCATCGGACGAAGAGATCAAGAAGGCCTACCGCAAGCTGGCCATGAAGTACCACCCCGACCGCAATCCGGACAATCCGAAGGCGGAGGAGCACTTCAAGGAAGCGAAGGAAGCCTACGAGACGCTCTCCGACGGACAAAAACGCGCGGCCTACGACCAGTACGGGCATGCGGCATTCGAGGCGGGCGGCATGGGCGGCGGCGGTTTCGGTGGCGGCGCCCAGGGTTTCGATTTCTCCGACATCTTCGGCGACATCTTCGGCGGAGGCCGCGGCGGCGCGCGCAGCAACGTGCATCGCGGCGCCGACCTGCGCTACAACCTCGAGATCACGCTGGAACAGGCCGCTCGCGGCACCGAGACGCAGATCCGCGTACCGACCATGGCCGAGTGCGGCACCTGCCACGGCTCGGGCGCGAAACCCGGCACCAGCCCGACCACCTGTACCACCTGCGGCGGTCACGGCCAGGTGCGCATGCAGCAGGGCTTCTTCTCCATCCAGCAGACCTGTCCGCGCTGCCACGGCAGCGGCAAGATGATCTCCTCGCCGTGCAAGGATTGCAGCGGCAGCGGACGCATCAAGCAGCACAAGACGCTGTCGGTGAAGATCCCCGCGGGCGTGGACAACGACGACCGCATCCGCCTGTCCGGCGAGGGCGAGCATGGCGTGAACGGCGGCCCGAACGGCGACCTGTATGTGGTGATCCACATCAAGCCGCATGCGGTGTTCCAGCGTGACCACAACGACCTGCATTGCGAGATGCCGATCAGCTTCGCCACCGCGGCGCTGGGCGGCGAGATCGAGATCCCCACGCTGGACGGCGCGGCACGCATCAAGATCCCGCCCGAGACACAGAGCGGCAAGCAGTTCCGCCTGCGCGGCAAGGGCATCAAGGGCGTGCGCAGCACCACCCATGGCGACCTGCACTGCCACGTCATCGTGGAAACGCCGGTGAACCTGACCGACCGCCAGAAGGAACTGCTGCGCGAGTTCGAGGCGATCAACGATACGGACAGCGAACGCCACAACCCGCGTGCCAAGTCCTGGATGAACAAGGTCAAGGACTTCTTCGGGCAATAACTCGAAAAGCCATTCACCTTGCGGCGAAGGCTAACATCCGTGTAGCGGATGTTAAGAACACAAGTCCGGCCGGGGCCACAAAGCAAAAGACCTCTTCGAGTTTATCTCCCGAAGAGGTCTTTTTTGTTTGCGTTAATCCGGCGCGTTACAGGAAACGGTCGAGCAGCTTGCGGCTGGTCCGGTCGAGAGAACTCAGGTCGCGGATCAGAAACTGGATGCCGTGGCTATCGGCGATCAGCAAGGTGCCGTGGCTGAGGCGGCGGATGTCTTCCTCTCCCTTGAGCACGAAGCTGGTATCGCCACGTTCGGTCTCGACCTGCCAGGTGCTGGGGGTAGCGAAGCTGGATACCTGTGAAATGCGGCGTATCTCCGGCATGAATTCGCGGCTCGCCAGTTCCTGTTCGATCAATATCCGCGTTTCGGCTGGAAGCTCGGACAGACTGTCGATCCAGACCAGCTCATGCCCTTCGCCGTCCAGCAGCGAGATGCCGCTTTCCGGAGCGGCGATCGGAAACGCGCGCACCGGCACAACCCCTGCATGCCTCATGCCGTCCGCGCCGATGTAGATCAGCTTGCCGTATGCATCGCGCGCAAGCGAAAAACTCAATGCATTGCTCATGCCGTATGCTCCTTCGGTGTGGCAGTGGATTCGGGGAGTTCGTCCTCGCGGTCCACGTTGCGTGCCTGCGCCTGGTAGAGCTGGAAGTACGCGCCCTCCTGCGTCATCAATTCATCGTGGTTGCCGACCTCGACCACCTGACCGCGGTCCATGACCACGAGGCGATCCGCCTTGCGCAGCGTCGACAGCCGGTGTGCGATTGCGATCGTGGTGCGTCCCTGTACCAGGTTGTCGAGCGCCTTCTGGATTTCCTTTTCGGTGGTGGAATCGACCGAAGAGGTGGCCTCGTCGAGGATCAGGATGCGCGGGTCGATCAGCAGCGCACGTGCGATCGAGATGCGCTGGCGTTCGCCGCCGGACAGCCCCTGCCCGCGTTCGCCCACCAGCGAGTCGTAACCCTGCGGCAGGCGCAGGATGAATTCGTGGGCATGCGCAGCGCGAGCCGCGGCGACGATCTCCGCGCGTGTTGCGTCCGGCCTGCCGTAGGCGATGTTCTCCGCGATGGTGCCAAAGAACAGGAACGGCTCCTGCAGGACGAGGCCAATATTGCGCCGGTAATCGGCCACCGGCACTGAGCGGATATCGACGCCGTCGATGCGGATCGATCCTTCGCTCACGTCGTAGAAACGGCAAATAAGGTTGACCAGCGTGCTCTTGCCCGAACCGCTGTGACCGACCAGGCCGATCATCTCACCAGGCGAAATATCGAGGCTCACCCCACGCACCACCGCGCGGTTACCGTAGCGGAAGCCGATATCGCGAATCTCGATGCGCCCCTGCACCTGCGGCAAGCGTACCGGATTCGCCGGTTCCGGCACACTGGACACGTGATCGAGTATGTCGAAGATACGCTTCGCGCCTGCGGCAGCCTTTTGTGTCACCGACACGATGCGGCTCATCGAATCGAGCCTGGTGTAGAAACGGCTAATGTAGGCGATGAACGCGGTCAGCACGCCGACGGTGATCTCGTCGTGCGCGACCTGCCAGATGCCGAACGCCCACACCACCAGCAGGCCGATCTCGGTCAGCAGCGACACTGTCGGCGAGAACAGCGACCACACTTTGTTCAGCTTGTCGTTGACCGCGAGGTTGTGGCGGTTGGCATCACGAAAACGTTCGGCCTCCCGATCCTCCTGCGCGAATGCTTTGACCACGCGGATGCCGGGGATCGTGTCGGCCAGCACGTTGGTCACTTCCGACCACACGCGATCGATCTTCTCGAAGCCGGTACGCAGCTTGTCGCGCACCACATGGATCATCCATGCGATGAACGGCAACGGCAACAGTGTCACCAGCGCCAGCCAGGGATTGATCGAGAACAAGATCGCCGCGGTCATCGCAATCATCAGCACATCGGTGGCGAAGTCCAGCAAATGCAGGGAAATAAAGACATTGATGCGGTCGGTTTCAGAACCGATGCGCGCCATCAGGTCACCGGTTCGCTTGCCGCCGAAATATTCGAGCGATAGCTTGAGCAAGTGCTCATAGGTCGTAGTGCGCAGGTCGGCGCCGATGCGCTCTGACACCAGCGCCAGGATATAGGTACGCGCCCAGCCGAGCGACCAGGCCACCATCGCGGAGCCGAACAGCCCGGCCAGCAGCAGCGCCACCAGCCCGGTGTCGATCGGCTCGCCGTTCTGGTAGGGGATCAGCACCTTGTCCATCAGCGGCATGGTCAGGTAAGGCGGCACCAGCGTCGCGGCGGTGGAGGCCAGCGTCAGCAGGAATCCCGCGAGCAACTGCTTGCGGTAGGGCCGTGCAAAGCGCCACAGCCGCAACAGCGTCCAGGTCGAGGGCGGGATCGTCTCCTCGCGGGTGCAGATCGGGCATTCCTCCTCGCCGGATTCGAGCGGAGTCTTGCACTTGGGGCAGACAGTCTGCGTTTCTTCTGAGACAGGCTGTCCTGTCAGGTGGCTGTGGAGCTGCCTTTCGAACTGTTTGATCAGCCGCAATGCCGCAAGATTGGCTCCCAGGGTATAACGCCAGCGGGCAAGACACCCCTGCCCGTCGAGCAGCTCCAGCGTACCGACGCCGGCATGGTCGTGATGCTGCAGCACCAGCCCGGCCCGATAAGGCCAGTCCTGCCAGCCGGCTTCGCCGGCGGCACGCGCGACGATGCGCCGCTCGGTGACCAGCACCATGCCCGGCGCAAAACGCAGCTGCGCATCCAGGTCGGTATTCAGCCATGCCAGCGCATTTTCCCCGTCTGCCAATTGCGGCGGCGCGACGCGCAGTTCTTCCGGCAAGGGCTGGTCTGAAAGATGGTGAGGGTTCGTGTTCATCCGAGGTATCTGCTGGCTTGCAGTCTGAGTGACATGATTACAGGCGGCGCGAGTATAACCGAGAGCGAGATGGATAAGCGCACGGATTGCTGGTTAGGGAGGTGATTCTCGTGCGAGAATTACACGTGATCGGATAACTTATTGGATACGTTTCCTTGAATACCAGCGCCGCCGAATACCAACCTCAGTCCGTGGGCAAATACGACATAAAGATCCTGCGCATCACTCACCTGCGCGGCCCGAACATCTGGACCTACCGCCCGGTGCTGGAGGCTTGGGTCGATATCGGGACACTCGAAGATCATCCCTCGAATACCATTCCGGGTTTCTACGAACGGCTGTCATCCTGGCTGCCCACGCTGATCGAGCACCGCTGCGGCATCGGCGAGCGCGGCGGATTCCTGCAACGCTTGCGCGATGGAACCTGGGCCGGACACATACTGGAACATGTCACGATCGAACTGCAGAACCTCGCGGGCATGCAAAGCGGATTCGGCAAGGCACGCGAAACCTCCACCCGCGGTGTATACAAAGTCGCCGTGCGCTCCCGCCACGAACAGGTGAGCCGCACCGCGTTTCTGGCGGCGCGCGAACTGATACTGGCCGCGATGGAGGACCGTCCCTACGATGTGGCGGCAACCGTCGAAAAACTGAAAGACATGGTGGACTCGCTCTGCCTCGGCCCCAGCACCGCCTGCATCGTCGATGCCGCGACCGGTCGGCGCATCCCCTCCATCCGGCTGACCGACGGAAATCTGGTTCAGCTGGGTTATGGCATCCGCAGCCGCCGCATCTGGACAGCCGAGACCGACCTGACCAGTGCCATCGGCGAGACCATCTCGCGCGACAAGGACCTGACGAAAAGCCTGTTGCAATCTTGCGGCGTTCCCGTACCCGAGGGCCGCATCGTCGAGAGCCCGGAAGATGCCTGGGAAGCCGCCGAGGACATCGGCTTGCCGGCGGTGGTAAAGCCGGTCGATGGCAACCATGGACGCGGCGTTTCCACCGACCTGAAGACCCGCGCCGAGGTCGAAGCGGCATACCGGCTGGCCATCGAGGAAGGCAGCGAGGTCATCGTAGAACGTTTCATCCCCGGCAACGAACATCGCCTGCTGGTGGTAGGCCAGCGCGTAGTAGCCGCCGCGCGCGGCGAGACTGCGACGGTGGTGGGCGACGGCCAGTCGACCGTCGCCGAACTCATCGACCGGCAGATCAACAGCGACCCGCGGCGCGGCAGTACGGAAGAATATCCACTCAACGTGGTGCTGCTGGAAAACGACGCTGCGGTACGGCTGGAACTGGAACGCCAGGGCTATGCTGCAGATTCGGTGCCCGAAGCAAACGTCGAAGTGCTGATCCAGCGCAACGGCAACGTCGCTTTCGACGTAACCGACCTGATACATCCCGATGTAGCCGAGGCTGCGGTGCTGGCGGCCCGCATCGTGGGACTCGACATCGCCGGAGTCGATCTGGTGGCTGAGGACATATCCCGTCCACTCGAAGCTCAAGGCGGCGCAATCGTCGAGGTCAATGCCGGTCCGGGCTTGCTGATGCACCTGAAACCGGCGAACGGCGGCCCGCGTCCGGTTGGGCGCGCCATCGTGGAACACCTGTTCCCCGATGACGAGGCCGGGCGCATTCCCGTTGTCGGCATCACCGGCACCTCGGGCACGACGACGGTAGCCAAACTGGTCGCTAATTGCCTCCATCTGTCCGGACTGCGCACCGGTCTAGCCTGCAGCGACGGAGTGTTCTTCGATCAGCGCCAGGTCGAGCGAGGCGACCGCTCCAACTGGGCCTCAGCCCACAAGCTGCTGTTGAACCGCGCGGCGGAAGCGGCAGTATGCGAGAACGGCGCACGCACACTGCTGGCCGAAGGCTTGGCCTATGACCGCTGCCAGGTCGGCGTGGTGACCGATATCCGGCATGCCGAGGGGCTGGAGGAGTTTTACATCCACGACACGGAGCAGGTCTATAACGTGCTGCGCACCCAGGTCGATGTCGTACTTCCGGATGGTGTTGCGGTGCTCAATGCGGACGATCCGCTGGTAACCCGCATGGCTGAACTTTGCGACGGCGAAGTGATCTTCTTCGGCCGGGACGATGCGCCGGCAATCGCCGCACACCTTGCCGCGGGCGGGCGTGCCGTGTTCGTGCGCAACAAGAATGTGGTGATGGCACATGGTACCGAAGAGATCGGCCAGATCGATCTCGCCAGCCCCATGTCGTCTACGCAGGTGCGCGCCGAAGACATAGCCGCCGCGGTCGGCGCGGCCTGGGCATTAAAAATCCCGTTCGATGTCATCCGCGCGGGAGTTGAAACGTTAACCCTGGTTCTGTAGCAACTCAAACAAGTTATTGGCTTGGGCGGTCACACGCTCGGGAGTGGGTTAGAAAAATTATGGAAATATCGCGTCTACGCGCCCTGCGCGGTCCCAACCTGTGGAGCAGGCACACGGCGATCGAAGCCATCGTATCCTGCCGAGACACCAGTGAGATCGCTGCCATTCCCGGTTTTGAAGCACGCTTGCGCGAACGCTTTCCCGGCATCGACCAGCTCCACCCCGCGGGGCGCGACGAGCCGGTCACACTAGCTCATGCACTTGGGATCGCCGCACTTGCATTGCAGGCACACGCGGGCTGCCCGGTCAGCTTCAGCCGCACTGCGCAGACAGTCGAGGCCGGCGTGTACCAGGTCGTTGTCGAATACACCGAGGAGGCCGTCGGGCGGCTGGCATTCGACCTGGCGCAAACCCTGCTGCGCGCCGCACTGGACGATACGCCGTTCGACCTGGCAGAGGCGCTGAACAAATTGCGCGAACTGGACGAGGACGTGCGCCTCGGACCGAGCACCGGCGCCATCGTGCAGGCTGCGGCGACGCGCGGCATCCCCTACCGCCGCCTGACCGAGGGCAGCCTCGTGCAGTTCGGCTGGGGCAGCCGGAGCCGACGCATCCAGGCGGCGGAGACCGGACGCACCAGTGCCATCGCCGAAGCCATCGCCCAGGACAAGGACCTGACCAAGAAGCTGCTCGATGCAGCAGGAGTGCCGGTGCCTGTAGGCAGGCCGGTGACGGACGTGGAGGATGCCTGGGCCGCAGCATGCGAGATCGGCCTGCCGGTGGTGATCAAACCGGTGGACGGCAATCAGGGCAAGGGTGTCACCGTCAACATCGCCAGCCGGGATCAATTGCTGAGCGCCTACGCCGCAGCAGCCGAATACAGCTCCGAGGTCATGGTGGAGCGCTACCTGCCCGGCTACGACTTCCGCCTGCTGGTGGTTGGCGGACAAGTGGTCGCCGCCGCGCGCCGCGATCCGCCGCATGTGATCGGCGACGGCGAGCACACCATCCGCGCGCTGGTAGAGCAGGTCAACAGCGACCCTCGCCGCGGCGAGGGTCACGCGACCTCGCTCACCAGGATCCGTTTCGACGACATCGCACTGGCGAGGCTCGCCCTGCAGGGAATGGATGCCGAATCGGTGCCTCCCAAGGGCATGCGCGTCGTGCTGCGCAACAACGCAAACCTTTCCACCGGCGGCACGGCTACCGACGTCACCGACGACGTACACCCGGAACTGGCAGCGCGCGCGGTTGCGGCGGCACAGATGGTGGGACTGGATATCTGCGGCGTCGATATCGTGTGCGACAGCGTGGTTCAGCCGCTGGAAGTGCAGAACGGCGGCGTGGTCGAAGTCAATGCCGCACCCGGATTGCGCATGCACCTGCAGCCGTCGTTCGGCAAGGGACGCGCGGTGGGTGAGGCCATCATCTCCAGCATGTTCGGCCCCGGCGACGACGGGCGCATCCCTGTCGTTGCGGTGGCGGGAACCAACGGCAAGACCACCACGGTGCGCCTGATCGCACACATGCTGACCCTCAACGGAAAACGCGTCGGCATGACCAACTCGGACGGCGTATATATCGGTCAGCGGCGCATCGACAGCGGCGATTGCAGCGGACCGAAGAGCGCGCGCAACGTGCTGATGCATCCTGCGGTCGATGCGGCGGTGCTGGAGACCGCCCGCGGCGGCGTGTTGCGCGAAGGACTGGCATTCGACCGCTGCGACGTGGCAGTGGTCACCAACATCGGCATGGGCGACCATCTGGGGCTTTCCTACATCAGCACCGTGGAAGACCTGGCGGTGGTCAAGCGCGTGATCGTGCAGAACGTCGCTCCCCACGGATCCGCCGTGCTCAATGCGATGGACCCGATGTCTGCGGCGATGGCCGACGCCTGCCCCGGCTCGGTCATCTTCTTCGCGACCGATGCGCACCACCCGGTCGCGGCCACCCAGCGTGCACAGGGGCGGCGACTGGTCTGCCTGGACGGCGACACCATCGTGGCAGTCGAGGGAACCATGGAGCAGCGCATCCGCCTCGCAGACATCCCGCTCACCCGAAACGGCAGCATCGGCTTCCAGGTGGAGAACGCGATGGCCGCCACCGCCGCCGCATGGGCGCTGGGGCTGGACTGGAACACCATCCGGGCCGCATTGGCCAGCTTCATCAACGATGCGCAGACCGCGCCCGGCCGGTTCAACCTGTTCGACTACCGTGGCGCGACGCTGATCGCAGATTACGGCCACAACCCGGACGCGATCCTCGCACTGGTCTCCGCGATCGAGAACATGCCGGCGAAGCGCCGCTTCGTCGTCATCAGCGGAGCGGGCGACCGGCGCGATGTCGATATCCGCCGCCAGACCGAGATCCTGGGCGATGCCTTCGACGAGGTGATCCTGTACCAGGATCAATGCCAGCGCGGCCGCTCCGATGGCGAAGTGCTGGCGCTGTTGCGGCAAGGGCTGGCACATGCGCGCAGGGCTACGGCTGTCGACGAGATACGCGGCGAATTCATCGCGACCGACAACGCACTGGCTCGCCTCCAGCCAGGCGACCTGTGCCTGATCCTGGTCGATCAGGTCGATGAGGCACTGGCTCATATCGCGCGCAGGGTTGCCGAGAACGCAGCGGCCTGATCCCGGCCTCTATCAGTGCGCAAAAACAAAAAACGCCCCGAAGGGCGTTTTTTGTTGGCAGGAAGAAAGCGTTATTTCCCGCCGAACACCTCGCGCAGGAACACCGTAGTCTGCTGCCAGGAGTCCTTGTCCGCCTCGGCGTTGTAGGCCAGCGGCAGGTTGAACTTCTTGCCCAGCTCGTCGGCCGCAGGATTGGTGAAGCTATGCTTCGCGCCGGGATAGGTGACCACGCGGTAATCTGCGCCCGCCTTGTCCATCTCCTGCCTGAAGGCCGCCACCTTGTCCGCGCCTATCATCGGGTCATCCTCGCCGGTGAACGAGATGATGCGCGCCTTGATCTTGCCGGGCTGCGCGGGAGTGAGGGCATCCAGCGAGCCGTGGAAGCTCGCCACGCCCTTCAGGTCCTCGCCCATGCGCGCCATGTTCAATACCACGCCGCCGCCGAAGCAGTAGCCAATCGCAGCCATCTCCTTGGGATCGACGGTCTTCTGTTTGCGCAGCAGCTTCATGCCCGCCTCGAAACGGCGCTTCGCCAGCGGCATGTTCTTGCTCACCTCGGTGGCGAACTTGCCTGCATCGTCGGGATGGTTGGCCTGCTTGCCGTCGCCGTACATATCCACGGCCAGCGCGGTATACCCCATCGCCGCGAGCATGTCGGCGCGCTTGCGCGTGTATTCGTTGTGGCCCCACCACTCGTGCACCACCAGCACGGCGGGGCGCCTGCCCTTCACGGCATCGTCGTAGGCGATGTAGCCCTTGAGAATCGTGCCGTCCTCCCGGTAGTTCACTTCTTTGCCCTGTACCGCGGCCTGCGCCGTGGAAACAGCCATACAGCACAACGACATCAGCAATGCGATCTTCTTCACGTCAGCCTCCGTTGGTTAGTGTTGTTGAGGAATCAGGGTTGAAACGCTGCAAGCACCGACGCGGTCTGGCGCTCAGAGTATGCCGGACTCCACCGCGTGGCGTGTGTAGAACACTTCCATGTTCTGCGCCTTGACCCGTTGCAGCAGCTGTTCGGCCAGCTTGTCGTCGAGGATGAACTCCACCTTCACCGCGAGTTCACCGGCAAGCTCGAAGAACTTCTCGTCGTGCAGCCGTCCGTGCCGTCCGAATCCCTCGATGGCGCGGAATACCGAACCGCCGCGCACTCCGAGTTCCCGGGCTTCATCCAGCAACCATTCGTAGAACGGCTTCCCTTCGTGGTGCAGCTTCTCGTCGACATAGAAAGTTAATGCATTCATCATTGCCCTCCTTGTAGCCACTTGACGGTTTGAATGCCCATTACGGTCATCAGTAACGAGCCCCCGAGGTGTGCCGCGATGATGCCGGCGCCCCACGCATACTGCCCGCGAACCAACAGCGTGACAGTCTCCGCCGAAAATGTCGAGAAGGTCGTTAACCCACCCAGGAAGCCGGTGATGATGAACAACCGCCATTCCGGCGACATTCCCGGATGCTGCAGAAAGAACGCGATCGCCAGCCCGATCAGGTAACCGCCCGCGAGGTTGGCCGCGAGCGTGCCGAGCGGCAGGTCCGGCAACGCCGGATTGAGCCACAGCCCCAGCCCCCAGCGCAGCCATGCGCCGAGCGCCGCGCCGATACCGATAGCGAGGAAGGAATAGAGCATCATGCGGACATTCTACTCGACGACGCGCACTGGCGCGAAGCCACCGCCCGGCGTGCGGAAGTTGGTGGTCTGCCCCTGGTACAACCGCGCGGCGACGAGCTGCACCCGCCCGTCGTAGACATAGCAGCGCACGTCGTACTTGAGCGACTGGGGTTCCATGCCCGGCAGGCACACCATGCGATCGCCCGGGGCGGCCATGCGCTGAGCGACGTAGCCGTCGTGCATGATCTCCCCGAACACGCGCTTGGTGACCTTCGCACCGCTGTAGCTGCCCTTGCTGCCGTAGCCCGTCGCGGGCTTGAAGAACCAGTGCTTGCGCTCCTGCCACCATTGCTCGTGGTCCGCGCCCGCCACCAGCCGCGTCTGCGGCACGCCCGCCAGCAAGGTCGCGATGTCAGCCTCGCTCGCGCCCAGCGCACGCAGCGCGTCCGCATCGCTCAGCCGCGCGAGGTTGCGCTTGTCGGCATAGTGCTCGTAGTGCGCGGGATCAGGCGTCACTACCGCGCTGCCATCCAGATAAACCTGCCGCAATGCGGGATGTCGCTGCAGCGAGAAATCCGTCAGGCGGTTGTACACCAAGTCGATCTTCTGCTCGCCGAGATATAGCCCACCATCGCGCGCCTGCAGCGCCGATGGGTCGGCGATGTACGCCGCGATCCCCGCGCGCTCGAACATGCGCTGCGCCAGCAGGAACTCGGGATAGAGATATTGAGACTCGGGCTGCTCGTCCACGATGGCGACGGACTTGAGCGGCACATCGCCATGCGCCAGCCGCCATTCGTTGCGGAACATGGCGAGGAACTGCTGCTCCAGATTTGCTTCCGCCGCCGCCTCACCGTACAGCCCCGCCTCGCGCTGGCTGTCGATCAGCAGCGCGTTGAGGAAGCCACCGCCCGCGTTGGTATTGATCTCGATCAGGTGCGCGCCCTGCTCGTTGAGGTGAAAGTCGTAGCCGTAGAACACTCCCCTGGCCGCACTCCTGCCCTCATGCCAGCCCGGCAGCGCGACCACCCGTTCCACCGCGGCGATGATGGCGTGCATCTGCTGCACCTGCGCGCTGGTCACGAACACAGGCATCGCAGCGAACAGGTGCGGGCAGCGCTCCGCGACCATCCCGCACCATTCCTCGCCCTGCGCGCGCAGCGCCTGAACGAGCGCGTCGCCGTCCATGCCGGCCCAGTCATGGCACTCGCCGTTCAGGTGAGCGATCGGCGCATGGTCGACATCGAAGTGAGGCTTCGCGTTTGCGGCATCAACCACCCAGCAGTCCCTTCTTCATGTCGCTGCTCACCGGCTTCCCGCCGATCCAGATGGAGAGCAGCGCGCGGTAGAAATCCTCGCCGGCGACCTTGCCCAGTTCCGTGCCGTTGAAGGTGACGCGAGTGCCGTTGCCCGGCATCCAGTCGAAGGCGATCACATCGCCCTTCTTCACCGCTTTGACGGTATCGAACAGATGGATGAAAGTATCCAGTCGCACCTGAAGCTCTGCCATTTCCTTCTCGCTGTGGTTCTTCTCGATGCCCTTGCGGAAGCCCTTCAGGAAGTGCTCGGTATCGGCATCGTCCACCACCACGTTCAGCGCGATGCGCTTGGCATTGGCATCCGCCATCACCGCTTCGGTGGAGGTCTGTTTGCCGGCGAGATACAGTCCCGCCACATACATCTTGATGAAGAAGATGCTGCGCACACCCGCGCCGTTCAGCACCAGTTTCTGGTCCGCGACCTGCACCTGCTCATCCAGTTTCACGCCTTGCAGCTCCAGCGCGGAGGCGGAAATGCTCGACAGACACAACAGACAGGCCAACAACATACGTTTCATGCTCAACTCCGGTAATCGATTACAAAGGCGGCTAGTTTAACAGCGAGGGCACCCCCCCGGCAGTGGGCCCCGCTCGACAAACCCATAGCCCATGTGGGTATCGGGCTATGACTGGTCCGCAGGCCGCCAGAGCAGCCCCAGCAGGGCAAGCATGCAGAAGACCGCACCCGCGTAGAAGGTGAACGATGCCCCGAGCCGGTCCCACAACAGCCCGGCCAGCACGCTGGCCACCAGCATCGCGATGCCACTCATCAGATTGAAGAAGCCGTAGGCCGTGCCGCGCAGGTCGGCAGGCGCGGTGTCAGCCACCATGCGCGCCAATAATCCCTGGGTTATGCCCATGTGCACGCCCCACAGCGCGACGCCGGCCAGCACCACGTACCAGTGGTCGTTGATGGCGAGCACCAGGTCCGCGGCGATCAGCACCAGCAAGCCCAGCGTCAGTAGTTTGACGTGGCTCATGCTGTCGGAGAGCCTGCCGAACGGGTAGGCCGCTCCGGCATAGATCACGTTCATCGCCACCATCACCAGCGGCACCAGCGCGATGGGTATACCGCCCTGCTCCGCGCGCAGCACGAGGAAGGCTTCGCTGAAGCGCGCGAGGGTGAACACCGCGCCGATGATCACCACCCACCAGTAGGCGTGGCCGAGCCGCTTCAGGTTCTCGCGGCGGATGGGGTTGACCGGCTGGTGTCCGTCCCGCGGCGGCGGCTCGCGCACACCGAACACCAGCAGCGCGACCGCAAGCAGTCCGGGGATGACAGCCACCCAGAATACCGCGCGGAAATCATCCGACCACAGCAGCATCAGCACCACCGCCAGCAGCGGGCCGAGGAAAGCGCCCACGGTGTCGAGCGACTGGCGCAGGCCGAACGCCGCACCGCGGGCCGCTTCCGGCGCGATGTCCGCGATCAACGCGTCGCGCGGCGCGCCGCGCACGCCCTTGCCCACGCGGTCCAGCAGCCGCGCGGTCAGCACCATGCCGGTGCTGGTGGCGATGGCGAACAGCGGCTTGGTCAGCGCGCCCAGCCCGTAGCCGAACACGGCCAGCGCCTTGCGCCTGCCCAGGTAGTCGCTCAGCACGCCGGAGAACACGCGCGCGATCAGCGCGGTGGATTCCGCCAGCCCCTCGATCAGCCCGACCGCGAGCGCACTGGTGCCCAGCACCGTGACCATGAACAGGGGAAGGAGGCTGTGGATCATCTCCGAGGAGACGTCCATCAGCAGGCTGACGAAGCCGAGCACCCACACGCCGCGGGGGATGCTCGTCGAGGAGGGACGGTCACTCATTTCGTCCCGCCTGACTCAGTTAAAAAGACTCAAAAATGCCAGCGGCTCCCATGCCCGTGCCTATGCACATGGTCACCATGCCGTACTTGAGTTTGTGCCGCCGCATGCCGTGCAACAGCGTGGCGGTGCGGATCGCGCCGGTCGCGCCGAGCGGGTGGCCCAGGGCGATCGCGCCGCCGAGCGGATTCACCTTCTCGCGATCCAGCCCGACGTCGCCGATCACCGCGAGCGACTGCGCGGCGAACGCCTCGTTGAGCTCGATCCAGTCCATGTCCTGCAGCTGCAGGCCGGTCTGGCTCAGCACGCGCGGGATGGCCACCTTGGGGCCGATGCCCATGATCTCCGGCTCCACGCCCGCGACCGAGTAGCCGAGGAACTTGCCGATGGGCGTGAGGTTGTAGCGCTTCAGCGCGGCCTCGCTGCACAGCACCACCGCGGCCGCGCCGTCAGACATCTGCGAGCTGTTGCCCGCCGTCACCGAGCCCTCCTTCGCAAACACTGGACGCAGCTTCGCCAGCGCCTCGAGCGAGGTGTCGGCGCGCGGTCCCTCGTCCTGCGCCGCCTCGCGCGCGGCGAGGCGCACCTCGCGCGTTGCGAGGTCAGGCTGGTGTTCGGCAATGGGATACGGCGTGATCTCGTCGCGGAACGATCCCTCGACGATGGCCTGCAGCGCGCGTCGATGGCTCTCGTGCGCGAACTCGTCCTGCGCCTCGCGCGACACCTTCCAGCGCGCCGCCACCTTTTCGGCGGTGAGGCCCATGCCGTAGGCGATGGCGACATTCTCCTCGCGCGCGAAGATCTCCGGGTTCATCGCCACCTTGTTGCCCATCATCGGGATCATGCTCATGCTCTCGACCCCGCCCGCGATCATCACGTCCGCTTCGCCGAGACGGATACGGTCCGCGGCCATCGCCACCGCCTGCAGGCCGGAGGCGCAGAAGCGGTTCACCGTCACGCCCGGCACGCCGTGCGGCAGCCCCGCGAGCAGCAGCGCGATGCGGGCCACGTTGGTGCCCTGCTCCGCCTCCGGCATCGCGCAGCCGACGATCACGTCCTGCACCGCTCCCGGCTCCAGGTTCGGGCATTGCATCAGCACGCTCTTCAGCGCATGCGCCAGCAGATCGTCCGGCCGAGTGTTGCGGAACATCCCGCGCGGCGCCTTGCCCACCGGCGTGCGCGTCGCGGCGACGATGTAGGCTTCCTGGATTTGTTTGGTCATGGCGCTCTCCTAAATGGCTACAACCGGATTAGCACAACGTAACCCGACACTCGTGCGACAGTTATCAATCTCGAAGATGCTCCAATATCTGAAGCACCCGAAAAACTGGGTTCTTAGCATCATGCGTCATCTCTCTAGCTTTATCCCTCAGCAGGAGAATACGTTTCTTGTACTCTCCATTGATGACCAGTTCGAGACCGCTAATTTTTTCCAAATGCTCTGTGATGTACCCTCGTGGCACCACAGGCGACCAAAATTGGTACTTGATAGTCTTAAAATTCGACAAATTTTCAGAAGCATATTTTTTCTGCCTTTCGTGCTTCTTTTTAATTCTCTCAACAGTCTCTTGATTGTTCTTATACAACACACCTCTGATATGAGTTGTTACCTCGCATACGAACGCAGTCTTTGTTTTGAAGTTCAAACCTACAACATCAAGTTCGCCCAATCCCTCTAAACCACCACCTGGCGGCCTAATGTTGTAATCGACAAAATCACAGCCTTCCTCTACTTGGAGATAAGCTCCGACGATGTATTCACCAACATCCGTCAACATATTAGTTCCTCAGCGCCTTCCCGTTCTTCAGCATGTGCTCGATGCGCGCCTGCGTCTTCTCGGTCGCGAGCAGCGCCATGAAGTTGCGGCGTTCTAGGTCGAGCAGCCATTGCTCGTCCACCAGGCTGCCAGCGTCCACGTCGCCGCCGCACAGGGTCTCGGCGACGGCGAGGCCGACGCGGTAGTCGTGTTCGGAGATGAATCCGCCTTCGAGCATGTTGACCATCGCCATCTGCAGCGTGGCGATGCCGGTGCGCCCCGCCACCTGTATCTGCGCGGGCGGCAGCGGCGGGCGGTAGTCGGTGGCGGTGAGCGCGCGCAGTTCCTGCTTGGCGACGTGTAGCACCTCGAAGCGGTTCATCACAATGCGGTCGCCGTGGCGCAGATAGCCCATCTCGCGCGCGAGCTCGGCGCTCTTCGCGACTTCGCCCATGGCGATGTTCTGGAAGTAGCGCTTGAGGAAGGGGAATGGATCGTTGGCGTTGCCGTTGGTCGTGATGGCCCTGGCTTCCTGCGAGGCGCGCTGCGCCGCTTCCTTGCAGCCGCCGCCCGCGGGCAGCAGGCCGACGCCAACTTCGACAAGGCCGATGTAGCTTTCGAGCGAGGCGACCACGCGCGCCGCGTGCATGATGATCTCGCAGCCGCCGCCAAGTGCCAGGCCGTCCACCGCAGCGATCACCGGCACCTGCGCGTACTTGATGCGTTGCGTGGTCTGCTGGAACTTGGCGACCACGGCCTCGACCTCAGGCACGTTGCCGATTGCCGCGTTCAGCACGCCGCCGATCCCGCCGCCGCCCGCGACGGTGTATTTGACGCGCTCCGCGGCCTGCGCGAGCTTGCCGAACAATCCGCCCTCCTCTGTCTGCGGCCGCACGCCCTGCATCAGTTGCAGCAGGTTCGCGCCCGCAGAGAACGGCGGCTCAGTCTGCCAGATGACGAGGCCGCGCCAGTTCGCCTCGGCCTCCGCGACGGCGCGCTGTATGCTGTCCAGCACCTCGTCGCCGATGACGTGCATCTTGCTCCTGAAGCTGAGGATGGCGATGTCGTCGTCGCCGTGCCACAGGCGCACGCTGTCGTTCTCGAAGATGGTCTCGCCGTAGCGTGCTTCTTCTCCCAGCAGTCGGTCCGGGAATTCCTGCCGCCGGTACACGGACAGCTGCGCGCGCGGCTGGTCGGCGCCGGTGCGCGGCGAATAAGAACCCTGCGCGCCATGCACGCCGGTGCGTTCCGGATCGATGGCCCATTTCGGCAGCGGCGCATCGCTCATGGTCTTGCCGTGCGCGCGCTCTTCCTCCAGCCAGCCGGTGATGCGCTGCCAGCCCGCCGCCTGCCAGATCTCGAATGGGCCGCTGTCCCAGCCGAAGCCCCAGCGCACCGCGAGGTCGAGGTCGCGCGCATTGTCGGCGATGCGCGGCAGGTGCACGCCGCAGTAGTGGAACAGGTCACGGAACACGCTCCACACGAACTGCGCCTGCGGGTGCGCGTTGTTGCGCAGCTCGTGCAGTTTCTTGCCCCAGTCGCGCTCGCGCAGGATGGCCTTCACCGTGTCATCCACCTCGCCGTGCGAGAGCCGATACTGGCCGGTGTGCAGGTCCAGCACGTGGATCTCCTTGCCGATCTTCTGGTACACGCCGCGCTTGCTCTTCTGCCCCAGCGCGCCCTGCGCGACCAGGCCGTCCAGCCAGTCCGGCACGGCGAAATAGCGGTGCCAGGGATCATCCAGCAGGTTGTCGCGCATGGTGCCAACCACGTGCGCGAAGATGTCGAGGCCGACCACGTCCAGCGTGCGCAGCGTCGCGCTCTTGGGACGACCGAGGTAGCGCCCGGTCAGTGCATCCACGGTATCGAAGCCGAGGCCCAGGCGCTGTGCGTGGTGCAGCGTGGCGAGCAGCGAGAACACGCCGATGCGGTTGGCAATGAAGTTGGGCGTATCCTTCGCGCGCACCACGCCCTTGCCCAGGCCGGACACAAGGAAGGCTTCGAGACTGTCGAGCAGCGCGGCTTCAGTCTGCGCGCTGGGAATCAGCTCGACCAGGTGCATGTAGCGCGGCGGGTTGAAGAAGTGGATGCCACAGAAACGATGGCGCAGGTTCTCGGGGAATGCCTGTGCCAGCTGGTTGATGGAAAGGCCGGAGGTGTTGCTGGCGAAGATGGCGTGTTCGTTCAGGTGATGCGCGACCTTGCGGTACAGGTCTGACTTCCAGTCCATGCGCTCGGCGATGGCCTCGATCACCAGGTCGCAGTCGCGCAGCTTGTCGAGATGCTGGTCGTAGTTCGCGGCGGCGATGTAGCTCACGCGCGAGGGGCTCGACAGCGGCGCGGGCTCGAGTTTCTTCAGCCCTTCCAGCGCCTTGTTGACGACGCCGTTCGGCTCGCCTTCTTTCGCAGGCAGGTCGAACAGCAGCGTTGGGATGTTGGCGTTGACGAGATGTGCGGCGATCTGCGCGCCCATCACGCCCGCACCGAGCACGGCCACCTTGCGTATCCGGAAATCCTTCGACATCGCGATCCTCCAAGTAAAAAGGGAAGGCGGCGCCTTCCCTCCGGTGCGGCGGTCAGAAGCCGTAGGTGTATTGCACGCTCAGGATGTCGGCGCTGACTTTGAAGGAGCCGGATAACAACCCCTTGCCCGCAAGGTCGGTATTAACGGCCGCATTCTGATTGACCGCGGCATTTCTCATGAACAGGTGGCTGTAGCTGAAATCGATGGCACTGTCGCGAGTCGGCTTATACTGTCCGCCCAGCGCGATCTGGTAGCGATCCTGGTCCGGAATACGGACCGTGCGATAGGCATCGGAGATCGGCGTCTGGTCGTAGCCGACACCCATCCGCGCAAGCCACTGACTGTTGTAGCGATAGCTGGCCCCGGCGGAGATGCGCCAGGTATCTTTCCAGTTTTCCGGCGTTGGGACACTCAACGAAGTCCCGTTCATCTTCAGCACATTGAGCTGTTGAAAAACGCTCCAGCCGGTCCAGGTCGCGTCCCCCATGATTTCCCACTTGTCGTCGAGCTGGTGAACCGCACTGACCGAGAAGATGTCTGGCGTCGTGACCGCCAGCGTGACCGCTTGGTCGGGAAGCGCTGCGGCAAGGGCGGCAGGCCGGTTCGCAAAGGTCACCGTCCCGCCAAGGTTGTATTTGAGCCGCGAGCGATAGGCGACACCCACACGGGTCACAGGGCTGACATTGATCAGCGCGCCCAGGTTGTAACCCCACGCGGTATCGCTGCCTGTAAGGGTACTGAGTCCCTCCTTATTCGCTCCGACCAAAGCAAACACACCCGCACCGGCAGCAAAGGCCGCCGCGCTGAAGTTCGTCATGCTGGTCAACACGCCCTTGATGCGCTGGTAGTTCACACCGGCGCCCAGGGTCACGGTGTCATTGACCTGGTAAGAAATGGAAGGATTCAGGTTAATGGTTTCAAGTCTGGACTTGATTCCCTGATAGCGCCCCATCCAGGCAGGGTCATATTCGGTCTGCAGACCGAACGGGGCATTGATGCCCAACCCGACTCGGGTTCGCGGATTCACCTCCATGGCAAAGTAAGCGTTCGGCACCAACTCCCAGCTTCCCGCATCTCCCCCCGCGCCTGTTCCCGCGACCTGCAACGGGGCAAGGCCCGTAACCGTCCCGGCGAATTTTCCCGTAGGCTTGATCGCAGTCGCCCCCACCACGATCTGCTTGCCGGAGAGGCGCGACATCCCGGCGGGATTAAAAAAGATGGTGGTGGCATCTTCCGCCCCCGCCGCCCCGCCGGCATAGGCGTTGCCCAAGCCGCTCGCGCTCTGCTCGAGCAACCCGAACCCGGAAGCCGCCGCGTTTCCCGCCATTGCAAGCAACGCGCCCGCCACCGAACAGCCGATTATCCTTTTCTTGAACATCATGACCGCCTCTCCCTGTTGTTATGAAAAAATTCTGTGATAACGAGCCTAACCCTCCGGCGGAACGACGCGCGGCCTGCGATCCTCGCCCACTGCAACATAGGTCAGCGTCGCCTCGGTCACCTTCAGGCAGGTCGGATTCTCCGGGTCGCGCTGCACATAGACCTCGACATCCACGGTGATCGAGGTGCGGCCGACCTTGATGATCTGCGCGTAGAAACTCACCACGTCTCCCACGAAGATCGGCTGCTGGAACACGAAGGAATTGACCGCCACGGTCGCCACCCGGCCCTTGGCGCGGTGCACCGCGTGGATGCTGCCTGCCACATCCACCTGTCCCATCAGCCAGCCGCCGAAGATGTCGCCGGTGTAGTTGGCGTCCGACGGCATCGCCGCCACGCGCAGGGTCGGCTCGCGATGCGGCAGGGTGGTGGCCATCGGCTGGTCCATGTCAGTGCCCATCGTAGAGTTCCCTGATCTCGGTTGCGAAACGCTGCGCGACTTCGGCGCGCTTGATCTTGAGCGTCGGCGTCAGCAGGCCATTCTCGATGGACCACGGCTCGCGCAACAGCAACACTCGGTTCACCTTGGCGTAGCCCGGAAAGTCGCGCAGGTTGCGCGCGATGCGCTTCAGCACCTTGGCCTCGACGCGGCTGTCGGTCAGCGCCTCGGGCATGTCGGCGCGGATACCGACTTCCTGCGCGAAGTGCTCCCAGCCTTGCGGATTGACCACGGCCAGCGCGACCAGATAGGGATGCGCCTCGCCGAAGATCATCACCTGGTCGAACAATGGATCGTGCAGGATGGCGATCTCCATATCGGTCGGCGGAATCTTCTCGCCGTTCGACATGACGATGATCTCCTTGGTGCGCCCGGTGATGTAGATGTGTCCGGTGTCGGCGATATGCGCCACGTCGCCGGTGTTCAGCCAGCCGTCGGCATCTATCATCGCGCGAGTCGCCTCCGGATTGTTCCAGTAGCCCAGCATCACGTTCGGCCCCTTCACCAGGAGCTCGCTCTGCTCGCCGAGGCGCACTTGCACGTCGCGTATCGGCTGTCCGACGCTATCCGGGAAATTCATGCCCTTGCAGTTCCCGGAAATCACCGGGCTGGTCTCGGTCAGGCCGTAGCCCTGCACGATGGGGAGGCCCAGGCCGATGAACACGCGAGAGATCTCCGGCGCGAGCGCGGCGCCGCCGCTGATCGCGCTACGCAGCCGTCCGCCCAGCCGGTCGAGGACTTTCTGCGCGACCAGTTTCTGCAGCAGCGGCCAGAGCAGGAACGACACCTTCCACGGCCCGCGCCCTTGTGCATGCTCGAAGCGGGCCCAGCCGGTCTCCACCGCGAGGTGAAACAGGCTGCGGCGCAACGACGAGCCATCTTCCAGCCTGGCGCGGATCGCCCCATAGATGCGCTCGTAGATGCGCGGCACGGAAATGATCAGCGTCGGGCGGATGGTCTTCAGGTCTTCGGACAACAGCGGGATGGAACGCGCGAAGGCGACGGTGGTGCCGGTCATCACCGCCAGGTAATAGCCCAGCGTGCGCTCGAAGGTGTGCGACAACGGCAGGAACGACAGGAACAGGTCGTTGCTGTGCACGGTGAACGTGTCCAGGCAGGCATGGGCGTTGGAAAGCATGTTCGCGTGGCTCAGCATCACGCCCTTGGGCTTGCCGGTGGTACCCGAGGTATAGATGATACTGGCGAGCTCATCCGGATTTCCGAGCTGCGCGCGCAGCAGTTGCGCGGCGGGCGGCAGGAACTCCGCCATGGATTGCAGGCTGTGATCGTTGTTGTTGCGAATGCTGTCGATACTGATGAAACGCAGCACGCTACCGAGTTTGTCGCGCACAGTACGCAACGCCTGCCATTGTTCGGCGGTCTCGAACAGCAGCACCTTCACGCCGGCATCGTTGACGATGTAGGCGATGTTATCCGGCCGGTCCACGGTGTACAGCGGCACCACCACCAGCCCGAGCGACATCGCAGCCTGGTCGAACATCATCCAGTAGGGACAGTTGCGCAGCATGATGGCGACGCGGTCGCCGCGCTGCAGACCCAGCCCTGCCAGCGCAGCCTGCCAGCGCGCCACCTGGCTGCGCATCTCGCGCCAGGTGAGATCGCGCCATGCGTTCTGCTGGAAATGCCGGTAGGCGATCTTGTCCGGCGTGCGGCGCACGCGCTCCAGAAACAGCCCGTGCAAGGTCACCGCCTGCTGCGGCGTGATCACATCGTCTTGTTGTGCCTGCATCTCTCCCCCAACACTTCCTTCAGCTAATCCAGAAACAAATCGCCGTACGGCGCCACGCCGGGCTCGTCCGCATATTGCCCGAAATCGGTCACTCCCGCCTCGCGCAGCACCGCTTCGTCGATGAAAAAGTTGCCGCTGCAATCGCGGCTGTCGCGCACCAGTATCTGCCGGGCAGCGTCGGCCACGATGGCCGGTTTGCGCGAAGCGCGCAGCATCGCTTCCGGGAAATTGAATTCGATGGCGGCGGTCGCGATGGTGGTGCGCGGCCAAAGACAATTCACCGCGATGCCGTCAGAGGCGAACTCGCGAGCCATGCCCAGCGCGCACATGCTCATGCCGTACTTCGACATCGTGTAGGCCAGGTGCGGCGCAAACCATTTCGCATCCATGTTGAGAGGCGGCGACATGTTCAGTATGTGCGGATTGGCCGCCTTCTTCAGATGCGGGATGCAGGCCTGCGACATCAGGAAGGTCGCGCGCATGTTCACGTCCCACATCAGGTCCAGCTTTTTCGCGGGCGTATCCAGTGTGCCGCCGAGGCTGATCGCGCTGGCGTTGTTCACCAGTACGTCGAGGCCGCCGAAGCGTTCCACCGTCTGTGCCAGCGCGGACTGGATCGCCTGCTCGTCGCGCACATCCAGCTGGATCGCCAGCGCCTTCCCGCCCGCCGCCTCCACCTCCCCGGCGACGCTGTGGATGGTGCCGGGCAGCCTGGGGTGCGGCTCCGACGTCTTGCCGGTGATGACTACCTTCGCGCCGTCTCGTGCGCAGCGCAGCGCGATCTCCCGCCCGATGCCGCGACTGGAACCGGTGATGAATACCACCTTGTCGCGCAACCCGGCCATCAGCCGTTCGCCCTCAACTCTTCCGGCGCGAAGTCATCAACCATGATGACCTTGCGCCTCAGCGCGTAATCGCGTTCAAGCAATAAGGCCTGCTCCGCGTCGATGATGCCCTTGTCGCGCGCCTCGGAGATGCGAGCCACCTCGTCCGGTTCCTTCAGCTTGCCCGCCTTGCGCGCCTCTTCCAGCTTCGCCTGCAACGGTTCGCACGCCAGCGTGCTGGCGAGCGCGGCTTCGAGCGCCCCCACGGCATCGTTTTCATCCTTCGCGATGAACATGCCTGCGGTCAGGCGGTCGCGCGCCTCACCCGGCTTCATCAGCAACGTAGCGATCCGGTGGCCAAGTTCGTCCGAAGGCGGCGACACGCGCAAGCCCAGCGGGAAGATCAAGCCGCTCAACACCCAGCGCACCAGAATGTTGGGGAAATTCTGGATCACGCCCATGAAGGATTGCTGGATGCGGTACAGCGCGTCCTGCATCGCCCAGTGCAGCAGCGGGAGGTCCTCGGCAGGACGCCCGTCGTCCTCGAAACGTTTCAGGGTCGCCGAGCACAGGTAGAGCAGACTCAGCACGTCACCCAATCGCGCCGAGATCTTCTCGCGCCGCTTCAGCGAACCGCCCAGCACCGCCATCGCCACGTCGGCGCTCAGGGCGAAGGCGGCGGAGAAGCGCGTCAACTGCTGGTAGTAGCGATACGTTTCGGAGCCTTGTGGCACGGGAGCGCCATAGCCGTTGCTCAGGCCGAACACAAAGCTGCGCGCCGCGTTGCTCATGGCGAAGGTGATGTGGCCGAACAACGCCTTGTCGAACTGGCGCAGGGCGCGCTCATGGTTCTGCTCATGCGATGCGGCGATCTCCCTGAGCACATAGGGATGGGAGCGGATCGCCCCCTGCCCGAAGATGATCATGGTGCGCGTCAGGATGTTCGCCCCTTCCACGGTGATGCCGATGGGCATCTGCTGGTAGCCGCGCCCGAGGTAGTTGTCCGGACCGAGGCAGATGCCCTTGCCGCCGTGCACGTCCATCGCGTCGTTGATGACGATACGACTGCGCTCGGTGGCGTGATACTTGATGGCGGCAGAGAGCACCGAAGGCTTCTCGCCCAGGTCCACCGCCAAGGCAGTGAAGCGACGCGCGGCATCAACCATGTAGGTATGCGCACCGATGCGGGCCAGCGGTTCCTCGATACCTTCGAACTTGCCGATGGGCAGCTTGAACTGCTTGCGCACGCGCGCATAGGCACCCGTGGTGCGCGCCGCCATCTTCATGCCGCCGACGCTGCTGGCTGGCAGCGAGATCGAACGCCCCGCAGCGAGGCATTCCATCAGCATGCGCCAGCCCTGCCCCACACGTGACGTGCCGCCGATGATGTACTCCATCGGGATGAACACGTCCCTGCCCTGCGTCGGGCCGTTCAGGAACGCGGAATTCAGCGGAAAGTGGCGGCGGCCGAGCTGCACGCCCGGCGTATCGGCGGGGATCAGCGCCAGCGTGATGCCGCGATCCGTCTCGCCGCCGAGCAGCCGCTCGGGGTCATACAGCTTGAACGCCAGGCCGACCAGCGTGGCGACCGGTGCCAGTGTGATGTAGCGTTTCTCCCAGTTCAGGCGGATGCCCAACACATCCTTCTGCCCGGCGAATTCGCCGTGGCATACCACGCCGAAATCGGGGATAGCGCCCGCATCGGACCCCGCGAACGGACCGGTCAGCGCAAAACACGGCACTTCCTGCCCCTTTGCCAGACGATGCAGGTACCGATCCTTCTGCTCGGTGGTACCGTAATGCAACAGCAACTCGGCAGGACCAAGCGAGTTCGGCACCATCACGGTCACTGCCGCCGTGCCGCTGCGCGAAGCCACCTTGGCAACCACCGCCGAGTGCGCCTGCGCGGAGAACTCTAGCCCGCCGTAACTCTTGGGCACGATCATCCCGAAGAAGCCCTTGTCCTTCATGAACTGCCACACTTCCGGCGGCAGGTCGGCGCGCTTGTGGGTGATATCCCAGTCGTCCAGCATCGAGCACAGTTGCTCGACCTCGTTGTCGAGGAAGGCCTGCTCCTCCGGCTTCAGTTCGCATTTGGGAAACGCCCGCAGCTTGTTCCAGTCCGGCTGGCCGCTGAACAGGTCGCCGTCCCACCACACCGTTCCGGCATCGATGGCCTCCTGCTCGGTGGCGGAGATCTGCGGCAGTACCTTGCGGAATATCTTGAGGATGGAGCCGCTGACCACGTGGCGGCGCATGTAGGGAATACCGAACAGCACGATGAACAGGAACAGTCCGATGTAGACCACCTGCAAGGCGGCATCGGAGACGCGCGCCTGGATTGCAAGAACCGGCACGGCCACCATGATCGCCAGCACCCAACTGGTGATCGAGGCACGGAAGAACGCGAGCAGTACGAACACCGCCAGCACCAGCAGAAGGGTCAACACCATGCGCTACTCTCCCGATTCGTTATTGTTATTGCTTCAGCCGCACTTTAACGCGAGACGGCGGGCCGCACAACACGGCGACAAGAAAAATCAGCGCATGCGCTCGACCGCCTGTTCGACACGCTCCACCGCAATGATCTCCATGCCCGCAATCTTCTGCTTGGGCGCGTTGGCCTTCGGGATGATGGCGTGGGTAAAGCCGAGCTTGGCGGCCTCTTTCAGGCGTTCCTGCCCGCGCTGCACCGGGCGCACCTCGCCCGCCAGCCCCACTTCGCCGAACACCACCAGCTTTTCAGGCAGCGGCTTGTTGCGCAGGCTGGAGACCATGGCGAGGATCACCGCGAGGTCCGCGCCCGGCTCGGTGATCTTCACGCCGCCCACGGCGTTGATGAACACGTCCTGGTCGAAACAGGCGATACCCGCGTGGCGGTGCAGCACGGCAAGCAGCATTGCGAGGCGATTCTGCTCCAGCCCGAGCGACAAGCGTCGAACGTTGGGCGAATGCGCTTCATCGAGCAGCGCCTGTATCTCCACCAGCAGAGGACGCGTGCCTTCCTGCGTGACCATCACGCAGGAACCGGCGACCTGCTCGCCGTGCTGCGACAGAAACAGCGCGGATGGATTGCTCACCTCGCGCAGCCCCTTCTCGGTCATCGCGAACACGCCGAGTTCATTGACCGCGCCAAAGCGGTTCTTGAACGCACGTATCAGGCGGAAGCTGGAATGCGTGTCGCCCTCGAAATACAGTACCGTGTCGACGATGTGTTCCAGCACGCGAGGGCCCGCCAGCGCACCCTCTTTGGTGACGTGACCGACGAGGATCATGGTGATGCCGCTGCTCTTGGCGATGCGGGTGAGCTGCGCGGCGCACTCGCGCACCTGCGCGACAGAGCCGGGCGCGGAAGTAAGTTGCTCGGAATACACGGTCTGGATGGAGTCGATCACCACCACGTCCGGCTTGTCCTGCGCGATGGTGGACTGGATCTTCTCGAGCTGGATCTCGGGCAGCAGTCGCAGGCCTTGCGCATCGAGCGACAGGCGCTTTGCGCGCAGCGCGATCTGCTGCGCCGATTCCTCGCCGCTGACGTAGAGAGTGTTCTGCTGATTCGAGAGATGCGCAAGCACTTGCAGCAGCAGGGTGGACTTGCCGATGCCCGGGTCGCCGCCGATCAGCACCACCGCGCCTTCCACCAGCCCGCCGCCCAGGACGCGGTCGAACTCGGCGATGCCCGTCGGGGTGCGCGGTACTTCCGCCGCCTCGACTTCGGAGAGTCTCTGCACCTGGCCGCTCGCCGCCAGCGCGCTGAAACGGTTGCCGCCTTTTGCTGCAGGCTCCGCGACCGACTCGACCAGCGTGTTCCATGCCATGCAGTGCGGGCACTGCCCCTGCCACTTCGGTGTCTGCCCCCCGCACTCGGTGCAGGAATAAATCGTTTTCGCCTTCGCCATGCCGCCTCCAATAATGCCGCGCACAATAGCGCACAACAAAATCGCGGCGCAAGCATGGCCCACAATGAAAAACGCCGATGGCATATGCCATCGGCGCCTGTTTCAAGCCGTCAGCCTATCAGCACATCAAACACGAACAGCCCACCGAACACGCCCACCAGCAGCATCACCATCACCGCAGACAGATCAGTAACCTGCGCCGGTCCGTTCAGGCCTTCGTCCACCGCCACTTTCGCCGGATCTGTATGGTCCTGCTGCCATTCCATATAGAACACTGGTTCCTGCTGACGGGACTGAATTCCCTGATCTCCCAGCCTTACGCTGGGATGCTCTATCAGGTGTGTATTCTCCAAAAGCCTGGTTTTCTGTGCTTCCGAAAAAAATTGATCGGTAAAGAATCTCATGACAACCTCCACAAGAATGACCAACAACAAAAGGGGCCGCCTCATTAGCGAATATCGCCCCGGACCATTTTCAATCCTGCTGCGTAAACTTTAACGGGCTGGAACAGTAGCAAGTGCATCACCAAATAACCATATGCCATCCGGCCTAGGCAATTCGGCATAGGTATAGCCACGATTACCTAGATAGTTCGGCCTAGATAGTCATTGTTTCATCCTGCGCATTCCCCCGCGGGTACGGCCTCCAGAGTGCCGAACAACCTCCGCAGGCAAGCGTCTCGATCTATTCCGATCAATGAAAAACCAATACGAATAATCCGGCAACTCCCCTGAATGACAGGGAAAAATAGGTTGTATTACTTATTTGAAATGTCGGACGAAGTGGCTAACCTGACAAGCCTCGCAACGGAAACCTGCTGTCGCGAGGCCGGCGGGCCGACGGTACTCTATTCCGCGAACTGCCGGAGGCGTTGCTGCACTGCATGGAGGTCCTCCCCCTTGCTACCATGCATAGCGGCAACGCCCCCCTCAGGTCGACATCTTGAGCCGTCCGGATACCAGTCAAGGAGATCGCCCCATGAACAAAGTCACCATCGAAATGCCCATGGTCAGCAAATGCATGGTCAGCGAGTGCAGCTACAACGGCAGCAGCAAGTGCCACGCCCGCGCCATCACCATCGGTGACAGTGTTCATCCCGGCTGCGACACTTTCATGGCGGGAACGGCACACACCAAACAGACCAAACAAATCGCCGGCATCGGTGCCTGCAAGACGGCATCCTGCAAGCACAACGAGGACCTGGAATGCATGGCGGAAAGCATCCAGGTCGGCATGATCAGAAGCGAAGCCAACTGCATGACCTTCTCCTTGCGCTAGGCATCATTTGGCAGCCCTGTTGAGTGGGTAACCTCGGCCCACCTTCATGATCGATCCCGAAAACCGGACACCTCCCATAACACCTGGCCGGCGGCGCACACTCCTGCTGCTCATCACCGTATCGCTGGCGACGATCCTGCTGGCGGTCTCCGCATGGTGGTTCTTCATCGGAAAGTGGCGCACCACAACCGACGATGCCTATGTCGGCGGAGACATCGTCGCGGTGACGCCGCTGACCGGCGGAACGGTGATCGCCATTCACGGCGACACCACCCAAGCCGTGGCCGAAGGCCAACTTCTGGTGCAACTGGACGATAACGACTCTCGCCTGCAGCTGGACTCTGCCGAAGCCGCACTGGCGTCGGCGGTGCGCGAAGTGCGCGGCCTGTATGCAGCCAATCACGGCAATCTGCCGCTCCTCGCGCAGCGCCGCGCCGATCTGGCACGTGCGCAAGCGGAACTGGCACGTAGCAACGCGACGCTGGCCCAGGCCGAATCGGAATTCAAACGCCGTGAGGCATTGGCCCGGCAAAACTTCATTTCGCCGGAGAACGTGCAGATCGCACAAACGGCAAGAGATGCGGCAAAAGCGCAATATGACGCAGCCGCCAGCGCGGTAAAAGCAGCCAGTGCGACGATTTCGCAGACCCAGGACCAGGCCAGCATATCCAGCGCGCTCGTGGATAACACGTCACTGGAAAACCACCCCAATGTGCGCGCCGCCGCAGCACGGGTGCGCGAAGCGATGCTCGCGCTGGCACGCACACGCGTACGCGCACCGGTCAGCGGACAGATCGCCAAGCGCACGGTGCAACTCGGTGAACGAGTCGTTCCCGGTGCTGCACTGATGGCTATCGTGCCACTCGACAAGGTTTGGCTGGATGCCAATTTCAAGGAAACCGAATTGCGCGATGTGCGCATCGGCCAGCCCGCCACGCTGACCTCCGATTTTTACGGTGGCGCTACCACCTTTCACGGCAAGGTACTGGGCCTGACGCCCGGCACCGGCTCCGCCTTCGCCCTGCTGCCCGCGCAGAACGCCACCGGCAACTGGGTCAAGATCGTGCAGCGCCTGCCGGTACGTATCGCGCTGGATGACAAGGAGTTGCAGGCGCATCCGTTGCGCATCGGACTCTCAATGGATGTCAGCATCGACACGCATGACCGCAGCGGCCCCATGCTGACGACCTTGCCCGATGCCAGGGCGATCGCCGCCACTGCCGTATATGCGCAGGACATCAAGTCCGCCGATGCGCACGTGGCGCAGATCATCGCCGACAACCTGGAACGAAAGTGAGCTCCGCTCAAGCCACCGATATCGCTGGTGCACCGGTTGCTCCCGGCGTGCTCAGCGGCATCAGACTGGTGCTCGCCACGATAGCTCTCGGCCTGGGCTCGTTCATGAATGTTCTGGACCTGACCATCGTCAATGTTGCCGTGCCTACCATGGCTGGGGATTTTGCGGTCACGCCGACAGAGGGCACCTGGATCATCACGTCCTATTCGGTAGCCGAGGCCATCATGTTGCCGCTGGCCGGTTTTCTTGCAGGACGCTTTGGTGAAGTGCGCACCTTCGTCGCCTCCACCCTGCTGTTCACCCTGGCCTCGCTTCTATGCGCGATGTCATTCTCCTTCCCGATGCTGCTCGCCTCGCGCGTGATGCAGGGCGTGTTCGGTGCATCCATGATCCCTTTGTCGCAGACGTTGCTCACCACCATCTACCCGCCGCATCAGCGCGGGCTGGCGCTCGGCATCTGGGCGATGACCACGGTGATCGCGCCGATCGTTGGCCCGCTGTCGGGCGGCTGGCTGATCGACAACGCCACCTGGCACTGGATATTTCTGGTCAATCTGCCGGTCGGTCTGCTGGTCGGTGTTTCCGTGGCCATATTGATGGCGGGACGCGATGTCATCCAGCCCGCCAAACGCCATCAGAGAATCGATTGGGTCGGATTGGCCCTGCTGATCGTCGGCATCGGTTCGCTGCAGATCCTGCTCGACAAGGGCAACGAACTGGACTGGTTCAACTCCGCTACCATCGTCACGCTGGGGGTGCTGTCGGCAGTCGGGCTGTTGACGTTCGTCGTCTGGGAACTGGGCGAGTCCGCGCCGCTGGTCGACCTGAGCCTGTTTGCTCAGCGCAATTTCCTGGTGGGATCGGTGTGCCTGCTGTTGGGTTCGATCGCGTTCTTCGGCGTAGTCGTGATCGTTCCTCTGTGGTTGCAGGTCTTTCAGGGCTACACCGCGTTCTGGGCGGGCAAGACGGTAGCGTTCGGCGGCGTACTGGCGTTTTTTCTCGGACCGGTCATCGGCATCTACATCAACCGTATCGATGCCCGGGCCATCACCACGTTCGGCTTCATCGTGTTTGCGCTGGTCGGCTTCTGGAGCGCGCGATTCACCCCGGACATCGACTACTGGCCGGTCGCCCTGAGCCGCTTGTTCATGGGTATCGGCATCGCCTGCTTCTTCCTGCCGCTGGTCACCATCAGCATTTCCGGCCTGCCCGCGGAGCGCGTCGCGGCGGCTTCCGGCATCACCAATCTCATGCGCAACCTGGGCGCCAGTTTCGGCACCGCCATCACCACCTGGCTGTGGGCCAGCGACGCAGCGGAACAGCATGCAAGGCTGATGGAAAACATCCATCCCTATAACCCGGCGGTAAACGATTACCTGGATCGCCTGCGCCAACTGGGCATGCCGGACGATGCCGCCCATGCCTGGCTGGAGCGCATGATCAACACCCAGTCCTATACCCTCGCCACCGATCACATCCTGACACTGTCTGCACTGCTGATGCTGTCGCTGGTCACGCTGATCTGGTGGGCAAGACCGCCTTTCGTTGCCCGTCTTGGTGGGCACTGACTATGGTCGAAAAAAAGGGAACTCGCAAACGCGAGTTCCCTTTATTCTGGCTCCAGGCTATCAGTCCTTCCAGTCCGGATAGTTCGGAATCCGCACGGTGTCGTTATCGAAGGTGCCTTCTTCCACCTTGGTGTGGCAGGCGTTGCAGAAGCTCAGCGACTTCACGTCCTTGTTGCCCTTGATCATCTTCTCGGGAATCTCGTGGTGCTTGCGCTTGATGTAACGCACCTCGGTGATGCGCAGCGGTGCCTCAACCTGTTCGGTCGCCATCGCGATCTTGCGCGAGCGCTTGTACCAGGACTTGTCCGCCGCGTTCGCCAGCGCGTAATCGCGGATCTCCTTCAGCGTCTCCTCGTCCAGCGAAGCATCGTCACCGAAGTGATCGCCCAGGGCCTTTTCGTTCAGCAGCTTTTCCCAGGATTTGCTCGGCAACAGGCCGGGCGGATAAGCCATGTGGCAAGAGCCGCATTCTTCCTTCCAGGTCTTGTTGTCGACCGGCTTTACTTCCTTGTGACGCCACGGGCTGATCCACCACCCAGTGAAAGTCTCTTCGGCCAGGACAGCGCCGCTGCTGGTCAATAATCCTGCGGCCAGCATGGCCGCTTTGAATCTGTTTTGCATCATCTCTCCCATCGTTATTTGGCCAAGAGGAACTTGAGGAAATCGCCCTTCTCCTGCGCCGTGCACTCGCGTCCCCATGCGTCGTTGCAGTTGCGCTTGAACCACTTCTCGACCTTCTTCGCATCGGTGAGGCGCTCAGGATTGGCGCTCGGCGCCATCGGCTGGATGACCTTGCTGGTCTTGTTATGCTTGCCCGGCTTGGTCAGGTCGTCGCCGTGGCAAGTGGTGCAGGACATCATCTCGCCTCCCTCGCTCTTGACCCGTTTGGTCCAGTTCTTCTTGCCGCGTTCGGCATCGAAGCCTGGTGCGCCCTGGGACTTGTAGCGCGCGAACAGCCCGTCGGTAGCCGGAGTCGCCCAAGCGTTGGAAGCCATGAACAACGCGCCGATCACTGCCATCAATGTGTATGTCTTCTTCACTCTATCTCTCCATCACCAGGTCAATTTGATCGCGACCACCATGCTGAGCGCCCCCAGTTCCGCCATCGCCGCATGGCTGGTGGGCACTGTGGAGCGTGCGGACTTGTTTATCGCATAAGCCATCAGTGCAGCGCCGGTCGCACCCAGTATGACGTGCAGGTTGTCGGGGTCGGACACGCCGTCTTCCGCATGGAAGTCGTCCCAGTGATAGAGCAAACCGGTGGCGACCGTCGCCGCCGCCAGGATGGCCGTCGCCCTACCCAGGTTCGCATGCGCGCCGTGCGTCTTGCGCGGCGGCTGGGGGCCGCAGTTTGGACCTTCGCAGGGATGAAAATGGGTCAGGAACGTCGCGGCGGCGGCACCAACGGTCGCCAGCCCCAGGTATTGGTGCATCTTGGTGCCGGTGAACATCGGGGACTCGAACTCGGGCTGTTTCAATACCGGTGAAGTGTTTTCCGGCCTCTTGACCAGCACATCCGTTTCGTTCGCGGCCAGCTTGAACGATTCGTAGTCCTTGACGTATTCGCTGGAGAGCAGCGGCAACTCAGCCGCCTGATCCTGCGCCCATGCCGTCCCTGAAAATGCCGCGAGGCATAGAGCGCCCCCCCACATCAACTTGATACCCTTCATTTTAACGTTCCCCATTCTCATTTTGATTCGCCGGCAATTCCTTCTTCCCCGTGACCATCGCCTTCACCAGGTTTTCATTGTGCTGAATGCTGCCCCCCACCACGCCCATCAGGTGGAATGCGACCAGCACCAGGCCAACCGTAGAAAGAAACTCGTGGACATGACGGAACGCATAGCTGGTCTCATCGCTCACGACGTTCGCCAGGAACACCAGCGGCCCCTCGAAGTCGATCGCAGCCAGGGTCACCAGCCCCGTCACCATCAGCGAGGCCAGCAATCCCAGCAGGGTGAACACCATCAGCGCCCCCGCCGGGTTATGCCCGAAGTAATGCTTGCAGGGATGTTTCCCGAACATCGAACGCACATAGGCCAGCGTCTCGCCGACCGAAAAGATGAAAGAACGGAAGCGCGCGAACTCGCTGCCCTTGAATCCCCAATACACCCGCGCCACCAGCAATGCGCAAAGGGCATAACCGGTCAGCACATGGATCTCTGAAGCATGGACCTCGCCGGAGATGAAGGCTGTCACGCATCCCAGCACCAGCGTCCAGTGGAAGAAACGGATGAACAGGTCCCAGACCTTCACGGTCCTGCCCTCATTGATGCGATTTCTATCGATTTGCTGCATGTCACACCCAAACAATTGACCGACAAACGACGCACTCGCGTCCGCTTCGACACCTCGAAGCTGCGCACAAACGCGCTTCCGACCATGGCAAAAAACTTTGGTTCTATCGGAAAAAACTTTTTTTGAATAGCCGTATAAATGCGGCGCGCATTCTACACGCAAACTTGAGTTTTATTGTAAGGAATCAATCTGATGACGCCGGAAGCAACTCCCGGGGAGGAATCCCGAGAATGACTCTATTTCATGACGCCTGCCGTCGTGGATGAGGACGGCCAGCCATCCTCATTCTGCAAGTTCCCATTGCGGGTTCCATGCGACCTCCCATAGATGCCCGTCGGGGTCTTTGAAATAGCCCGAGTAGCCGCCCCAGAACGCATCCTGCGCTGACTTCACGATGACGGCGCCTGCCTTTTTGGCTTGTTCCATTACCGTATCGACTTCTGCTTTGGAAGCGACATTGTGTCCGAGCGTGAACTCGGTAGAACTTGGGGCCCCAAGAGGAACACCGCAGTCGTATGCAATATTGGCCCGCTGCCAGATCGCCAGTTTCAATCCCGCATTCAGATCGAAGAAGGCCACGGCTCCGTGCTCGAACTCCGTGCCGATGATCCCCTGCGTCGGCAACCCGAGGCCGTCGCGGTAGAACGCAAGCGATCTTTCCAGATCGTCCACGCCCAGAGTAATCAGAGAGATGCGAGGCTTCATGGCGGCTCCTTATGGGTGATTGATCCAGCTCGAATTTGGTGCGAATCGATGCGTCCGCACTATAACCAGCAACCCTTGGGGGATTCCATACGCTGATTTGCTTACTGCCGGAACCACAAGGGGAGCGTGTGCCTGCGCACATCGAGGGGACCTTGCTACGGACGCTTCGCCAGAAACTTGTCCAGCTGCTTCGCAAACGCCTGAGTGTCTCGCTGACTGAATGCCGACGGGCCGCCCGTCTCCACGCCGCTGCTGCGCAGGCCGTCCATGAAGTTGCGCATGGTCAGCTTTTCCTGGATCGTGTCTTTGGTATAGAACTCCCCGCGCGGATTCAAGGCATGGCCGCCCCGTGCGATCACATCGGCGGCAAGCGGGATATCCGCGGTGACCACCAGGTCGCCCGGCTCAACCAGTTGAGCGATCTTGTTATCGGCCACATCGAAACCCGCCGGTACCTGCATCGCCCGTATCACCCGCGATGGCGGGCAATACAGCATCTTGTTCGCCACCAGCGTCAACTGGATCTGCAGCCTCTCCGCCGCGCGGAACAGGATTTCCTTGATGACTTTCGGACACGCATCGGCGTCCACATAAATCTGCATATCTTTGTAAGCTTTCGTAGGTTGGGTTGAGCGTAGCGATACCCAACAAAAATGCTGCGGGGCATCGAAATCCCCACTCTCCACTCTGTCATCGCGTAAAATCGCTGCCGCACTATAAGTCACGTCTTCCCTGAAAATCTATCATCCTGATTGCTTAGTTAATTTCCCCCGTGTCCACCGAAGTCGAACGTTTCTTTTCCGATCAGAGCCCGCTTACCTCCGAGGTGGCGTCTTTCCGCCCGCGCGCACAACAGCGGGAGATGGCGATGGCCGTGGCCGAGGCGATCCGCGGCAACGCTATCCTGGTGGCCGAAGCGGGAACGGGCACGGGCAAGACCTTCGCCTATCTGGTTCCCGCGCTGCTCAACGGCGGCAAGGTGATCATCTCGACCGGCACCAAGAACCTGCAGGACCAGCTGTTCCAGAAAGACCTGCCGATGGTGCGCGACGCGCTGAAGGCGCCGGTGTCGGTGGCACTGCTCAAGGGGCGCTCGAACTATGTGTGCCACTACCATCTGGAACTGGCCCAATCGAACGGGCTGTTCAAGACACGCGAGGATGTGAAGCATCTGGGCAAGATCGTGAGCTACGCCAAGGAGTCGCTGAGCGGCGACAAGAGCGGGCTGGCCGACGTGCCGGAGAACGCGCCGATCTGGATGAACGTGACCTCGACGCGCGACAACTGCCTCGGTCAGGAATGCCCCCAGCACTCGGAATGCTTCGTTCTCAAGGCGCGCAAGGAGGCGATGGAAGCCGACGTGGTGGTGGTGAACCATCACCTGTTCTTCGCCGACGTGATGCTGCGCGACGAGGGCGTGGCCGAGCTGCTGCCCACCTGCAACACGGTGATCTTCGACGAGGCGCACCAGCTGCCGGAGACCGCCAGCCTGTTCTTCGGCGAGAGCATCTCGACCTCGCAGCTGCTCGACCTGTCGCAAGACGCGCGCATCGAGGCACTGACTTCGGCCAAGGATTTCGCTGCGCTGCCCAAGGGCTGCGACGAACTGGACAAGGTCGCGCGCGACCTGCGTCTGTCATTCAAGAAGGAAGGACGCTTGCCCGCCAGCGTCGCGGAGGGATTCAAGGAATTCCCGTCCGCACTGAAGGCGGCGCACGAGAAGCTCGCGCAACTCTCCGGCCTGCTGGAGAAGCAGGCGGAGCGCAGCGAGGGGCTGGAGAACTGCTGGCAGCGCGCACAGGCCTTGTCGCAACAGCTGAAGCAATGGCAGGACGGCGACGCGCCGGACAAGGTGCGCTGGCTCGAGGTGTTCCATCATTCGCTGCAACTCAACACCACGCCATTGTCCATCGCGGAGATATTCGAGAAGCAGATCGACGGCAGCGCGCGTGCGTGGATATTCACCTCGGCCACGCTCGCGGTGAAACAGGATTTCTCCCACTACCAGGGCGAGATGGGTCTGCTCAAGGCGCAAACCGCCTGCTGGGACAGCCCGTTCAACTACGGCGAACAGGGCCTGCTGTACGTGCCGCAGAACCTGCCCGAGCCGAACAGCGAGGGCTACACAGAAGCTGTGGTTCAGGCGGCACTCCCCCTGATCGAGGCCAGCAAGGGACGCGCCTTCCTGCTGTTCACCAGCCTGCGCGCGATGCAGCGCGCACATGAGATCTTGCAGGCGGAATTCGACCGGCGCGGCTGGGACTATCCGCTGATGCTGCAGGGAGAAGGCTCGCGCAACGAACTGCTGAGCCGATTCAGGGAGCATGGCAACGCGGTGCTGCTCGGCAGCCAGTCGTTCTGGGAGGGCGTGGACGTGCGAGGTGAAGCGCTGTCGCTGGTCATCATCGACAAGCTGCCGTTCGCCCCGCCCGACGATCCGGTGCTGTCGGCGCGCATCGAACAACTGAAGAAACAGGGGCACAACGCCTTCATGGAATACCAGTTGCCGCGCGCCATCATCACGCTGAAACAGGGCGCGGGGCGACTGATCCGCGACGAGAACGACCGCGGTGTGCTGATGATCTGCGACCCGCGCATCATCGGCAAGCACTACGGCAGGCGCATCTGGCAGAGTCTGCCGCCGTTCAAGCGCACTCGCGACGAGGCGGTTGCGGTGGAATTCTTCAGCGGTCCGGCAACACCAGCCTAGCTAACAGCCCGCCCCCTTCACGACCTTCCAGATGAAACTTGCCGCCATGCAGATGCGCGGCGCGCTCGACGATGGCCAAGCCCAGGCCGGATCCGCCGGCATCGCTGCGCGCAGTTTGCAGGCGCATGAACGGGCGCTTGGCCGTTTCGCGCAGTTCGTCGGGGATACCTGCACCGCGGTCGGCCACGCTCAGTTCGACCCCGCTGTCCATGCGGTGCAGCCGCACGGTGATCTCGCCACCGCCATACTTGATGGCATTTTCCAGGAGGTTGGATAACGCGCGTTTCAGCAGCAGCGGCCTGACAGAAAATTGGGGCAACGGTTGCAGGTCGAGGTCGAGCGACCTGGCCTGCGCCGAAAAGCTCTGTGCGACCTCGCGCACCAGTGCATGCACATCGGTCGGCACGGAGACCTCGCTCTCGTCGAGGCGGGCATAATCGAGGAACTGCTGGATCACGGCATCCATCTGTTCCACGTCAGCGACCAACCCTTCGCGCAGCGAGGCATCCGCGGTCAGCTCGGCGGCGATGCGCACGCGCGTCAGCGGGGTGCGCAGGTCGTGCGAGATCCCTGCCAGCACCAGCGCTCGCTCCCGCTCGCTCGCGGCGAGGTCGGAGGACATCTGGTTAAAGGCGTGCGATACGGTTGCGATCTCCTGTGCACCCCGTTCCGGCAACGGCGGCGGCATATGGCCCTCGCCCACCTCATGTGCCGCATGTTCGAGCCGTTTCAGGGGCCACGCCACCTGGCGCGCAATGAAGTAGGCGCCGACCAGGGCGAGCAGGAACACCATGCTGCCCCACGCCAGCAACACCTGCGAAAGCGGATGGTCGATGTGCTCCCTGGGCAGCGACAGCCAGAACTCGTCCCCGCCGATACGAAAACTCACCCACAGACCTTCCGCGCCGTTGAGCCTGGCGGCAAAGCGTGTGTCGCCCCCCAGGCGGTTGCGCGCCTCATCCATCATCAGCCGGAGTTCAGACGGATGCTCCGGCATGGGCTGGATCACGTCGGCGGCATCGGCCAATTGCACGCGCATGCCTTCTGCATCGCGCAGTTCCTCCAGCAGCGCACCGCGCCATTCCGGTGCGGAGGACAGCACGGCGGCGCGGGTGAGGTTGACCGCCGACACCACCAGTTCCGCCATCTGCTGCACGCGAGGCTCCTGCACGGCGTGGCGGAAAATCGTCACCGACGCGGCAACCGACAGCGCGATCAGTACCCCGATGAGCAGGAAGGCGCGCCCCAGTATCGTCCGGGGAAGGAATCTCAAGACTTCACTCCGTCCGGCACGAACACGTAACCGTGTCCCCACACCGTCTGGATGAAGCGCGGATTCGCGGAGTCGGGTTCGACCAGCTTGCGCAGGCGCGAGACCTGCACGTCGATGGCGCGGTCGAACGGGTCGTGACCGCGCCCGCGCGCCAGCTCCATCAGCTTGTCGCGCGACAGCGGCTTGCGCGGGTGTGTCACAAGTACCTTGAGCAAGGCGAACTCGCCGGTGGTCAGCACAACCGGCGCACCGGACTTGGTAAGGATGCGCGTGGCGAGATTCAGTTCGCAATCGCCGAAGCTCACGGTCTTTTCTTCGGCATCGGGCGCGCCGATCGGCTGTCCGCCCTTGCGGCGCAACACGGCGTTGATGCGCGCGACCAGTTCACGCGGGTTGAACGGCTTGGGCAGGTAATCGTCCGCCCCCATCTCCAGACCGACGATGCGATCCACTTCATCACCCTTTGCGGTGAGCAGGATCACCGGCACGCTCTCTCCCGAAGCGCGCAATCTGCGCAGGATGGCAAGGCCATCTTCTCCAGGCAGCATCAGATCGAGCACCAGCAGTTGATAACGCCCCAGACGCAGCGCCTTGTCCATCGCCTCGCCGTCATGGACGGCACGGGCGTCGAAGCCCTGCTCGCCGAGATAGCGCAGCAGCAATTCGCGCAAGCGCGCGTCGTCGTCGATAATGAGAATGCGGTTTGGGTCACTCATGGTCGCATGATAATCCGAACACTGTAGATGGCTGTAAGGAATTGTGAGCATCGCGGCGCGCCGCAACAATCATTTACAATCCCGCCCTTAGTATAAATACTCCACTTACAGTTCCATCGCATCATGCGCTACACGCCAACCAGTGGCCGGCCATCGTCATTCGACAACCCGGTTGAACGGCCATGCAGGGCCGATTACGGCATGATTCGACCATCCAGCAGGAGAACACCATGAACACCATATTGAAGACAATGATCGCCGCAGGCATCGTCGCCTCGTTGAACCTGAACGCCCTGGCTGCTGATACCGCATCCGCAGGCGCCCCTTACGTGCAAGAGCACATCCAGCGCCTGGAACGCATGAAGACCATGACACCGGAACAGCGCGCCAAGGAGCGCGAGGCAATGCACAAGGAGATGCAGAAACTGACACCCGAACAGCGCGCCGCACACCACAAGGCGATGCGCGATCACTGGGAGAAGATGTCGCCCGAGGAACGCAAGACCATGAGCGAGAGGCTGCACGAGGACATGAAGCGCATGTCGCCGGAAGACCGCCGTTCCTACAATGAAGAGATGCGCAAGGAATGGGACAGCCTGACCCCTGAGCAGCGCGCCGAACGCCGCAAGCAGATGCACGACCACTGGGAGAAAATGTCGCCGGAAGACCGCAATAAGATGCGGGAAAAGATGAATGAATACTGGCGCGACATGACCCCGGAGCAACGCGCGGAGCACCGCAAGGAAATGCGCGAACGCTTCGAGAAGATGACGCCGGAAGAGCGCCAGCAATTCAAGCGCGACATGGGAAAACAGTGCGAAGGACTGCCGGCAGGCGATTGCCTGCCCGGTGAACCGGCCAGCAAAGGCGCGAAGTAACCCGGCCATCCCGCTGTCAAAAGGCCCCGGTCTTCCGGGGCCTTTTTATTTGGCCAAGTTGGCTTATTTGGCCAATTGGGCCCACAGGTCGTGCGTATCGGAATCGGTGACCTTCACCTCGACGAGGTCGCCCACCTGCAAGTCCTGCCCATCCTCGATATAGACCAGCCCGTCGATCTCCGGCGCATCCGCCGAACTGCGCGCGATTGCCCCCTCCTCGTCCACTTCATCGACCAGCGCGGTGATGGTCTTGCCAATCTTGCGCTTGAGGCGTTCCTCGCTGATCTCCTCCTGCAGCATCATCAGGCGCGCGAGGCGTTCCTGCTGCACTTCGGGCGGAATGTGGTCCGGCAGTTCGTTCGCCGCCGCGCCTTCGACCGGTGAATAGGCGAATGCGCCCAGGCGGTCGATCTGTGCCTCCTCGACGAAATCGAGCAGTTCCTCGAACTCCTCCTCGGTCTCGCCGGGGAAGCCGACGATGAAGGTGCTGCGCAGCGTGAGGTCGGGGCAGGTCTCGCGCCACTGCTTGATGCGCGCCAGCACATTGTCGCTGTTGCCGGGGCGCTTCATCAGTTTGAGGATGCGCTGGTTGGCGTGCTGGAACGGAATATCCAGGTAAGGCAGGATCTTGCCCTCGGCCATCAGCGGAATGACTTCATCCACATGCGGATAGGGATAAACGTAGTGCAGCCGCACCCATGCACCCAGCCCGCCCATTGCGGAGGCCAGCTCGGTCATACGGGTCTTGAGCGGACGTCCGCCCCAGAAGCCGGTGCGGTATTTCACGTCCACGCCGTAGGCGCTGGTGTCCTGAGAGATCACCAGCAGCTCCTTCACGCCGGACTCGATCAGCTTCTCCGCCTCCAGCATCACCTCGCCCACCGGACGGCTGACCAGCGGCCCGCGCAGGCTGGGGATGATGCAGAAGGTGCAGCTGTGGTTGCAGCCCTCGGATATCTTCACGTAGGCGTAATGCTTCGGCGTGAGGCGGATGCCCTGCGCGGGCACCAGGTCGGTGTAAGGGTCGTGCAGCCGCGGCAGGTGCGCGTGCACCGCCTCCATCACCTCGTCGGTGGCATGCGGGCCGGTGACGGCCAGCACCTTGGGGTGCGCCTGCTGCACCACGTCGCCCTTGGCGCCCAGGCAGCCGGTGACGATGACCTTGCCGTTCTCCTGCAGTGCCTCGCCGATGGCGTCGAGCGACTCCGCCACCGCGCTGTCGATGAAACCGCAGGTGTTCACCACCACCAGGTCGGCCTCCTGATAGCTGCCCGAGATCAGGTAGCCCTCAGCGCGCAGCCGGGTGAGGATGTGCTCGGAATCCACCGTCGCTTTGGGGCAGCCGAGCGAGACGAAGCCGACTGTTGGGGTTTTGCCTTTTGTTTTCATAACGCGATTGCCAATAACTTATATAACGAACCTGGGCGGACCGGCAAAAACCGGGGCAACCCATGCGAGGGTGCGCATATTAACCGCCAGCAAGAAAGAAGGCGAATGCGCGGGCATCTCTGACAGGATTCGCTGCAGACGGTTCCCCAATGAGGGTATGCCATGCGAGGCTTGCCACGCTGGGCAAGGGACATCACAGTCCGGGCTGGCTGGCCAACTGGACCAGGGGAGGCAACTGGAAGTTTGCAGTTTGCGGCTCAGGAGAAGAAATCATTACATTTTGCTCAAACTCGTCAACGGGAACAGGCTTGCTGAACAAGTAGCCCTGATAGGCCAGACAGCCATTCCGCTTGAGGAAATCCAGCTGCGCTTCGGTCTCGACACCTTCGGCGATGACCTCCATACGGAAATTCTGCGCCATATCGATGATGGCCTGGACCATCACGGCATCGTTGGAATCCGTTGCGATATTGCGCACGAAGCTCTGGTCGATCTTGAGCTGGTCGAGCGGGAGTTGCTTCAAATAGGCCAGAGACGAATAGCCCATGCCGAAATCGTCCATCGATAATTTGACCCCGATCTCTTTCAGCGCGCGCATCTTCGCTACCACGTCAGCCACATCGTTCAGCACCACGCTTTCGGTCAGTTCAAGTTTGAGCCGGGCGGGATTGACCCCGTGCGAATGCGTGAGCGCCGTCACTTTTTCCACGAAATCATGCATCCTGAACTGTTGTGCGCTGACGTTGACCGCAAGGACCATGTTGCGCATCTGCGCGTTCTTTTCCCACGCCGCGAGTTGCCGACAGGCGGCATCAAGCACCCAATGACCGACATCCAGAATCAGCGAACTTTCCTCGGCAACCGGAATGAATTGCGCCGGCATCACCATGCCGCGCACCGGATGCTCCCAGCGCACCAGCGCCTCCGCTCCCAGAGGGCGATGGTCGTCGCCGACCTGGACCTGGTAATACAGACGCAATTGCTGTCCGGGTACGGCACGGCGCAGATCCGCCTCCAATGCCGCACGGGACTCCACCGCTTGCTGCATGACCGGATCGAAGAAACGCACCGCATTCCGCCCGGCATCCTTGGCCTGATACATGGCCATGTCGGCGCGTTTGAGCAGCGCATCCACCGATTCTTCATTGCCGCAATACATGCACACCCCGATGCTCGGCGAGCAGTGATGTTCATGCCCGTCCAGGGAATAGGGAGCGGCCAGGGCTGCCCGCACCTTCTCGGCGATCAGCGCAACCTTCTGTGTAGCCTCATCAGCGCTTGTGCTGATCTCTTCGAACAGCACCACGAACTCATCCCCGCCCAACCTCGCGACCGTATCCACCTCGCGCACATGGGCCTGGATGCGCTGAGCCACCTCGATCAGCAACAGGTCGCCATGGTCATGCCCCAGCGTGTCGTTAAGCACCTTGAACCTGTCCATATCGAGGAACAGCACCGCGCCGAAGTAATGATTGCGTGCCGACATCGACAGCGCCGTATGGATACGATCGAGCAGCAAGCGCCTGTTCGGAAGCTTGGTCAGCGAATCGTAGAAGGCCAGGTTGAGGATCTCTTCCTCTGCCCGTTTGCGTTCGGTGATGTCGCTGAAAATGGCGACATATTCGACAGTCTCGCCCTGCTCGTCCTTTACCGCGCTGATGGTCAGCCATTTCGGATAGATCTCGCCGTTCTTGCGCTTGTCCCATATCTCGCCGGTCCAGCTGCCCATGTTCAGCAACTGCCGCCACATTTCCCGGTAAAACGCAGAGGGATGCTTGCCTGAGGCCAGTATGCGCGGGGTCTTGCCGATAACCTCGTCGGAGGCATAGCCGGTAATGGTGGTGAACGCCGGATTGACGGCGATGATCTGATTCTTCGGATCGGTCACCATCACGGCCTCTTCCACGTTATTGAACACCGACCCGGCGAGCCGCAGCGCTTCCTCCCGCTCGCGCCGCTCGGTGATGTCGCGGACGAAACAATACAACTGTCCTCCACCGGCGCTGCTGTAATTGGCACTGGCCTCTATGGTCAGTATCCGGCCATCTTTGCATTGGTTCCGGGTTTCGAAGCGTTCGCTGCCGTTTTCAAAGACATTCCTGAAATGCCGCTTGATCGCCCTGGTCTCTTCCAGGGTTACTGCCTCATATAGCGACATATTCAACAGTTCTTCGCGGCTATAACCGATCAGCTGGCAATACGCATCGTTCACCTCCAGAAAGTGCCCCAGCCTGTCGGTTATCCAGAAGCCATCCAGAGAAGTGTGGACCATGGCCTTGAACTGTTCTTCCTTGCTTTTCTGCAGCGCCTCGACCGCCCTGTTGCGTGCATGGATATGAACGACCAATGGGCGAAAAAGGAAAACGTAAAGCATCGGCGAGGTGAGGATGAGCAATAGCGCTCCATCCGCCATCGCCTCGCCCCAAGCGGATTCCCGAGGCCCGCCACGGTGAAGCATCAGCATGATGAACGCCTCGGAAACAAAAACCGTAGTCGCGATTATCAGGAAGATAAGCGCAGGCGATCTAAAGACATTAGATTGGTGTTGTGAACTGGAACCACCGCTTCCGGCATTTGAAGTTCCATGCATGTCTGTGCTGTCCTTAAAGTTAAGTCTGGCAAGATCGGAATAGAACCAAGAACCAACAACGACTTGTGACGAGCGACAAAACAGGCGATATCCATATCCATGAATACTCGGACTGATTCTAGGGGCGCGGCATTGCCGGCGACATAGGCACAACTATTTAAAAAAATGGGCTCAGTCTGGTAATCGATGCCGTTCATTTGAGCAGATACGGTGCAGCATTCGCAGCAGAAGCCGGATATCCGCGAGCCACCACTGCAATAAAGCAGATTCCACCGCCAATTAGAGTCAACTCAGTATTTATCGCCAGATGTTCCTTGCTCAGGATGGCGTCATTCAGGCGTGACTCGCCCCGTTAACCGGAGGGGACGCCCACCCAGCGAACGGAAAACCAGCGATGGAAAAAGCTCTCCTCAAGCGAACCAGAGACCTGATTGCCAGCCGGATAGGCGTGCTGGTTCGCGAACAGGACGATGAGTTGCTGCGCAAGGTAGTCGCCGAGCGGGTACGGGCATTGAATCTTTCCGGTGCAGAGCAATACTTCCATCTCCTGAGCTCGGCTGCGGATATCCGGCATGAGCGGGAAGCTCTCGCTATTCCGCTCACCGCGGGTGAAACCTATTTTTTTCGCGACAGCGGGCTGCATGCCCTGCTCCTGAACAGCATCCTTCCGGAACTGCTCGAGCGCCGGAATACTGTGCGCATGTTGCGTATCTGGTGCGCCGCCTGCTCGACCGGCGAGGAGGCCTATAGCCTGGCCATCCTGCTGGATGAGCTGATGGCAGACCAGTCGCAGTGGAATATCTACATCCTGGGCACGGACATCAACCACAGTGCCATCGACAAGGCGCAGCGGGGAATCTACACCGAGTGGTCTTTCAGGGGGATGAGCGACGAGCGGCGGCAGCGCTATTTCCACCGGCACAAGAACACCTGGGTGCTGGACGACGCCATCCGCAGAAGGGTGTCATTTCTTCCGGGCGACCTGGTGGCCGACCAGTTTCCGGATCACGCCTCCGGCCTGCATGAAATGGACCTGATCCTGTGCCGCAACACGTTCATATACATGGCTCCCCATGTGGTTTCCCGCATCGCGGACAAGTTCACCGAAACACTGACCGAAGGCGGAATATTGATCACCGGACACGGCGAACTGTATGCCCACCATCTGGGAGCGCTGCGCGCCAGGGTATTCCCCGAATCCATCGTGTACCAGAAAGTCATTGCGCCTTACTGTCCTCCACCACAGGCACCACTTACCGAAACGTTGCGCCCTGCGCCCAAACGAACGGCAGCGGCACCGTCTGCCATATGGAAAACCAGTGCCCCCCCACCCCCTCCCAAGCAGGGGGTTCCGGAGATATGCAAGGAAATGGCGGGGTCGGAAATGCACCAGGCCTGGCAGCACGCAAATCAGGGCCAGCGGGACCAGGCCGCCAAGTCCTGCGAGGAATTGATCGCAAAGAATCCGCTGGTGGCCGAGCCCCATTACCTGCTGGCGCTGCTGACCCAGGAACGCGGTGACTTCGCCAAGGCCAAGGAGCTGCTGAAAAAAGTGATCTATCTCGATCATTCCTTCGTCGCCGCCTACCTCGATCTTGGCGACCTCTACGAGCGGGAAGGCGACAGCATGCGGGCCGGCAAGATGCGCGAGACCGCGCGCGACCTTCTGAAGGCACTGCCCGGCGATGCTCAAGTCAAGCTATACGGCGCTTCTACAGTCAACGCCGTATTGCAATATATCGAGCATCTGCCGAGTATCAGCAAGTGACGATTTTGCTCTTCGCAGCGGAATATCCGAACGGCTGGAAGGCGCATTCACAGGACGGCAATGGAGAAAACGTACATGGATAACCAGACTACGGCAGCGGCCACCGGGGATATCGCGCACCCGTTCATGGTCATGCTGGTGGACGATCAGCCGTTCGTTGCCGAGCTGCTGCGGCGCCAACTTATCAATGAAAAAGACATCAATTTCCATTACTGCCAGGACCCGACCCAGGCGGTCAGCACCGCCGAAAGAATAGGGCCCACCGTCATCCTGCTGGACTTCACCATGCCGGTGATGGACGGCCTCACCCTTTGCCAATTCATCCGCGCGCATCCCACCACGCGCGACATCCCCATCATCATGCTTTCCAGCAATGACGATCCCGTCACCAAGGCCGCGGCCTTTGCGGCGGGAGCCAACGATTACGTGGTCAAGCTTCCCGACTCTGTGGAGCTGGTCGCGCGGCTGCGCTACCACTCCGGCTCCTATGTCAGCCGGCTGCAGCGGGACGACGCCTATCGGGCGCTGCGCGCGAGCCAGATCAAACTGGAAGAGCTCAACATGCAGTTGCTGAAACTGGCCAACATCGATGGCCTGACCGGCATCGCCAACCGGCGTCACTTCGATGAAAGGCTGGCGGCGGAATGGCTGCGCGCCTTGCGCAACCGGCGCCCCATCAGCCTGATCATGTTCGACGTGGACTTGTTCAAACTATACAACGACAAGTTCGGCCACCTGGACGGCGACGAATGCCTGAAGCGATTGGCCCATACCGCACAGGACGTCGTCAGCCGTCCCGCTGACACCGTCGCCCGCTATGGCGGCGAGGAGTTCATCGTGCTGCTGCCGGAAACCGACTCCAGCGGCGCGATAAAAGTCGCCGAGAAGCTTCGTGCCGAGATCGAGAACCTGCATCTTCCTCATCCCGATTCCAAGGTCAGCCCCTACGTCACCATCAGCCTGGGGGTCACCACCATCCTGCCTGAAGCCAGCTCGACCCCGGACGTGTGTCTCAAGGTGGTGGATGAAGCGCTTTACCGGGCGAAGGACTCAGGACGGAACCGGCTATCCGTCGCGACTTGCCCCGCGGGCTGAACACCATGGGCGCAGATGCCATGACTCCCTATCTGCTGTTCAGATTGAACGGTTACCGCTATGGAGTGGATGCCCGATCGGTGCTGGAGATCGCCTGGCTGCCGGAACTCACGCCCGCAGAGGAGTCGCCGCCCCATATCGCCGGCGTGGTCAACCGGCGCGGCAAGATCGAGTCCGTGATGGACCTCGCCTTGCGCCTCGGCCATCCTCCCCGGCGCTATCAGATGAGCGACAGCATCGTGATGTTGCAAGCGGAAGGCACGATCATGGGCGTGATCGTCGGCGAAGTCAGCGACGTGATCGGGATTCCCGCCTCGGCGATCGAACCGCCCCCCCGTTACGATGAAGCCCCCGCCGGGCAAAGCCATTTCCTTGCGGGAAATGCCAAGGTCGAGACGGAGATCATCATGCTGCTGGATGTGCAACGCCTGCTCCATGCCCCGGCACAGCCCTCCCCCGGCGTTTCCGCCAGTCCCCACACCTATTTCTGTCCGGACGCCACCGATGAGGAGCGCGCGGTGTTCCGCACCCGCGCTCATAACCTGATGCAGGCAGTGGAAAGTCTGGAAGCCGCCGAAAGGATCCCGCTATCCATCATCCAGCTCGGCGAAGAATGTTTCGGCGTGGGGCTGGACGTGGTGCGCGAGTTTTCCCTTCTGCGGCGCGTCACGACCATCCCCTGCTGCCCGCCGCACATCGCCGGCAACATGAACCTGCGCGGCGACATCCTCACTCTCGCGGACATCAGGGGGCTGCTGAACATTCCGGCGGGCAGCTCTGCCGCGGAAGTCATGGTGGTCGAGTCGGGCGACCTCTCCATCGGCATACCGGTGGACAAGGTGATCGAGGTGATCTACCTGAGGCCGACCGATATCGCCCCCCTGCCGGCGGCGAATGAAGAGAAGAACGAATACTGCAAGGGCGTGGCGCGCTATGGCGAAGGCATGGTCAGCATTCTGGACATGCAGGAGATCCTGGCCAAAGGAGGACTCGTGGTGGAGGAAGAAGTGTGACTCGATCGCTCCATGATTTGAAATCCGTTTTTTGATGGGAGGCTGAAAAAATGTTCAAGAACATGAAACTGCGTTACCGCATCCTGCTGGGCTATGCCGTCCCGCTGGTCCTGTTCCTGGGAGTGGCCACACTCGTATATCTCGGTGTCGAAGACTTGTCTGGGCACTCTGATCTGGCTCAAAAGACATTCAAGATCGTGACCCTGGCAAAGGAGGCCGAGATCGGCGTCTCCGTGTCCATGCGCGCCACCCGGGGTTACCTCCTGACCAGGGACGACAAGTTGCTCAAGGTCACTGAGACAGGCAACAGGCAATTCACGGAATCAATAGAAATCCTGAGGACATTGGTGACGGAGTCCGGTCAAAAAGCAAAGGTCGAGAGAGCAGCCCAATTGCAGAGTGACATCGCGGACATCGAGCACAGGGCGGATTCGCTCATGCGTGAAGGCAAATCGGCGGCGGCGATTGCGATGGTAACGACCGGCAATCCTCTGTTCGATGACCTCCAAAAGACCTTTGATTCATTCGAGAAGCGGGAAAACGCGCTGCTGGAAGAGCGCGAAAACGAGCGCGTCGCCACGACCGACGAACTCATCAGAACGGTAGTGATCGGCGTCGCGCTGGCGACCCTGTTGTCCATTCTGATCGGGCTGTGGATGACCGAACGCATCAGCACCTCGATCAAGGAACAGATAAACGCGCTGACCACTTCCTCGACCGAAATCGCCGCCACCATGACCGAGCACGAGCGCACGGTGGGCGAACAGTCCGCCGCGATCACCGAGGTCTCGGCCACGGCGGAAGAACTGGGCGTCTCTTCCCGGACCTCCGCCCAACAGTCGGAAAACACCGCGGCCCTGGCCAACCAGTCGCTCGCCCTGACCGAGGAGGGCATCAAACTGGCCAGCCGCTCCTATTCGGGGATCACCGAAATGAAGACCAAAGTCGGGGCGGTCGCCGAACAGATCCTGCGCCTTTCCGAACAGGCCGAGCAGATCGGCTCCATCGCCAAGGTGGTCGGAGAGCTCGCATCCGAGACCAACATGCTGGCGTTGAACGCCGCGGTGGAGGCCGCGCGCGCCGGAGAGCACGGCAAGGGGTTCGCCGTTGTGGCCACCGAGATACGCAAGCTCGCCGACCAGAGCAAGAAATCGGCGGAACGCACCAACGCGCTGGTGGAGGAAGTTCAGAAGGCCACCAACTCGGCGGTGATGGCGACCGAGGAAGGCAGCAAGACCGCGGAGGAAGTGGCAACCATCTCCAAGCAGTCCGGCGAATCCTTCGCCGGACTCGCGGAGGTCGCCAACAAGGTCTATGAGGGCGCTCAGCAGGTGATGCTGAACAGCAAGCAGCAGTCCGGCGCGCTGAACCAGATCTCGGAAGCGATGAAGAACCTGAGCAACGGTTCGAAGGAGATCGCCTCAGGTACGGCGCAGGCAAAGATCGGCGTGGTGAAACTGAACGAGGTGGCCCAATCGCTCAAGGTGCTGGTCTGAGCCCCATCCACCTCTATAAATCAATATGATCGAAGACAAGGAACTGCGCAGTCTCTTCAAGATCGAGAGCGAGGAGCGCTTGCAGCACCTCGACACCGGCTTGCTGCGCCTGGAAGAGACGCCGTCCGACCTGGCGCTGCTGGAAGACCTGTTCCGGGAAGCGCATAGCCTCAAGGGCGCAGCGCGGATGCTGGGACTGATCGACATCCAGACCCTGTCGCACCAGCTCGAGGATGCCCTCGGGGCAGCCAGGAAAGGCGAAGCCTTGCTGCAAGCGGAAGCGGTGGCCTCCATGAACAAGACCCTGGAGGCGATACGCCGGCTGGTGCAGATAGAGATCGGTGAGACGGCCACGCCGGTTGGCGCAGTGCAAAAGACAGAACAGCCGCCAGTTTCCCAGCCCGGAACGGAACCGGCACCAACCATTCCGCAGCAAGCCATTCCGCAACCGGCCACTTCACAACCCGCAGCGCCGAAGCAAGAAACCTTCCGCATCGAAACGATACGCGTCGACCCGAAAAAACTGGATGCGCTGATGACGCAAGCGGGCGAACTGACGGTGACCAAGATCCGTATCGCGCGCCGCTTGGCCGAGGTGGACGAGCTGCTTGATTATTGCGAGGAATGGGAAAGAGCGCTGCATGCAAAACAGGCAAATGCGAGCGAACAGATCGCGCAGAGACTGGAATCCCTGCAAGCCACGCTGAGCCACTTACGCGGCGGCGCTTATGAGGACAGCGCCCGGCTGGACTTCGTCTCAGACCAGCTCGAAAGCGGCATCCGCACCATGCGCCTGCTGCCGATGTCCACCCTTTTCGTGCTGTTCCCGCGTTTGGTGCACGACCTGGCGCAGGAGCTGCACAAAGAGGTGGAGCTGGTCCTCGAGGGCCAGGAGACCGTGGCGGACAAGCGGGTGCTGGAGGAAATGAAAGACCCGCTGATGCACATGCTGCGCAACGCCATCGGCCATGGCATCGAGTCCCCGGAGCAGCGCGCACAAGCAGGCAAACCGCGCAGCGGCACCATCCGCGTCAAGGCCAGCCAGACTCCCGCCGGCATCGTCATCGAGGTCAGCGACGACGGACGGGGACTGGACCTGGACGAGATCAGGCGCACCGCTTTGAAGCACAACATGTACCGCGAAGATGAACTGGCCGCCATGAGCACTGAGCAATTGCAGTCGCTGATCCTGGTTGCCGGATTCTCCACCGTCGGTTTTGTCACCGAGCTTTCCGGGCGCGGAGTCGGCCTCGACGTGGTGCGCAACAACGTGGAGCAACTCAAGGGAGAGCTCCGGATCGAATCCGTTCCTGGCAAGGGCATGACGCTGAGAACGCAGCTGCCGGTCTCACTGGCGACAGTGCAGGTGCTGGTCGTCGCGGCGAACGGGTACCGCTACGCCTTGCCGGTCGAGCACGTGCAATTCTCGCGCAAGGTCGAACTGCGCTCGCTGTATACCATGGAAGGAAAGCGGACGATTTCGCTGGATGCCCAGGCCATTTCCGTGGCGTGGCTGACCGAGCTGCTGGACATCACGTCGCCCGCCATCAGGCAGACACGCGGCGCCCAAGCCGTCTCGACCTGCGTCGTCCTCACTGTGGGTGAAGAACGTTTCGGGCTGATGGTGGACGACCTGATCGACGAACTGGAGGTCGTGCTGAAACCGCAAGGAAAGCTGCTGAAGCGGGTGCGAAACGTGGCCGGTGCGACCATCCTGGAAACCGGGGAAGTATGCATGGTGCTGAATCCGCACGACCTGCTCAAGACCCTGCGCAAGTCTTCCGTCGCCGCAACCCCGGTGGCAGCGGCAGAGACAGCACCGGCGAGAAAAGTCCTGCTGCTGGCCGAGGACAGCATCACCACGCGCACCCAGGAAAAACGCATCCTGGAGGGCGCGGGCTACGAGGTGGTCACCGCCGTCGACGGGGCGGACGCCTACAACAAACTCGGCTCCCGCTCGTTCGACGCGGTGGTCTCCGACATCGTGATGCCGAACATGACCGGCCTGGATCTCACCGAAAAGATCCGCGCCGACAAGAAGTACACCGAACTCCCCATCATCCTCGTGACCTCGCTCGCCTCGGAGGAGGACCAGCGACGCGGCCTGGAAGCAGGTGCGAACGCCTATATCGCAAAACCGTCGTTCGACCAGCAGGTGCTGCTGGAATGCCTGGCGAGGCTCATCTAGCCATGAACAACCTCTCCTCCAGCAAAGCTCCTATCCGTGTCCTGCTGGTGGACGATTCACTCATCATGCTCGCCATCCTCAAGCGCATCCTCGCCAACACGCCGGAGATCCAGGTGGTTGGCACCGCTATCAACGGCAAGGAGGCGCTGGACAGGATCCCATTCCTGCAGCCCGACGTCATTTGCACCGACCTGCACATGCCGGTGATGGACGGACTGGAGTTCACGCGTGCGGTGATGGAAAGATTCCCGCTCCCCATCCTGGTGGTCAGCATATCGGTGCAGAAGGAACAGACTGCCAACATCTTCCAGGTGCTGGAGGCCGGGGCCGTGGATATCATGGCCAAGCCGCGCGGAGTCCCCGGTGCGGGTTACGAAATGGATGCCCAGGAGCTGATCGGCAAGATCAAGGTCCTTGCCGGAGTGGTCGCTATCCGCAAGCGATGGAAAGAGCCCCATCCACCTGTCCCTCCGGCGCTGACCCAGCTGACGTCCCTCAGGGGAGTTCCGCTCAGCATCATCGGCATCGGCGCCTCGACCGGCGGGCCTCAGGCGCTAGAAGAGATCCTGTCGCACCTGCCGGGCAGCCTGCCGGTGCCGCTGCTCTGCATCCAGCATATCAGCGAAGGATTCATGCAGGGGCTGGTGGACTGGCTTGGGACCAAGTGCCAGCTGAAGATCGTGACCGCAGAGACAGGCATCCTGCCACAACCGGGAACCGTCTATTTCCCGCGCGAAGGCTCGCACCTGGTGGTGGGCAGCCATGGCCGACTGGAATGCATCGACACCATCCCCTACGAAGGCCATCGCCCGTCCATCAGCGTGACTTTCAAGTCTCTGGCGCTCCACTATGGAAAAAGTGCAGCGGGCGTGCTGCTCACCGGCATGGGACGCGATGGCGTGGAGGGCATGCGGGCCATCTCGCAGACGGGAGGAACGACCATCGCCCAGGATGAGCAAACCAGCACCATCTTCGGCATGCCGAAGGAGGCGATCGCGGCCAACGCCGCGCGCTATGTCCTGCCCCTGCCGAAGATCGCCCCTGCCCTGCTGAAGTTGCTGAACCTGGATGCGGATACCCACACGCCATGAACCTGGAACAGGACGACACCGGGAATCAGGGAGCCAGCCCAGCGCAGACGCCCATCCTGATCGTGGAAGACAGCATGATCCAGGCCGAGCTGCTGCGCCGTACGCTGGCGCATGAAGGCTACCGGGTGACGGTCGCCAGGGACGGCGCGGAGGGGTTGTCTGCTGCAAGGAAAGAGCGGCCCAGGCTGGTCATCAGCGACATCAATATGCCGGTGATGGACGGCTACGAGCTGTGCCATGCCATCCGCATGGATGAGGAGCTGAGGGACACACCGGTGATCCTGCTGACCATGCTGTCGGATGCCAAAGACGTGATACGCGGCCTGAATGCGGGGGCGGATTTCTATGTCACCAAGCCCTTCAACGAGCGCTATCTGCTGCTCAGGGTCAAGAAGGCATTGACGGAACCCAGGCAAGAAGAAAAAAAGATGGAAATGGAGTTGACCCTGGATGGTGAGAAATACCGGGTGAACGCGGGAAGCCGGCAGATCATGGGCCTGCTCATCTCGACCTACGAGAACGCAGCCTCGCAGAACCGCGAGCTGATGACCGTCCAGGATCAACTCAAGAGCATCAATGACCATCTGGAGGAAAAGACACTGGAACTTGAGCAGGCCAATGCCAAATTGCAGGAACTGGATAAGCTCAAGTCCATGTTCATCGCTTCCATGAGCCATGAGTTGCGGACCCCGCTCAACAGCATCATCGGCTTCACCGGCATCATCCTGCAAGGCATGGCAGGAGAGATCAACGAAGAGCAAAGCAAGCAGCTCACCCTGGTAAAAGAAAGCGCGGGGCACCTGCTCCAGCTCATCAACGACGTGATCGACGTCAGCAAGATAGAAGCCGATAAAGCTGCGATCGTCATTGCCGAGTTCGACTTGGCTGAACTGGCGCGGGAAGTGGCGGACTCCTTCGCCGTCGCGGTGCGGAAGAAGGGAATCGAACTGTCCGTCGAGGTTCCGGAAAGACTGCCGATCGCCAGCGACCAGCGCAGGGTCAGGCAGATCCTAGTCAATCTGCTCGGCAATGCGGTGAAGTTCACCGACAGCGGTCGCATCGCGCTCCGCCTGAACGCCGGCCCAGAAGGCGTGGAGGTCACGGTGCAAGACACGGGCATCGGCATCGGCAGTGAGGACATACCGAAGCTATTCGCCGCGTTCAGCCAGATTGTGATCGAGGGCAGGCCCAAGGAAGGTTCGGGACTGGGCCTCTATCTTTCGCAAAAGATGGCCCACCTGCTGGGCGGACGCATCACGGCGCAGAGCGAACCCGGCAAGGGCAGCGTGTTCACCCTTTCCTTGCCTGCCCATTTCAGGATGAGCGACGCGTAAAGCATCCAAGGAAAAGCATGCTTGGGGTGTTCACCCCATGGTCATTTCTACCGCGGATGTGCATGCTCGACTTTCGGCGTCTTGTACCCGGCATACGGCCCGGATTGGAAAATCGGAGCGGAGCACGAGCTTGCGATAAGGCCATATTCTTCAATGATCGTGGAGGCAGGACATGCGCAAGAAAACCCAAACAGTGGCGGCTGCCAGCGCCGGGTTGCTCAAATGTCCCACCGGCATCCCCGGCCTGGACCAGATCACCAACGGCGGCCTGCCGCAGGGACGCACGACGCTGGTGTGCGGCGGGTCCGGCTCTGGCAAGACGCTGTTCGGCATGGAGTTCCTGGTCATGGGCGCCACAGAATATGGCGAGCACGGCGTGTTCATGTCCTTCGAGGAAAACGCCGATGAGCTCGCCCGCAACGTGGCCTCTCTGGGCTTCGACGTGCAGTCATTGGTAAATAAAAAGCAGCTGGTCGTCGACCATGTGCGCATCGAGCGCAGCGAGATCGAGGAGACCGGCGAATACAATCTGGAAGGTCTGTTCATCCGCCTGGGCTATGCCATCGATTCCGTCGGTGCAAAGCGGGTAGTGCTGGATACCATCGAGGCGCTGTTCGCCGCCCTCGCCAACGCCGGCATCCTGCGCGCGGAGCTGCGGCGGCTGTTCCGCTGGCTCAAGGACAAGGGCGTCACTGCCATCGTCACGGGCGAGCGCGGCGAAAGCGGCCTCACCCGCCACGGGCTTGAGGAATATGTCTCCGACTGCGTGATCCTGCTCGACCAGCGGGTCAGCGAGCAGGTCGCCACCCGCCGCCTGCGCATCGTCAAGTACCGCGGCTCCGCCCACGGCACCAACGAATATCCCTTCCTGCTGGACGAGCAGGGCTTCACGGTGGTGCCCCTTACCGCCATCAGCCTGCAATACCAGGTACCCACGGATTTCGTTTCCACCGGCATCGCAAAACTCGACGCCATGCTGGGCGGACGCGGTTATTACCGGGGCGGCGCGTTGCTGGTATCGGGCACCGCCGGCACCGGCAAGAGCAGCATCGCGGCACACTTCGCGGAGGCCGCCTGCCGCCGGGGCGAGCGCTGCCTGTACTGCAACTTCGAAGAATCACCGGACCAGTTCATGCGCAACATGCGCTCCATCGGCATCGATCTGAAGCACTGGGTGGACAAGGGCCTGCTGCGTTTCCAGGCGGCGCGGCCATCCACCTACGGCCTGGAGATGCACCTGGCTGCCGTCGAGCGCACCATCGATCAGTTCCAGCCCACCGTGGTGGCGTTCGATCCCGTCTCCAGCTTCGAGGTGGCGGGCAGCTTCCCGGAGGGCAAGGCCATGCTGATGCGCCTGGTGGATTTCCTCAAGTCCAGGCAGATCACCGCCTTGTTCACCAGCCTCACCAGCGGCGGAAGCCCGTCCGAGCAGAGCGAAGTGGGTATCTCATCGCTGATCGACATCTGGCTGCTGCTGCGCAACCTGGAACAAGGCGGCGAGCGCACCCGCCTCCTGTATGTCCTCAAGGCGCGCGGCATGGCCCATTCCAACCAGGTGCGCGAGTTCCTGCTCACCGACCGAGGTGTGGACCTGGTGGAGGTGTACATGGGGCCGAACGGCATCCTCACCGGTTCGTCCCGAGCATTCCAGGAACTCACGGACGAGGCGACAAACCTTGCCCTTGGCCGAAACGCGGAGCGCAGGCGCCTGGTGATCGATCACAAGCGCAAGGCGCTGGAGGCCCGGATCGCCGAGCTCCAGTCAGAGTTCGAGATCGAGCGCAGGGAAATGGAGGAAGCCATTGCCGAAGCAGAAGGCAGCGCTCAGAGCCTGCTTGCCGGGCGCATCGAGGCGGGCCGGCAGCGGGAAGGCTCCGCGTCCGGCAACTCTGGAGAACGGAAATGAATGAAGCCGAGAAGCCAGTAACGCCAGCGGGCGATGCCGAATGGGAGCTGCGGCTCTATGTGGCCGGGCAGACTCCGCGGTCCATCGCCGCCTTGAACAATCTCAAACAACTGTGCGAGACCCATCTCAAGGGACGTTATCGCATCGAAGTGATAGACCTGATGGTGAACCCGCAACTGTCCCGCGAAGACGAGATCCTGGCCGTGCCGACCCTGGTGCGCAAACTGCCGGAGCCGATACAGAAGATCATCGGCGACCTTTCCAACACCGAACGGGTACTGGTCGGCCTGCAGTTACGGCCGGGACATTGACAGGAGGCGCAGATGAGCAATGCCGAACAAAAGACTGCAAGGCAGGCCGAAGCGGGAACCTACGTCCTGCGCCTCTATGTGAGCGGCGCGACGTCGCGCTCGGTGACGGCGATCGAGAACCTCAAGGAGATCTGCGAGACCCATCTGCAAGGCCGCTATGACCTGCAGGTCATCGACATCTACCAGCATCCGGAACTGGCCCGCAGCGCGCAGATCATCGCCGTCCCCACCCTGATCAAGCAGCTGCCGACGCCCTTGCGGCATCTGGTGGGCGACTTGTCGGAAAAGGAAAAGGTGCTGGTCGGGCTGGACCTGGTTCCAAGGCCCGCAGCTGACTAACCTCATGCAGATCCGGAATCGCCATGTCTGACACCCCCAACAACGAATCGCTCCTTCAGGAAAACCGGCAACTGCGAGCCAGGCTGGAGGAACTCGAGGAGACGTTGCGCGCCATCCGCAGCGGCGAGGTGGATGCCCTGGTCGTGTCCGGGCCGGAAGGCGAGCAGATTTACACCCTGAAGGGCGCAGAGGAACCCTATCGCGTGATGGTCGAGGAAATGACCGAAGGGGCAGTCACCTTTTCCATGGAGGGCATCATCCTCTACTGCAATCAGCGCTTCGCTGAACTCCTGAAAGTGCCGCTGGAACAGGTGCTGGGCTCGCATCTGCGGAATTTCGTTCCGCCCGCAGAACTTTCCGCCCTGGAAACAATGCTGACGCAAAACTGCGATCCCCCCGTCCGCTGCAGAATCACCCTGCAGGCGGCGGACGGAACCAGAATGGCCTCGCTCTTCTCCACTCGTGCTCTCAAGCTGGACGCAGTGGACGCCATCGCCGCGGTGGTCACCGATCTGTCCGAAGTGATCGCCGCCGATGAAGCCAGGTCACGCCTGGCATTGATCGTCGAATCGTCGAATGATGCAATCATCGGAACAACGCTCGACGGTGTGGTGGAAAGCTGGAACGCAGCCGCGGAGCGGCTGTTCGGCTACACCGCCGCGGAGGCGGTCGGGCGCCCTGTCCAGTCTCTCGTGGTTCCGTCCGAACACGCCGGCGAGGTTGCTCGGAATTTGGACACCATCGGGCGAGGCGAGCGCACGGGGGCCATGGAAACGGTGCGGCAGCGCAAGGACGGCACGTTGATCGACGTATCAGTAACCGTGTCTCCCATCAAGGACGCCGCCGGCAGGATCGTCGGTGGGTCAGCCAACCTGCGTGACATCACGGAACGCAAGCAGGCTGAAGAAAAATTGCGCCTGTCGATCGAGCTCCTGAGAATGATCGCCGAGACGATCCAGGACGTGTTCTGGATCAGTTCGCCTGGCGTAAAGGAAATGCTCTATATCTCCCCGGCCTACGAACGCCTCTGGGGGCGCAGTTGCGAAAGCCTGTACCGCAATCCGCTGTCGTTCCTGGATGCCGTCCATCCCGATGACAGGACGATTCTGATGCGCATCGTGAAGGAGAAGCACGCCCAAGGGAAAGCCTACGAAATCGAGTACCGGACTGTGAGGCCCGGCGGCGAGATGCGCTGGATGCACGAACGAGGTTTCCCCAGCTTTGACGCCGACGGACACCTGAAAGCCATGACCGGTGTCGTTTCCGACGTCACCGAACTCAAAAAGACACAGGCCGAGTTGGAACAGCACAGGCAACACCTGGAGGAACTCGTGCAGCTACGCACGATGGCATTACGCGAGAGCGAGGAGCGATATCGTCGCAAGGCCAGCGAACTCGAGGCCGCCAACGCAAAGCTGCAGGAGCTGGACCGCCTCAAGTCCATGTTCATCGCCAGCATGAGCCATGAATTGCGGACACCGCTTAACAGCATCATGGGCTTCACCGGCGTCATCCTGCAGGGCATCGCAGGGCCTATCAACGAAGAGCAAAGGAAGCAACTCGCCATCGTAAAGGAAAGCGGATCGCATCTGCTGCAACTCATCAACGATGTGATCGATGTGAGCAAGATAGAAGCCGGAGTGGCGGAGGTCGTCGTTGCCGAGTTCGATCTGGCCGGGCTGGTGCGGGAAGTGGCGGATTCCTTCGCCGTCGCGGTGCAAAAAAAGGGGATCGAACTGGCCGTCGATGCGCCGGAAAACCTGCCGGTCGCCAGCGACCAGCGCAGGGTCAGGCAGATCCTGGTCAATCTGCTCGACAATGCGGTGAAGTTCACCGACAGCGGCCGCATCGAGTTCAGCCTGAGCGCCGACGCCGAAGGCGTAGAGATCATGGTGCGGGACACCGGCATCGGCATCGACCGCGAGGACATGGCGAAACTTTTCGGTGCGTTCAGCCAGATCGTGGTCGATGGCAGGCCCAGGGAAGGCACGGGACTGGGCCTGTATCTATCGCAAAAGATGGCCAACCTGCTGGGCGGGCGCATCGCGGCACAAAGCAAGCCCGGCAAGGGCAGCGTGTTCATCCTGTCCTTGCCGGCCAATTTCAGGAGGGGCGACGAATGAAAAGGATACTGGTGGTGGAAGACAACCTGGCCAACATGTACCTCATCGATTTCATCATGACCCATGCAGGATATCAGGTGCTCAAGGCCGAAACCGGCGAGAAAGCCGTCGAACTGGCGTTGCAGGAAAAGCCGGATCTCGTCCTGATGGACATCCAGTTGCCCGGCATCGACGGACTGGAGGCGACCCGGAGGATCAGGAAATCGGAGGGAGAACAGAACATCACGATCGTGGCGTTGACCTCCTTTGCCATGACCGGTGACAAGGAGCGGGCATTGGCGGCGGGCTGCACAGGTTACCTGGAAAAGCCCATCAACCCCGAAACCTTCCTGAACGACATCCGGGGATATCTGTAGCTCATCCCCGGGAAAGTCATCGATAGAAAACGGTTATAGACAGAACGTGAGTGATGCAAATTCGGAGCCTCGCCAAGTGAAAATATTGATCGCGGACGACAAGGCAGAAAACCGCTACCTGTTTGAGGTACTGCTCAAGGCATACGGCTATGAGGTCGTGAGCGCCGCCAATGGAGTGGAGGCGCTGGAGATGCTGCGGCAGGACCGGGTAGGACTGATCATCTCGGACATCATGATGCCGGTGATGGATGGCTTCAAGCTGTGCCGGGTCTGCAAGCAGGATGAGCGCCTGAAGGACATCCCCTTCATCTTCATCACCGCGGCCTATACCAGCGAGAAAGACGAGCAGTTTGCCATGAGCCTGGGCGCCGACAGGTTCATACGCCGCCCGATCGAGTCCGATGACCTTATCGGCATCGTCAAGGACGTCGTTGCGAAACAGCGCGCGGGGCATACCCCTTCCCTCCCTGCTCAGGAAAAAGAGGAGGCTTCCTATCTGGCGGAATATGCGGAACGGGTGGTCAGCAAGCTGGAACAAAAGGTGAATGATCTGGAAGTGGAGATCGCTGCGCGCAAGCAGGCCGAGCAGCAGTTGAACCAGTACACGGAGGAAGTCGAGGACCTGTACAACCGCGCGCCCTGCGGCTACCACTCTCTGGACAAGGACGGGGTGTTCGTGCGGATCAATGACACCGAACTCTCCTGGCTCGGCTACACGCGGGAGGAACTGGTCGGAAAAATGAATTTCGCCGACTTGATCACTCGCGACAGTCTGAAAGCTTTCCAGGAATGTTTCTCGCACCTGAAAGAGCATGGCAGTGTGCTCGATATCGAATTCGACATGCTGCGCAAGGATGGCACGGTCCTGCCGGTGCTGATGAACGCATCCGTTGTCAAAGATGATAACGGCGATTATCTGATGTGCCGGGCGACCGTGTATGACATCACCGAGCGCAAGGCCCTGCAGCAGGAACTCGAGCGCCAGGCGCGCACCGATTCCCTTACGGGGATATCCAACCGGCGCTACTTCATGCAGCGGGCCGAGCAGGAACTGGGACGCTCCCGCCGCTTCGGGCATACGCTGTCGATGTTGATGCTGGACATCGACTTCTTCAAGGCGGTGAACGACAACCATGGACACGCGGCCGGGGACATGGTGCTGATCCTGCTGGCGAAGATAGCCTGCAATGCGGTACGCGACGTGGACGTGCTCGGCCGCATCGGTGGTGAGGAATTCGCTATCCTGCTGCCCGAGACCGATACCCAGATGGCGGCCCAGGTGGCGGAGCGCTTGCGCCAGGAGATCGAAACCGCCAGCGTGCCGATCGAGCAAGGCCCGGCCATACATTTCACCATCTCCATCGGAGTCGCCACTTTGCGCGACGACGATGCCGGCATCGATGCGCTGCTCAAGCATGCCGACCAGGCGCTGTACGAAGCCAAGCAGACCGGGCGCAACAGGGTCTGCATCGCGAACGCAGGCACGCACCCTATGCCTGCGCAAGCGACGGAGGGAGGCGCCTGCGATGAATGAGGCGAAGATACTGGTCGTCGACGACCAGGCCGAGAACCGCTACCTGCTGGAGGTCCTGCTCAAGAGCCGCGGCTTCGAAATGGTGCCCGCTGAGAACGGAGCGGAGGCGCTTGCCAAGCTGAGAGCGGAAAAGATCGACCTGATCATCTCGGACATCCTGATGCCGGTGATGGACGGTTACCGGTTGTGCCGGGAATGCAAAGGCGATGAAACGCTGAAAGACATCCCCTTCGTTTTCATGACGTCATCCTATACCGACGAGAAGGACGAGCAGTTTGCGTTGAGCCTGGGAGCGGACCGCTACATCCGCCGGCCGCTTGAAGCCGACGCCCTGCTGGGCATCGTGGAAGAGGTCATCAGGGAGCACCGAGAAGGACGTGCGGCATCCCGCCAGGTGCCGGCCAAGAAGGAAGAGCACTACCTTGCCGAATACAGCGAACGGGTGTTCAGCCAGCTGGAGCGCAAGGTCAGGGAGCTCGAGGCGGAGATCGCCCGGCGCAAGCAGGCGGAAAAGGAACAACTGGAGGAAGTCACGTTCTCCAATATGCTGGTGGACGGACTGCCCGGCGTGTTCTTCCTGCTCGACCTGCAAGGGCGCTTCGTCCGCTGGAACAAGAACCTGGAAATACTTCAGGGCCGGCCGCCATCGGAGATTTCCGGGGCCGATGCGCAAGGCTTCATTTGCGAGCAAGACCGGCATCTTCTTGTCGAAAAGGTAAGGGAGACCTTCCAGAATGGCCGTGCGACCGTGGAGTTGCGCATACTCCGGAAGACTGGCGAGACGCGGCACTATGTCTTCACCAGCAGCCTGTTTGTCAGGGATGCGGCGAAATATATCGCCGGTTTCGGGATAGACATCACCGGGCGCAAGCAGGCCGAAGAGACACTGCGCGAGACCCGTGACTACCTGGAAAACCTGTTCAACCATGCCAATGCACCGGTCATCGTGTGGAACCCCTCGTACCAGATCACCATGTTCAATCATGCCTTCGAGCATCTGACCGGACGGAAGGCGGACGAAGTCATCGGCAAACAGATCGACATCCTCTTCCCTGAAGACCGCAAGGATGAAGCCCTGACCCTTATCCATCAGACCCAGAAAGGAGAACGCTGGGAGACGGTGGAGATTCCGATACTGCATACGAGCGGCGCGGTCAGGACAGCCTTGTGGAACTCTGCGACGCTCTACTCGGCTGACGGGAAGACCGTGGTAGCCACGATGGCGCAAGGACAGGACATCACCGAGCGCAAGCAGGCTGAAGAAGCGCTGCGTAATGTCAACCGCGCGCTCAAGACATTGAGCGCCTGCAACCACACACTGGCTCATTCGAACAGCGAAGAACAACTCCTGAAGACCATGTGCCATGCCATCGTCGAAAAAGGCGGCTACCTGCTGGCATGGGTGGGCTATGCGCAGCAGGACGAGGCGAAATCCCTCCAGCCTGTCGCGCAATATGCCGTGCGGCCCGGGTATCTCGATGAGACCGTGATCAGTTGGGGGGAAGGTCCTGCCGGATACGGCCCAACCGGCACGGCAGTGCGCGACGGACGAAAACAAATCGCCCAGCATATCGAGACCGATCCGCGCATGGCCCAGTGGCGGGACAAGGCACTCTCTTATGGTTATCAGTCGAGCATTGCGCTGCCCTTGCGTGAAAATGGCGGCATCCTCGGTGCATTGACCATCTACGCCGCAGAACCGGATGCATTCGATACCGAAGAAGTGGTGCTGCTCGAGGAACTGGCAGGCGACCTGGCCTATGGCATCCAGTCGTTGCGCACACGGATAGAACGCGACCAAGCAGCAGAAGCAAACCGCCAGTACCTGGGACAAATCAGCACCAACCTTACCGAGACCATCCAGGCCATCGCCGCCACGGTCGAGATGCGCGACCCCTATACCGCGGGCCATGAAAAGCGCGTCGCCGAACTGTCTGTGTCCATCGGCCAGGAGCTGGGCATGGCAAAGGAACAGCTGGACGGGCTGCGCATCGCCGGGACGGTGCACGACGTCGGCAAGATCAGGATCCCGGCTGAGATCCTCAGCAAACCGCTCTCCCTGAACGTGCTCGAATACGGGCTGATCAAGCTTCACCCGGAAGCCGGCTACGATATCCTGAAAGGCATCAACTTCCCGTGGCCTATCGCAGACATCGTTCGGCAGCATCACGAGCGGCTGGACGGGTCGGGTTACCCGAGGGGACTAAAAGGCAGCGAGATCCTTCTGGAAGCCCAGATCCTGGCGGTGGCCGATGTGGTCGAATCCATCGTATCCCACCGCCCCTACCGCCCGGCATTGGGTCTGGAAGCCGCATTTGGCGAGCTGACGGACAAGCGCGGCAAGCTCTATAACGCGGATGCGGTCGATGCCTGCATCAGGCTGTTCAAGGAAAAGGGTTTCGTTTTCCCATAGCTTCAAGAGCGTCATTTCTGCGCATCGACCGCTCCGGCCAGCTGTTGCAGGGCCGGAGCGATCTCAACGGGATAGGCAGGCCCTTCTTCCAGCAACGCCAGGTGCACGGGAAGCTTGCCCAGGTTGTCTGCGGCATCGCGGCGCGCCTCTTCCAGCGCGGGCTGCGTCAATCGGCGTCCGCCGCGCATCACCGGAACCAGCAGCGGCTCTCCCATCTGATGATCGTCTTCCAGGCTGACGACATCCCCCGCCATACGGCCTTGTTCGTCATAGCTGCGCCACACCTGCTTGCGTCCCGGCCAGGTAGCCTTGCCGATGGATCGCTTGCGCCGCGGCTTGCTCGCATATTCCTGCAGTTTGTAGGCACAATCGAGGTAGGGCACGTCGGCGGAAGTATCGAGCCGGGTTCCGATGCCGAAGCCGTCAATGGGCGCCCCCCGCGCGAGCAACTCGCGCAGCCGGTATTCGTCGAGGTCGCCGCTGGCGAAGATGGTGGTGGCCTGCAGCCCGCCGTCGTCGAGTATGCGCCGCACGCGTCGCGCCAGTTCGCCCAGGTCGCCGCTGTCCAAACGCACGCCCTTGATGGCGATGCCCTCCCCTGCCAGTTCATGTCCCAACTCCACCACCTTGTGCGCGGCGGCCTCGGTGTCGTAGGTGTCGATCAGCAGCACCACGTTGTCCGGCTGGGCATGGGCGAAACTGCGGAAGGAGTCGATTTCGGAATCGTGTGCCTGCACGAAGGAATGCGCCATGGTCCCGAACGCAGGAACGCCGAAGCGCGCGCTGGCGAGCACCGTGGAAGAACCGGAAAAACCGGCGAGATAAGCCGCACGCGCGGCCAGCAGACCTGCTTCGGCGCCGTGGGCACGGCGCAGACCGAAGTCCACCAGCAGCTTGCCGGGCGCCACCAGCACCGAGCGCGCCGCCTTGGAGGCGATCAGCGTCTGGAAATTCAGCAGGTTGATAAGGCGGGTCTCGACCAGTTGCGCCTGTGGCATCGGCGCCACCACACGCAGCAGCGGCTCGTTCGGAAAGCACACCGTGCCCTCTGGCATCGCATACACCTCGCCCTCGAAGCGCCAGTCCGCGAGCCAGTCGACGAACCCATCCGAAAAGCGTTTCGTGGAACGCAGCCATTGCAGTTCCTCTGCAGTGAAGCGAGCCTGTTCGAGAAAGTCCAGCGCTTGTTCCACTCCCGCCGCCATCAGGAATCCGCGCCCCGGCCGCAGCTTGCGCACGAAGAACTCGAATACGGCGGTCTCGTTCATGCCGCGCTCGAAGTAGCCCTGCAGCATGGTGAGCTGGTAGAGGTCGGTGAGCAGCAGGCTGGTTTCGCTGTTCATTACTCCAGCTCCGCCGAGGTGGCGAACTGCGCACCGAGCTGTTTCATCTCTGCCAGCGCGCGCGCGCCGTCGCCGGGCTGCACGTTGACGGCGCACACCGCATCGGTCAGCACCACGACGCCGAATCCCCGCATACGGGCATCGCGCGTGGTGGCGAGGACGCAATAATCGGTGGCGAGCCCGCCGATGAAGATGCACCGCACGCCGGCGTGCCGCAGCATCCCCTCGAACCCGGTGCCGCCGAATACCGAGTACGCCTCCTCGTCCACGCGGGTGGCCTTGTAGATCAGGGTTGCGGTCGACGGCAATTCGAGGATGGAGGAAAACGCCGCGCCCGGGGTGTCGGCCACGCAATGAACCGGCCAGGGACCACCCTGCTCCCGAAACGAACAGTGGCCGACGGGGTGCCAGTCGCGGCTGGCGAAGATCGGCAGCCCGTGTGCGAGGAATACCGCTATGGCCTTGTTGATCGGTGCGAGCACCCGATCGCCGTCGGGCACGCCCAGGGCGCCGCCGGGCAGGAAATCGTTCTGCACATCGACGACGAGCAGCGCATCGCCAACACCGGGTATCAATTTATCCATGACATCACCCCTTCACACAGACCAACGGAACCAGCTTCGCCACCTTGCGCGCCAACCCCGCACTGTCCGCCGCATCGACCACCGCGCTCACGTCCTTGTAGGCGCCGGGCGCCTCTTCCGCCACGCCGCGGAAAGACGGACTGCGGATCAGGATGCCGCGTTCCGCAAGTTCGTCGGTGACCTCGCGCCCGTGCCAGCGGCGCGTGGCCTCATGGCGGCTCATTGCGCGTCCCGCACCGTGGCAAGCCGAACCGTAGGCGAGCTTCATGCCTCGTTCGGTGCCCGCAAGAATGAACGAGGAGGTGCCCATGCTGCCGCCGATCAGCACCGGCTGGCCCGCGGCACGCAGGGCGGATGGAATATCCGGATGGCCTGGACCGAAGGCGCGTGTCGCGCCCTTGCGGTGCACGTACAGCCTCCGCTGTCGTCCATCCACCTCATGTTCCTCGACCTTGCAGGTGTTGTGCGACACATCGTAGAGCAGCGGCAGGCGTGCCTGCGGGAACACTTGCGCGAACACCTGTCGCAGCAGGTGGGTGAGGATCTGTCGGTTCGCCAGCGCGCAGTTGATCGCGGCGCGCATCGCGCCCAGGTAGCTGCGCCCGAGCTCGGATTCGATCGGCGCGCAGGCAAGCTCGCGGTCCGGCAGCACGATGCCGTGGCTGGGCGCTGCGACCACCATCTGCCGCAGGAACTCGGTGCCGATCTGGTGCCCCAGGCCGCGCGAGCCGCAATGGATGCTGACGACCACGTCGTCCACGGCAACCCCGTAGGCGGCAGCGATCTTCTCGTCATAGACCTCGGCCACGCGCTGCACTTCGAGGTAGTGGTTGCCGGAGCCCAGCGTGCCCATCTCGTCGCGCTGGCGCTGCTTGGCCTGCACCGATACCTGTTGCGGCATGGCCCCTTTCATCTGCCCGCCCTCCTCGACGCGTTCGAGGTCGGCGGCATCGCCGTAGCCGCGCTCCACCGCCCAGCGCGCACCGCCGGTCAGCATGTCATCCATTTCCGCCGCGGACAGGCGCAACTCCCCTGTGCTGCCCACGCCGGCGGGAATGGCGCGGGACAACGCATCGGCCAACCGCACCTGCTGACGGAGAAGCTCGGCGGATTTCAGTCCGGTATGCAGGCAGCGCACGCCACAGGAGATGTCGAAGCCCACGCCACCCGCGGAGACCACGCCGCCTTCATCGGCATCGAAGGCGGCCACGCCGCCGATGGGAAAACCATAGCCCCAGTGAGCATCGGGCATCGCATAGGAGGCGCGCACGATGCCGGGCAGCATGGCGACCCGCGAGGCCTGCTCTCGCACCTTTTCGTCCATCGCGCGCATCAGCGCCTCGTCGGCGAAGATCACCACCGGAACGCGCATCGCGCCGGTGGCGGGAGCCTGCCACTCGAATTCGGAAATGCGTTCGAAACCTGAAAGGTCCATTACACCTCCTCAGACGTCCACCACACACTGCGCCAGCCAGCTGCCGTCTTCCCGATGGCGAACCGACAGAGCGGTATAGGTCGCCCCCTTTGGTTCTACGGCGGGCCGGTGGCGGGAAAGTTCCACCGGTTCGCCCCACGCAATGGCGTCGAGACAACCGTCCGCCAGCCTCACCTCGTAGCGGCTGAACAGCATGTGGCGCGTCGCCATTTCGTAGATGACGGCGTTGAGCCAGTCGGCCAGCAGCAACTCCATGTCGGGCGCTTCGCAGCTCAGCTCCACCTTGTCCACGGAGCTCACTCCCGCCGGATCGGTGACGATGGCGGTGAGCGCCAGCGCGGCCTGTTCGAACGCCTCGGCACAGGAAGCGCCGAGGCCGCGCACGCCGATGTCGGACTCATGCGCGAAATGTTCCCAGTGTCCCATCGCTCATTTCCATTCGAGGCTCCATCGATTCCCGAAGACAGGAACGGCAATCGCTCCATGCATCGCCTCTGGATTCTAGACCCCATATGAGACGCTTGAAATAAAGTGTTATCGTTAGTTTGTTCAGCAAAAGCCGTACTTCGCAACCGGTCTGACCGGCGACAGGAGGACAGGAATGCGCACCCTCGCGTTGACAGGAGATGTGATGCTCGGCCGCGGCGTCAACGAGGCACTGAAGTCCATGCGCCCAGCCGATCCATGGGGCGACGTGCTGCCTCTGCTGGCTCAGGCCGACCTGCGCATTGTCAACCTGGAATGCGCCCTCACCGCCCATGAGCAGCCTTGGTCGCGCGGCTGGAAGATGTTCAATTTCCGCGCCGATCCGGAAACCGTCGAAGTGCTGAAAGCCGCGCGCATCGACGCCTGCTCACTTGCCAACAACCATACGCTGGATTTCGAGGAACAAGGACTGCTCGACACGCTGCAAGTGCTGGATGCCGCGGGCATCCTCCATGCGGGCGCGGGCGTGAACGCGCAAGAGGCAGCGCAGCCGGCGCTGTTCGAGACGCGAGAATCAACCCCCTGGCGCGTGGCGATGCTGGCGTTCACGGACAACGAACCCGGCTTCGCCGCCCAGAGTGACCGCCCCGGCACCAATTTCATGGAAGTCGCAACCGATGACGCGACGCTGGCGCGCATCGCTTCCGGCATTGCGCAGGCGCGCGAACAGGGCGCCGACCTGGTGGTATTTTCCAACCACTGGGGAGCCAATTTCATCGAGCGCCCGTCGCCCGCTTTCCGGAATTTCGCCAGGCGCGTGATCGAGCTCGGGGCCGATGTCTATTACGGCCACAGTGCGCATCTCTGCCAGGGCATCGAGCTGCATCAGGGCAAACCCATACTCTATGACACCGGCGACTTCATCGACGATTACGCCGTCCATCCGCTGATGCGCAACGACCGCTCCTGTCTGTTCAGGCTCGGTTTCGAAGAAAGGGAGTTGAGAAAGATCGAACTGTTCCCGGTGACGCTATCAGTGGCGCAGGTCGCCCTTGCACGCGGCGCGGAACTCGACGACATATGCCAGCGCATGACCGCGCTGTGTCGCGAACTAAGTACACCGCTCGTCCGCCAAGGCGACAGGCTGGCGTGGGAGAAGAACTGAAGCGCCGCGAGCGGCTATTCGGCGATCAACAGGCCCACGAGGAATACAGAACTCACGCCCAGAACGATCATCACCACCTGCTGGACGGTATCGCGCAACGCCACGCGCTTGTGCAGCCCCGGAATCAGGTCGGCCACCGCCACGTAGATCATGCTTGCCGCGGCGAGGGACATCAGCGTCGGCACGATGCTCTGTGCAGACTGCAGGGCGAAGTAGGCCAGCACACCGCCCACCAGTGTCGCCACGCTGGACAGCAGGTTGACGCGCAGGGCCTGCGCCTTGCTGTACCCGGAATGCAGCAGGATCATGAAATCGCCGACTTCCTGCGGGATCTCGTGGGCGATGATCGCCAGCGCGGTGACGATGCCGATATGGATGTCGGTAAGGAAAGCTGCCGCGATGATCACCCCGTCCACGAAGTTGTGGAAGGTATCGCCCACCATGATCATGGTGCCGCTGCGGCCATGCGTATCGATCACATGCGACTCATGCGGCTCGTGTGCCTCGCAATGATCATGGTGGCAATGGCGCCACAGCAGCAGCTTTTCCATGGTGAAGAATGCCAGGATGCCGACCAGCACTGTGCCGCTCACCGCCTCCGCACTGCTGGAGAGAGTCATCGCCTCGGGCAAAACTTCAAGGAATGCCGCACCGAGCAATGCGCCGATGGCATAGCTGACCAGCGCGCTCACCCAGTGAGCTCGGGCGTTCAGCGCGAACAATGCCGCGCACAGCACGCTCAGCGCGCCGCCGATGAGGCTGGCCACAACGATCCAAAGCAGGACGCTCATGAGTTTTATCCGGAGGAATTGGGGGATTAAGGGCGCGAATTATAACGGATTGCCCCGATGCTTGCGGTCGCATGCCGGCCGCCCATGCATGCGTGATAGCATTCGGCCCCGTTACACCACTGCAGGCAACCGAGATGACACTTCCCATTTTCTCCCCCCTTGAAGCGCGCGTACTCGGCGTGCTGATCGAAAAAGAAAAAACCGTACCCGACTCCTACCCGCTCTCGACCAACACCCTGACCCTGGGCTGCAACCAGAAGACCGCACGCGATCCGGTGATGGCGGCAACGGAAAACGAAGTGCAGCTCGCCATCGACGCGCTCAAAAGCCATGCGCTGATCGTCGAGTCGAGCGGCGGACGCGTGATGCGCTATGCCCACAATGCGCGGCGCGTGTTCCAGTTGCCTGAACAGTCCGTCTCGCTGCTGGCGGTGCTGATGTTGCGCGGGGCCCAGACCGCAGGCGAACTGCGCATCAACGCAGAACGGCTGCACCCGTTCGCCGACATCTCCTCGGTGGAGGCATTCCTGGAAGAACTGGCGGAAGCCGACACGCCCTGGGTGGTCAAACTGCCCAAGCTGCCCGGCTCGCGAGAACACCGCTGGGCGCACCTGCTGTGCGGTGCAGTGGACGAAGAAGCGTTCAAGATCGCATCGAGCGCCGCACCGCAGAGTGTCGACCTCGGCGAAGTCGCGGCGCTCAAGGCGAATGTCGCGCGGCTCAACGATGAGGTCGCCGGCCTGCGCGCGATGGTCGAAAAGATTCAGTCCGAACTGGGGATGTAAGCTCTCCGGCCGAACATCATCCCAGCCAGATGAACGTACCCATGCGCCCGGTCACGCCGTCACGCCGGTAGGAGAAGAAGCGTTCGCGCTCGCGGTAGGTGCAATGGCCGCCGCCGCAGATCTTCGTGATGCCCAGCGCCTCCAGACGCAGGCGCGCCAGCGCATACAGATCGGCATACCATTTGCCGTGATCTCCGCCGACGAAAGCGGCTGCAGCCTGCGGCTGCACCGCGACGAAGGCGTCGCGCACTTCCCCGCCCACTTCGAAATGCTCCCGGCTGATCGCCGGCCCCATCCACGCCATCAGGTTCTGCGGCGGGACATCCATCGCCAGCACCGTGGTCTCGATCACGCCATCGCAGAGTCCGCGCCATCCGGCATGCACCGCACCGACGACCGTGCCCTGCTCGTCGCACAGCAATAGCGGCAGGCAGTCGGCCGTCATCACCACGCACACCGCCGCGCGGTGGCGCGCGATGCAGGCGTCAGCGCGCGGCTGGCAGCTGGCATGATCGGCATTGGCGACGATGGTGCCGTGCACCTGCTCCAGCCATACCGGTTCGCTGGGCAGCAATCTATTGAGGAATTCGCGGTTACGTGCCACCGCAAGCGGGTTGTCGCCGACGTGGCTGCCGAGATTCAGCGTGTCGTAGGGCACGGCGCTGATGCCGCCGTGCCGCGTGGTCTGGAGGGCCTTGACGTTGGCAGGCGCAGGCCAGTCGGGGATGATGCAATGATCAGGCAGATTCATGATTCGCCTCGCGTATCTGTTGCAGCAACCGCTCGAAGTCTTCCGGCAACGGCGCGTGCCATTCCACCCGTTCTCCGCTGACCGGATGTTCCAGCGCCAGACGCGTGGCATGCAAGGCTTGGCGCGGGAATCCCTGCAGCAACTCGCGCAGATGCGGCACGCAACGCTGCGCGCCCTTCAGGTACACGCTGTCGCCGACCAGCGGGTGGCCGATGTGCGCCATGTGCACGCGAATCTGGTGGGTGCGCCCGGTCTCCAGGCGGCAGCGCACCAGCGTGCAACTCGGGAAACGCTCCTCGATGTGATAGTGAGTCACCGCGGGCTTGCCGCTTTCCACCACTGCCATCTTGACGCGCTGGGTGGGGTGGCGCCCGATCGGCGCATCCACCGTACCGTCGCGGCGCAGTTCGCCCCACACCAGCGCGAGGTATTCGCGTTTCACGCTGCGCGCCTGCAACTGCCGCACCAGCGCGGTCTGCGCCGGGATGGTCTTGGCGACGACCAGCAAGCCGCTGGTGTCCTTGTCGAGGCGATGCACGATGCCCGCGCGGGGCACTTCGGCCAGCTGCGGCGCATGGTGCAGCAGCGCGTTCAGCAGTGTCCCTTCCCAGTTGCCGCTGCCGGGATGCACCACCAGCCCGACATGCTTGTCGATGACCAGCAAGGCATCATCTTCGTACACGATATCGAGCGCGATGTCCTCGGCCTGATGCGGTTGCTCGGAAGGGTGCGCCTGCGGCAGCACGGCGATGGCTTCGCCTCCCCACACCTTCTGTTTCGCAGTCGCCGCCGTGCCGTCCAGCGTGGCCTGCCCCTGTTCTATCCAGCCTTGCAGACGGCTGCGCGAATATTCAGGCATCAGCTTCGCCAGCGCCTGGTCGAAACGCATGCCCGCGCAGTCGGCGGGTACGACAAAATGCTGCGCCTCGGCGGCCTGGGGGTTTGCGTTATAATTCACCAAATTTTTTCCGGATTGAGTCATGCGCCATAGTTTAGCCGTTTTCCTTCTGCTCACGTTATCCGCCTGCAGCCTGCTCGAACCGCTGCCCGATGGTTCCGCGCAGGTCAAACAACAGTCCGCAGAGGAAATCTATGGCCTCGCCAAGACTGAACTGAACGACGGCAACTACGAGCAGGCGATCAAGCTTTTCGAGTCGCTGCAATCGCGTTATCCGTACGGACGCTATGCGCAGCAGGCGCTGCTGGAGGTGGCTTACGCCAACTACCGCCATGGCGAAGCGGAAGCCGCCGTCTCGGCCGCCGACCGCTTCATCAAGCAGTATCCCAACAACCCGCACGTGGACTATGCCTACTATGTGAAGGGGCTGGCCAACTTCAACGGCGAGATCGGCGTCCTCAGGTCGATCGGCGGACAGGACCCGACCGAACGCGACCCCAAGGCCGCACAGGATTCGTTCGCCGCATTCAAGGAACTGGTGACGCGCTTTCCCGACAGCAAATACGCGCCCGATTCCAGGCTGCGTATGCAGTACCTGGTGAATGCGCTGGCCAAACATGAACTGCATGTTGCAAGCTACTACCTGCGCCGCGGCGCATATATCGCCGCAGCCAACCGAGCACAGGGCGTCCTGACGCAGTACCCGAACAGTCCCTCGACGCGCGACGCACTGGAGATCATGGTACAGGCCTATGACGCGATGGGCATGACCGATCTCCGCGACGATGCCAAGCGCGTGCTGACTAAGAACACGCCCGCCAGCGAGGCCGCGGCGGCTGAAACCAAGCCTGGGAAGTCCTGGTGGCAGTTCTGGAAATAAACTTCTGTCCCTCCTGCGGTGCGGCGGTCGAGTTCCGCCGCCCCGACGATGACAATCGTCCGCGCCACATCTGCATCGCCTGCGGCACCATCCATTACCAGAATCCCAAGATGGTGATCGGTTCGATCCCCGAATGGGAGGACAAGATCCTGCTGTGCCGCCGCGCCATCGAACCTCGCCACGGCCTGTGGACGCTGCCCGGCGGCTTCATGGAAAACGGAGAGACCACCTCCGAGGCCGCCATCCGCGAGACGCTGGAAGAGGCCAATGCGCGCATTGCGATCGGCGACCTGTATTCGATGTACAGCCTGCCTCACGCCAACCAGGTTCACCTGCTGTTCCGCGCCACGTTGCTGGACCTGGACTTCGGCCCCGGCCCGGAAAGCCTGGAGGTCCGGCTATTCGGCGAGGAAGAGGTTCCCTGGGACGAAATCGCCTTCCGCCCGATCAAGTACAGCCTCGAGCATTATTTCGCGGATCGCCGCAAAGGCCAGTTCAGTTTCCACATGGGCGAACTCTCCGCCCCGCCGCGCTCGTAGGGGATAGCTTTACCGCGATTCGCCGGACAGCCTATAATCCATAAAAACCATCGCAGACAGAACGATATGTACACCATCCGCATCATGCTAGCCCTCGCCGCCGTCGCGCTGACCGGCTGCGCTTCCACACGCACGAATAATCCCGCCGATCCGCTGGAGTCGTTCAACCGCGGCGTCTACCAATTCAACGACACGTTGGACAAGGCCATCGCCAAGCCCGTTGCAAAAGGCTACAACGCCGTGATGCCGGAACCCGGCAAGATCCTGGTGACTAACTTCTTTTCCAATCTGGACGATGTCATCGTCACCGCAAACGACCTGTTGCAACTCAAATTCGCTCAGGCCGCTTCCGATGGTTCGCGTTTCGTGTTTAACACCACGTTCGGCGTGTTCGGCCTGCTAAACGTCACCTCCCGGCTGGAAAAACATGATGAGGATTTCGGCCAGACCCTGGGTTATTGGGGCATCGGCAGCGGCCCTTATATCGTGCTCCCCATCCTGGGCCCCAGTTCGGTGCGTGACGGCATCGGCCTGTACGTCGACAGCCGCCCGAGCAAGCTGCGCCGCGTCAACCACATGCGCACGCGCAACCAGCTTTATCTGACCAAGGCGGTCAATCGCCGCGCGCAATTGCTGGAACAGGAAAAGGTGCTGGATGAAGCAGTGATCGACCGCTATGAATTCATCCGTGACGCCTACCTGCTGCACCGCCAGAGCCAGGTATACGACGGCAATCCGCCGCGCGAAAAGTATGAAGAGGAGGACGAAGACATCGACAACAAACAGGTGCCTATCCCCAACGTGCCCTCTTCAAAACTTGAAAGCACACCTGCGGCACAATCAGTTGGCGAAGCGCAACCCGCAGAGACAGCGAAGCCGCAGATCAAAGCAGCGCACAGCGTGCACAAGGTGTGGGTGGCACAGAACACCGGAATCCGCTAACCGGTTTTGTTATTTCCAAACAAAAAGGCCCGCAATGCGGGCCTTTTTGCTTTCCAGCCTGAACGGATTCCACTCCACCCGCCCTATGACCGCCAATCGCCCCTTGCAGGGCGACTTCGGCCGCGACGAGGGTTTGCAGCCCACAGCACCGTAGTCGCCGCGACTGAAACTGCTTGAACCGATCCAGCCTGCCGCACTCCGCACGGCATCACCATTACCGATGGCGGGCGCAAAAAAGGCCCGCATCGCGGGCCTTCCAGTTTGCTGCCAAACAGGCTTAACGCCCGGCGCGCAATGCCTCGATGCGCTCATCCAGCGGCGGATGGGTCATGAACAGTTTGGCGAAGGCGTGACCGCCGGAGATGCCGAATGCGGCCATCTGTTCCGGCAGGGTCGCCTGCTCATGATTGACCTTCAGGCGCTCCAGCGCGGAGATCATCTTCTCGCGCCCGGCCAAGCTCGCGCCGCCCGCATCGGCACGGAACTCGCGCTGGCGCGAGAACCACATCACGATGATGCTGGCCAGCACGCCCAGCACCAGTTGCGCCACGATCTCGGCGACGAATGCGCCAATGCCGGGACCTTCGCGCCCATCGTTCTTCAGCAGCACGCGGTCGACGAAGTAACCGAACAGTTTGGCGAAGAAAATCACGAAGGTGTTGACCACGCCCTGGATCAGCGCCAATGTCACCATATCGCCGTTGGCGACGTGGCTGATCTCATGCGCCAGCACCGCCTCGGCTTCCTCGCGGCTCATGCTGTGCAGCAGCCCGGTGCTCACCGCCACCAGCGCGTTGTTGCGGTTCCAGCCGGTCGCAAAGGCGTTCACGTCCGGCGCGTCGTAGATCGCCACTTCCGGCATGCCGATGCCGGCCGTCTCAGCTTGGCGGCGCACGGTTTCCACCAGCCAGCGCTCGGTCGGGTCGGAGGGTTGTTCAATGACCTGCGCGCCGACCATGCGCTTGGCCGACCACTTGGACATCGCCAGCGAGATCAGCGAGCCGGCAAAGCCGATCACGGCAGACATCACCAGCAGCGCGCTAAAGTCGATGCCGCCGGTCTCCGTCACCCAGCGGTCCACGCCGAGCAGGCGCAGGGTGACGCTGATCACGGCCACCACCGCCAAGTTGGTCAAAATGAACAGAAAAATTCGCTTCATACAATCTCCATCAAAATAAAGATGCTCCAGTTTAACACCATGGAACTCACCATCGGCCTTCCGGTCATATCCGCCGGCTCGTACCGGCACAGGATCGACCGAGCGAATCAGACATGGGGGAGGGGTAAAAGTTTTTCAAGCCTGAATTTTGCGCCACGCCGACGGCTTGCCGCCTGTCCAGCCGGGGTTACCGTTTATCACGGCGATACCGATTGTTTTTATTATCACTTTATAATCCGCGCCCATTTATAATCCGCGCCCATTTGGATCGACAGTGAACCTGGTCATGTACAAATCAATCCTGCTGGCGACTTGCCTGGCTTGCGTTTCGGTCTATGCCTTTCGCCACGATGGGAGTCGGATCTGAGTTCACCGTGAAGCGTAATATCTCCCCGTCCCTATGAACACAACGACAGCAACCGATACCATCGTTCGCGCCGAAAATCTTGCGCTGCATTTCGATGACGGCCAGACCAGGGCGCTGGATGGCATCGACCTCGAAATCCGCGAAGGCGAATTCGTCGCCATCGTCGGCCCGAGTGGCTGCGGTAAATCGAGCCTGCTGAATCTCATCGGCACACTCGACAGTCCGACATCCGGTGAGCTCTATTTCCGCTCGCAGCCCTATTCCGGGATCCGCGACCTTTCGTTGTTCCGCAGACAGAACATCGGCTTCATTTTCCAGTCGTTCTACCTGCTCCCGACGCTGTCCGCGCTCGACAACGTGCTGGTTCCCACCATCGGCTGTCCCGGCGCGGCCAAAGAACACGAGGAACGAGCCCGATACCTGCTGTCGCAGCTCGGCTTGTCCAACCGTCTGGCTCATTTCCCGGGCAGGCTGTCCGGCGGGGAACGCCAGCGCGTAGCCATCGCGCGCGCACTGATCAACGACCCCGACGTCATCCTCGCCGACGAACCCACCGGCAGCCTGGATAGCGCCAATGCGGCCCATGTGCTGGACGTGATCGGCGAACTGAAAAAAGAGAAGGAACTGACCATCGTCATGGTCACCCACGACCCGAACGTATCCGCCCGCGCCGACCGTGTCATACACATGCGCGACGGAAAGATCGGATACGCCGAGGAGGCCCGCACGTGAACCTGTTCAACTTTGCACTCGGCAACCTTTACCGCAGGCCGGCCCGAACCAGCCTGACCGTTTCCGCCATCTCGCTCGGCATCGCCGCCGTGGTGGCGCTGACCAGCATCGCATGGGGATTCGAGGCCAGCTGGCAAAAAGCCAACGATGCGCGCGGCACCGACCTGATCGTGACCCGCATCGCCAGCGAGAACACGATGCCCTCCCCTTTCGTCGCCAGCAAGGTGCAGCCGACCTTGGCCGGTTTCCCGCACGTACAGGAAGTAGTCGGCTTGCTCAGCGAGATGCTGAGCGTCAGCAACGATGCTCCCCCTGTGTTCGTATTCGGCTGGGCATATGGCAGCTATCTGTGGGATCACCTCAAGCTCGTGGACGGCCGCTGGCCAGGCAATGATGCCGAAGCATCCGTCGTGATCGGTTCTCTGGCGGCCGAAATGCTGCACAAGAAGATCGGCGACCAACTGGAGATCGAAGGTCGGTCGTTCCAGGTAAGCGGGATATACGAAAGCCCCGCAGTCGTCGAAAACGGTGCGGTGCTCATGACCCTCACGCAGGCGCAGCAGATCACCGACAAGCCGGGCAAGGTGAACATCCTGAACATCAAGCTGGACGGGCGCGCATCCGAGGCTGACGTCGAAGACTTCAAGGCGCGTGTGCGCGCGACGATGCCCGGCTATATCGCCATCACGTCCGGCGAACTGGTCCAGAAGAACGCCGTCGTGCGTATCTCCAAGGCGATGAGCAATGCAACCATCCTGATCGCCGGCCTGGTCGGCGCCCTCGTGGTATTCAATACCATGCTGATGAGCATCAATGAGAGAACCCGGGAAATCGGCATCCTGCTGGCGCTCGGCTGGCAACGGCGCACCATCGTCAAGCTGGTTTTCAGCGAATCCACCATCCTCACGCTGGTCGGCGGTATCGCCGGCATCGTGCTGGGCATTGCGATCACGTGGGGGCTGGAGCACGTCGAACTGATGCGCGGCAAGATCGATGCGGTATTCTCTATCCCGTTCCTGTTCGGGGTGCTCGGCCTGTCCGTGGTTCTCGGCATCTGCGGAGGCATCTATCCGGCCCTCAAGGCAGCGCGCCTGCTGCCTTCAAATGCGCTGAGGCAGGAATGACCAGGGTTGCCGCCTCTCTCCTGACCATGCTGGCGGCGCTCGCATGGCCGGCATATGGCGCCGAGCCGTCGGCGGCGGCACTTGTCGAAACGATGCAAAAGGCAAGACTCTCCGAAGGGTTCGAAGCGCGTATGAATGTCGCGGCGATCAAGCCGGACGGCCGCCGCGCCATGCCGCTCAAGATCGCCGTCATCGGACAGATCGGCAAGGACAGGGAGCGCCTGCTGATCCGCGGCATCTCTCCGGAATCAGTGCGCAACCGCCGTTTTGCCGCAGGAAAGACCGCAGACGGCCGGATCAGGGCAATCGAATACGGGGAACAGGGTTCTGACGGAATAACGGAAACGTTCCCCCTTGCCAGGCTGTTCGATTCCGGCTTGGTGATCTGGGACATGTTCGGCCCCTGGTGGTACTGGCCGAAGCAGGAACTCGGCGGAACGGAACGAATAGCCGGACGCGAATGCACCCTCGTTCGTTCCCAGACCGACACAGCGAACTCCCCCATACGGGAAGTTGTCAGTTGCGTGGATAAGGACGCCAGATTGTCGCTGCGGACACAATTGTTCGACCGCCGGCATACGCTGATTCGCACGATTTCCGTGGAAAGAACGACACGCCTGGGGTCGGGAGCGACGGTCGCCAAGAAACTTTTGGTCACGGAGGCAGACAAAGCGGTGACCGAGATCGAAGTCTATAGCGGTGACGAGGAGTACCTCATCGGCGCCGATATCTTTAATAAATTAGACCAACATATAATAGACGGCAAATAGGTGGAGAGATGCAATTCCTGAAACATCATCTGACGACGACGGAAGACCTTTCCGGCACGTGGTGCAATTCCAATGCCGTGACTTCCGGCATCATGGAAGCGGTCAGTTTCGTCACCCCGGTTCTGGAAAACTTCTTCGTCCGCACCGTGGCTGAAGGCCTCGACGGACGGCAGCATCCGGAGCTTGAACAACGCTGCCACACGTTCATCCACGAAGAGGCTGACCATTCGCGTGCGCACAAGAAATTCAATGCCTCCCTGCTCAGATACCTGGGCAGGACGCCACCAGGACTCGCCCTGGTCGAATCCCTGCTGGATCATGCAAGGAAGCACCTATCCCTCCCCAGCCGGTTGCTGCTCGCAGCAGCGCTGGAGCACTACGCCGCAGTATTGTCCAAGGTGTACATGAATCAGGAAGCGCGACTGGACATCCACTCCGCTTTTGCCAAAGAACTGTTCGTGCAACATGCCCACGAGGAATTGGACCATCGCGCCGTGGTATTCGACCTGTGGCTCAACAAAGGCAGCAGCGGCAGCTTCAAACGCTCGCTGATCGTGCTGGCGATCCTGTTCACAGGATTCGTTTACATCTCCATCGCCGTGCCGTGGATCGTCCACCGCAAGACCCGCAGCCTGACCGCCACCCTGACGGCCCTCGCCGGCTTCGCCTTCAGGAACCGTTCGGACATCAAGGCCTATTCGCCGCTGTCTGAGCTGTTCTCCTTCACCCGCCGTAATTACCATCCGGACCAACTGGTCGACGAGGGCCTCGCAGCAAGAATCAAATAGCCCTCGCGGCCATCACCAAGGAGAGCACATGATTCGCAAGTACATCGTTATCGCTCTCCTGGGTCTGGCCAGCATCATCACCCTGATCAGCTGCGCCACTCCGTCCCCCGCCCCGCAAAACAACGCAGCATCAGCCACGCTGGGCGGCCAGCCGGCCAGCCTGAAAACCAGTTATGACGAGCTGGGAATAGCGGGCGGCAAGGTCTACACCCTTGATTCGCAAAACTCGGCCGTGCGCATCTACGCCTTCCGCGGCGGACTCATGAGCAGGGTGGGACATAACCACGTCCTCTCCGCCCCCAGGTTCACCGGTTTCGCTTATCTCCCTTCCGGAGAAGCCGCGAACGCGCGTTTCGATCTGGAGTTTCGCCTCGACGAACTGGAGATCGACAATCCCGAAGACCGTTCCGGACTGGGTAAGGCCTTCGCCGCCATACTGCGCCCCGTCGAAATAGCAGGCACGCGCGAGCACATGCTCGGCGAAGAGAACCTGCAGGCGGAGCGATTCCCTTATGTGCGCGTGCATTCCCTGCAGATCACCGGGGAGCCCCCCAAGCTGGCGGCCAAGGTGCAGGTCGAAATACACGGCCAGAAACGCGAGCTGTGGGTACCGCTCAATGTCGAGGGCTTCCCGGAGCGCATTGTCGTCACCGGTTCGTTTATACTGCGCCAGACCGACTTCGGCATCCGTCCCTACACCTTGCCCGCCGGGTTGCTCTCGGTGAAAGATGAGGTCGTGATCGAATTCAGACTGGCCGGTGCATAATCCGTCTTGCCGCCAGCAAGTTGAAAAGGAGTCTGTCTTGAATGCACAGCCTGCCGCCTACACCCGCACTGCGATCGGCCTGCACTGGCTGATCGCCCTGCTGATCTTTTCGACATTCCCGCTCGGCCTGTACATGCACGACCTGCCGCTCAGCCCGCACAAACTCAGGCTGTACAGCTACCACAAGTGGATCGGCGTCGGCATCTTCCTGCTGGTTGTGCTGCGCCTGTCGTGGCGTATCGCACACCGCCCGCCGCCGTTGCCTGGCACCATGCCGGGATGGGAGAGACTCGCCGCAGCTAGCCTGCATTACCTGCTGTACGCACTGATGTTCGTCATCCCGCTGAGCGGCTGGCTGATGAGCTCGGCCAAGGGAGTCCAGACCGTGTGGTTCGGCGTGCTGCCGCTGCCCGATCTGGTCGCCAAGAACAAGGAACTGGGCGACCTGCTGCAAGAGGTGCACGGAAGCCTCAACTTCCTCATGCTCGGCGCAGTGCTGGCGCACATCGGCGCCGCGCTGAAACACCACTTCCTGGACCGCGACGATATCCTCGCGCGCATGCTGCCGTTCCTGCGGAGCAAGACGTGAGACGCTGGATGGCCGCGCTGTTGCTGTGCACCGCCTCGCTGGCGACTGCAGGAGAATTCACCGAGCTGGACCCGCGGCAAAGTAGCATTTCATTTGTTTCAAAACAGATGGGCGTCCCCGTGGAAGGCACGTTCGGGAAGTTCACCGCCCGTGTCGCGGTCGATCCGGCCAAGCCGGAAACAGGAACGGCGCGCATCGATATCGACCTCGCCAGCATAGATACCGGCAATGACGATGCCAACGAGGAGGTCAAAGGAAAGGCATGGTTCGACATCCGCAACCATCCCACTGCCGGCTTCATCTCAAGCCGGGTCGACAATGTCGGCAATGGACGGTACGAAGTGCTCGGCCAGATGACCATCAAGGGCAAGACGATGAGCATCCGCGCTCCTTTCACGCTCACGCAACAAGCCGGCACGCTGCTCATCGAGGGCATGTTCCCGCTCAGACGGCTCGATTATGGTATCGGCTCCGGCATCTGGAGCGACACCGATACGGTCGCCGATGAAGTTCAGATCCGTTTCCGCTTTACCCTTACAAAGAAGTAAACAACCCGAAAGGAGAAAACCGTGAACCAGACTGTCGCCATCGTCCTTGCCGCCTTGCTCGCCGCTCCCGCCTACGCAGCAGACAGCTACACCGTGGACCCCAACCACACCTGGCCGCTATTCGAGGTGAACCACCTCGGCTTCTCCACCCAGCGCGGACGCTTCAACAAGAGCAGCGGCAAGATCACCCTGGACATCGCGGCGAAAAAAGGCAGCGTGGACCTCACCATCGAGACGGCATCGCTCGACATGGGCTTCGAGAAATGGGACGAGCACATGAAGGGCGAGGACTTCTTCAACGTCAAATACTTCCCGACCATACGCTTCACCTCGGACAAGCTGGTGTTCGACGGCGACAAGGTAGTCGCCGCCGAAGGAAGATTCAGCCTCCTCGGCGTCACCAAACCGATGACGCTCACCGTCAGCAACTTCCGCTGCGCCCCGCACCCCATGCTCAAGAAACAGGCCTGTGGCGCGGACGTCAGCGCCACCCTCAAGCGCTCCGAATTCGGCATGACCAAGTTCGTCCCGGCGGTAAGCGATGAAGTGAAAATCTATTCGCCTATCGAGGCGTTCAAGGACTGAACAAAAATACCGCGCAACAAAAAGGGCAGGCCGGTTGGCCTGCCCTTTTTGCTTGAGAAGGTGGCTAAGGAATCAATGCGAAGCTGCCCCCTTTAATTTCGTGCTTTAATTTCGTGATCAATAAATCTGCCGCTTGGTTGCTCATGATTATTTCTCCCCTGTCCGATCAATAAATTCCAAAAGTGGCTTCTCGAAAAAAGTTGTTTCGTGATATTTACTTCGCCAAAACTTAAACGTTGAGACTTTCAACCCGCTATTAATCACTGCCGTCAGAATTTCCTTGATGACTTTTTCATCGGTAATGCCATAAGCATCGCATGCAAGGGCGTCATGAGATAAACAAACAAAATACTGGTTACCATAGCAATCCTTATCCGCGGACACACAAAGTTTTGATTTAATCAAAATCGGATAAGCCGTATTTTTAAAAAAATTGATTTCATCTCTGTCCAGAATCCCTTTCGGATTGCCTTTTGCCCAAACTGGACTTACGGAAAAAAGTGTTGCCATAAGCAGAATATGAACTAAAGGGGTCAGCTTCGCATTTTCTTTTCGCATACCGGCATCCTCATGCAAGACTCGGGGAACGACCATAGGCGCCCGGTGGACATAAAACAATATACCGAATTATCTAGGCATTCCGGCCTATGCCTGCAGGGCGCGGCTGTTGGTGTGCAGCAAACAAAAAAGCCGATGCGGCGTGTTGCGCCGCATCGGCTTAGGTGGGTACCGCAGGGGAATTACCAGCCCGATTCGCGTTCCGGCGTGGCGGTGATCTTGTGGATCGAAAGGTCCGCGCCGTTGAATTCCTCCTCCGGATCGAGGCGGATGCCGACCAGTTTCTTTATCACCCCATACACGACGTATCCGCCCACGAAGGCGATGGCCACGCCCAGCAGCGTGCCGATGAGTTGCGACATGAAGCTGACACCGCCGACTCCACCCAGGGCCTTCATCCCGAAGATGCCTGCGGCGATGCCGCCCCAGGCTCCGCAAAGACCGTGCAGCGGCCACACACCGAGCACGTCGTCGATCTTCCAGCGGTTCTGGGTAAGTGTGAACATCACCACGAAGAGACCGCCCGCCACGCCGCCGACCAACAGGGCACCGATGGGATGCATCAGGTCGGAACCGGCGCACACTGCCACCAGCCCCGCGAGCGGACCGTTATGCACGAAGCCGGGGTCGTTCTTGCCCAGCCACAGAGCTACCAGCGTGCCGCCCACCATCGCCATCAGCGAATTGACCGCGACCAGGCCGCTGATGCCGGTGATGGTCTGCGCGCTCATCACGTTGAAGCCGAACCAGCCCACGGTGAGTATCCATGCGCCGAGTGCGAGGAACGGGATGCTGGAGGGCGGGTGCGCGGAGATGCGCCCTTCCTTGGTATAGCGTCCGCGCCGCGCACCGAGCAACAGCACCGCCGCGAGGCCGATCCAGCCGCCTACGGCATGCACCACCACCGAACCGGCGAAGTCATGGAAACCCGCGCCGAAAGTCGTTTTCAGCCAGTCCTGAATGCCATAGGCGCCGTTCCAGGCAATGCCTTCGAAGAACGGGTAGACGAAGCCGACCAGGGTGAAGGTCGCCGCCAGTTGCGGATTGAATTTGGCGCGTTCGGCAATGCCGCCGGAGACGATGGCGGGGATGGCCGCTGCGAATGTCATCAGGAAGAAGAACTTCACCAGGTCGTAACCGTTCCTTTGCGCGAGCTGTTCCGCGCCGGTAAAGAAATGTATGCCGTAGGCGATGCCGTAACCGATGAAGAAATAGGCGATGGTCGAGATGGCCAGGTCGCTGAGTATCTTCACTAGGGCGTTGACCTGGTTCTTCTTGCGGACCGTGCCCAGCTCCAGAAATGCGAAGCCTGCATGCATCGCCAGCACCATGATGGCGCCTAGCAACACGAATAAAACGTCGTTACCGGTTTTCAAATCTTCCATACTTCTCTCCTTTGGTGCGAACCGGGTCAAATACGCAAGATGCGTTCCACTTTTGCAACTGATTGATAGTTATGGAGTGAAGCAAAAGACGGTAGGAAGAAATCGCCAGGAGCGAGCCGAATTGGTGCATCCATATCCGAGCGCACCAACATATTGCACCAGAGCGGTGCGCCTATCCCTGCCAGTTCTTGAGATGCTTTTCCAGCCAGAACAGGCCGACGATGGTCTTGCTGTCGTTGATCTTGCCCTGCCGTATCCAGTCCAGCGCTTCCGGCAAGGACAGTTCGAATACTTCGAGGAATTCGCCGTCGTCGAGCTTGCGTCCTTCGTGGCTCAATCCGCGCGCGAGGAAATATTCCATGCGTTCGTCGGCATAGCCGATGCACGGCCAGGTCGTGGCGAGGTGGGTCCACTCAGTCGCCACATAGCCGGTCTCTTCCAGCAGTTCGCGTTGCGCGGTGAGCAGCGTATCCTCGCCGTGGTCGATCTTGCCCGCGGGCAGCTCGATGAACTCGCGTTGGGGTGCGTAACGGAATTGTCGCTCCATCAACAGGTTGCCGTTGTCCAGCAGCGCGATCACCGTGACCGCACCGGGATGGGTGATGTACTCGCGGCTGCTCTCGCTCCCGTCGGGCAGGCGCACGCGGTCCTTGCACACCTCCATGAAACTGCCCTCGTACATCACGGCCCCGTCGAGCCTGATCTCTTTCAAATCCATCATTGCACCCTGCAAATACTGGCCGGCAAGCTCAGGCGCCCGCCGATCCCTTGAATTCCCAATCGATCGAGCCGTCGTCGGATGAGAAGATTCGTGCCTTGGAACTATCCGATTTTTGCAGAGCGTTCCGGATGTCGTTGCCCGACATCTTGCCGAAGATCTCCATGCCATTATTGGAAGCCATCGTTTGCCCGGTAGTTTGTCCAACGACTTTATCGATGACACAGGCGATGCCCTCGCCCATCCCGGCACGGTCGCGCTCGGTATAGGAAAGCTCCTCCTCGGCCTCCTTGAGCGATTTGTCGAGCGCGCTGACTTCCGTCTCCAGCTTCGCCACCTCGCCGACGGCCTTGGCGTGCTTCTCCATCAGCTTGCGCCAGTTCATGGCCTGCTCCTGGGTCAGCTTGATCGCACCGCTCTTGATCCTTTCCGCCAGCGCCAGGTATTTCGCGAACTCCTGATCGGATTTCAGCTGTTCGATCAGTTGCATTTTCTCTTTGATGCCCTGCTGGGCCTCGCCGATACCCTTTTTCAGTTTTGCGATGAACTGGTCGCTTGTCGAAAAATCGGGGACCAGTAATGTCACCAGCGTCTCCCGTCCTCTGCGTTCATCCGCAGAAGCGATCTGGACATTCTTCGCCGCGATCGTGCAGCCCTCGACGGTTCCCGCATACACTTCATCGGCCACGATCTCGCAATTCACCGCATGCTCGATCCGGACGCTACCACCGACGAGCAAGCTGCTCTCGCAGAAGTTGGCTATCACTTCACCATCCCTGGCCCGCACCACCGCTCTCGAGACACGTCCGTTGAGAGTGACATTCCCGGTCTGCGTGTGCGCCTGTCCGCCGGACAGGTTGCCGTCGATGCGAATATTGCCGCCCTGGGATACCACCTTGCCGAACACGTCTGACAGGAAGGTCATGTGCTTGCCTTCCACCACACGGCCTTCCTGCACCTCGCCGTGTTCGATGAATTCATCCACCGACAAGGAGAGGTTGCCGGTCGTCTTCGCGCTGATGCCTCCCTTGTTCTCGATCTTTTCCGTGACCGACACCGTGTTCGACCTGGTGTCCAGCGTCAGGAATCCGTCCAGTGTCGCCACGATGTATTCGCCGTCCGGAAATTGTTCGACACGGGTCCCCTCCGCGGCAAGCTCATACAAATCCAGATCCTTGGGCAGCTTAGGTTCGATGACCTCTCCCGTCACCTTGCGTCCCTGCTTGCCCAGCACGCGCGGAATCTTCCTGAGCAGGCGCGTCCCCTTCGCCATTTGCGGAAAGCGGTTCGCGAACATAGCCAAATCTGCTTTGCCGCTGGCCAGCACCTTGGGCGCATTGTCCCGGTGCAGCTTCTCGGAAACCTCGCGTATCTCGGCGTCGCTGCCTTCGGTTGGCTCAAGCTGCCTGGCGATGATCATGCGCACCGATGTGCCGCGTGCGACGACCAGGCGCATCGCGTCGGCATCGATGCCGAACTTCACGCCCTTCAGCCACATGTCCGCGATGAACTCGTCGAAATCGAGCCTCGCGGGCTGTTCCTTTGTCTTGGTCACGTACCTGACGATCTGGGCGACGCCGTCTGCGTCCGGTTCGCCATACACCGGTTCCTCGTAGCTCACCTCGATACTGACCGGCTCGAATACGTACTCGGCACGCGCCCCGCCCTCCAGTATCTTCACCGGCCGGTAGAGCGTGCGGCGCTGCGGCTGGAAACGAACGAGCTCTTCAGCGACCTTGATCTCGCCGCCCTTGCGCTGTACATCGGCCAGCCAATCGGCGTCATACAGCAGCTTGAGGAATGTCGCGTAATCCAGCCCGGCGAAACGCATGCCCTCGCCGAACAGACGATCGATGAAAAGTTCAAAGTCGTTATTCGACTGCATGCGCTGCAGCAGGACGAACACCCCCTCCGCCCGCTTGGCAACGAAACCCGGCGTCACCAACTGGTCCCGCAGCGCATCCGTAGACGCGTCGGTTAGATCAGATGCAGTCATAAGTCATTCCCTCATTCCTCGGCCAGGTGCAACCTCGGCATTTTTAACTGCCTACAGAAACCCCCGTCCAAATAAGGGTCGTATTGTGCCACGTTCGGCACAGAAAAATCCGGCGTCAAAAAAACAAAACTCCCGCACGGGCGGGAGTTTGCAGGGCGAAACGGTGCGGATTAATGCAACAGCAAGGACTGCTGCACCGACACGGCGCAAACCGACATCAGCGCGCCAGGCAACAGACCAAGCAACAGCACACCCAGGGAGTTGACGCTGATCAGCAGCGCGGTGTCCTGGCCGACGGCGATCGGGGCATGGCTCTCCGGCGCGTCGAAATACATCAGCTTGACGATGCGCAGGTAGTAGAACGCACCGATCAGCGAGAACAGTACGGCGACGACGGCCAACCACAGATGGCCCGCCTGCACCACCGCGTTCAGCACCGAGAACTTGGCGTAGAAACCCACGGTCGGCGGTACGCCCGCCATGGAGAACATCAGCAGCAGCATCATGAAAGCGAGCCATGGGCTGCGCTGGTTGAGTCCCTTGAAGTCGTTGATCGTGTCGGCCTCGAAGCCTTCGCGCGACAGCAGCATGATCATGCCGAAAGCGCCCAGAGACATCAGCACATAGATCACGGCATAGAACATGGAAGAGCCGTAGCCCTCGACGCCGCCGGAGAGCAGGCCGAGGAGCAGGAAGCCCATGTGTGCAATGGTCGAGTAGGCCAACATGCGCTTGAGGTTGGTCTGCGCGATCGCGGTGATGTTGCCGATGGCCATCGAAGCGACGGACAGGATGATCAGCATGCCGGACCAGTGCTGCACCAGCGGCTGCAGGCCTTCCACCAGGATGCGCGCGGTGAAGGCGAAGGCGGCCAGTTTGGGCGCGGAGCCGATGAACATGGTCATCGCCGTGGGCGCGCCGTGATAGACGTCCGGCACCCACATGTGGAACGGTACCACGCCGAGCTTGAATGCCAGGCCGGAGACCACGAACACCAGGCCGAACACGAGCAAGTTCTTGTCGACGACGCCGTACTGGATCGCGTTGGCCACGACGCCCAGCTCCAGCGAACCGGTCGCGCCGTACAGCATCGACATGCCGTACAGCAGCAGACCGGAAGCCAGGGCGCCCAGGATGAAGTACTTCATCGCGGCTTCGGTGGCGACGGCGGAATCGCGTTGCAACGCGACCATCGCGTACAGCGACAGCGACAACACTTCCAGGCCGAGGTAGAGGGAGACGAAGTGGTTGGCGGAGATCATCACCATCATGCCCAGCGTGGCGAACAGCGTCAGCACCATGAACTCGCCGGTGAACAGGCCGCGCACGGTGAGGTACTGGCGGGAATACACCAGCATCATGGACACCGCCAGGAAGGTCAGCAGCTTCAGCACGTCGGACATCAGGTCGTCCACGAACATGTTGTGGAAGGCGTATACAACGCCGTTCTCATGCGTGCCGACAGTGACCAGCGAGCAACCCAGCAAGGTGATCTGCACCAGCATGTAGGTGACCATCCTGCCGCTCTGCTTGATCAGCAAGTCCGCGATCAGGATCGCACTCACCATGACCAGCAAAAAGACTTCCGCGCTGGCCGGCATCAAATTCGTCATCAAATCCATGTTCATATTCACCTCAAGTCAGCGGCCTACAACGGCAGCTTGGAACGTGCCACGTGTACCAGCAGGTCGTTCACCGATACGTGCATGATTTCGCTGAACGGCAGCGGGTACAGGCCCATGCCCAGCACGGTGACCGCTAGTACCGCGAAGATCAGCTTCTCGCGCAGATTCATGTCGGTCAGTTCGGCGACATGCGGATTCGCCACTGCGCCGAAGATCACGCGCTTGTACATCCACAACGTATAGGCCGCGCCGAAGATCAGCGTGGTCGCGGCAGCGAAGGCGTACCAGAAGTTGGCCTTGACCGCGCCCAGGATCACCATGAATTCGCCGACGAAGCCGCTGGTGCCGGGCAGACCGCTGTTGGCCATGGCGAACAGCATGAAGAACGCCGCGAACACCGGCATGGTGTTGACCACGCCGCCGTAGTCGGCGATCTTGCGCGAATGCATGCGGTCATACAGCACGCCGATGCACAGGAACAGCGCGCCGGACACGAAGCCGTGCGAGATCATCTGCAGCAGCGCGCCTTCCATACCGTACGCGTTGAAAATGAAGAAGCCCAGCGTGACGAAGCCCATGTGCGAGATGGAGGAATACGCCACCAGCTTCTTCATGTCGCTCTGGGTCAGCGCCACCAGGCCGATGTACACCACCGCAATCAGCGACAGCGCGATCATCACGCCTGCCAGCTGGTGGCTGGCATCCGGCACGATGGGCATGGAGAAGCGCAGGAAACCGTAGGCACCCACCTTCAGCATGATCGCCGCCAGCACCACCGAGCCGCCGGTGGGCGCTTCAACGTGGGCGTCCGGCAACCATGTGTGCACCGGGAACATCGGCACCTTCACCGCGAAGGCGAAGAAGAACGCGATGAAGATCAGGATCTGCGCGTTCATCGGGATCGCGGTCTGATGGAAGTCCAGGATAGAGAAACTGCCACCGGACTGGTTGTACAGGTAGATCAGCGCCACCAGCATCAACAGCGAGCCGAGGAGCGTGTACAGGAAGAACTTGAGTGCCGCATACACGCGGTTCGGGCCGCCCCACACGCCGATGATCAGGAACATCGGGATCAGCATGGCTTCCCAGAATACGTAGAACAGGATGGAATCGAGCGCGGCAAACACGCCGATCATGATGCCGGACATGATCAGGAAGGACGCCATGTACTGCGCGACGCGCTTCTCGATCGACTGCCAGCCGGCCAACACCACGAGGGGCGTGAAGAACGCGGTCAGCAGGATGAACAACACCGAGATGCCGTCCACGCCGAGGTAGTAATGGATGTTGAAGCGGGTGATCCAGTCGTGCATCTCGATGAACTGCATCTGCGAGGTGTCGCGCACGAAGCCGGTGTAGAGCGGGATCGTCACCAGGAAGCCGAGCACCGAACCGACCAGTGCAAGGATGCGCGCCAGCGGGGCGTTCTTGTCGTCGCCGGTGGCCAATACCAAGACACCGAAAATGATCGGCAGCCAGATCGCAACGCTAATTACAGGTAAGCCAAAAATCATGCTGTCATTCCTTATTCAAACCAGTTGCGCACACTCAGCAGCACGAATACGCCGATGATCATGGAAAACGCGTAGTGATAAATATAGCCGGACTGGAGGCGGCGGACGACGCCGGAGAACATGCCGACCATCTTCGCCGAGCCGTTCACGATCAGGCCGTCGATCAGCTTCACGTCGCCGAACTTCCACAGGAAGCCGCTGGCGCCGCGCGCGCCGCCGGCGAAGAACCAGTCGTTGAATCGGTCGAAATAGTACTTGTTGTCCAGCACGGTGTAGATGAACTGGAACTTCTTCTGGATCATCGCGGGAATGTCCGGACGCTTCATGTAGAAGAACCAGGAGGTTGCTACACCGGCAATCGCCAGCCACAGCGGCAGGGTCAGCAGCGAATGCAGCGCCATGGCGGCCGCGCCGTGGAATTCCTCACGCATCTCGTTCATCGCGTGGTGGTGTTCGGCGGTGAAGATCGCGTTGCCGAAATAGCCGCCGTAGAGCATCGGCTCGATGGCGATGTAACCGATCAGCACGGAGGGCACCGCCAGCAGAACCAGCGGCAGCCACACCACCCACGGGGTCTCGTGCGGCTTCTGGCCGTGAGCGAGGCCATGGTGATGATCGGAGGATACTTCCTCGTCGTCGTGGTCGCCGTGGTGGTCATGATGGTTCTTGCCGAAGCGCTCCTCGCCATGGAACACCAGGAAATACATACGGAACGAATAGAACGCAGTCACGAACACGCCGGCCACAACCGCGAAGTAGGCGAAACCGGAACCCGGCAGGTTCGACAGCGCGACCGCCTCGATGATGCTGTCCTTCGAGTAGAAGCCGGAGAAGAACGGCGTGCCGATCAGCGCCAGCGAACCGATCAGCGAGGTGATCCAGGTGATCGGCATGTATTTCCTCAGGCCGCCCATGTTGCGGATGTCCTGATCGTGGTGCATCGCGATGATCACGGAACCGGCACCGAGGAACAGCAGCGCCTTGAAGAAGGCGTGCGTCATCAGGTGGAAGATCGCCACCGAGTAGGCCGATGCGCCCAGCGCGACGGTCATGTAGCCCAGCTGCGACAGCGTCGAGTAGGCGATCACGCGCTTGATGTCGTTCTGGATGATGCCGAGGAAGCCCATGAACAGCGCGGTGATCGCGCCGATGACCATGATGAAGGACAGCGCGGTCTCGGACAGTTCATAGAGCGGCGACATGCGCGCCACCATGAAGATACCGGCAGTCACCATGGTCGCGGCGTGGATCAGCGCGGAGATCGGGGTCGGGCCTTCCATCGAATCGGGCAGCCACACATGCAGCGGGAACTGCGCCGACTTGCCCATTGCGCCGATGAACAGCAGGATGCCGATCGCGGACATCAGGCTCACCGACATGCCGGGGATCGGCGCGACGTCGTTCACATGAGCGGCGGCACTGGCGAACACGGCGGCGTAATCCAGCGTGCCGAACACCATCAGCACCAAGCCGATGCCGAGCAGGAAGCCGAAGTCGCCGACGCGGTTCACCAGGAAGGCCTTGAGGTTGGCGTAGATCGCCGTCGGACGCGTGTACCAGAAACCGATCAGCAGGTAAGACACCAGGCCCACCGCTTCCCAGCCGAAGAACAGCTGCATGAAGTTGTTGGCCATCACCAGCATCAGCATAGAGAAGGTGAACAGCGAGATGTAGCTGAAGAAACGCTGATAGCCGGGATCTTCTTCCATGTAGCCGATGGTATAGATATGCACCATCAGCGACACAAAGGTCACCACCAGCATCATGGTGGCGGTGAGCTTGTCGATCAGGAATCCGACCTGGAAGCTGGTGTCGCCGGAGGTCAGCCATGTGTAGACCGGGCCGTTGAAGGTGTTGCCGGCCAGCACGTCGTTGAAGATCTCGACCGATGCGCCAAATGCCACCGCCACCATCGCGATGGTGATGCGGTGCGACCAGTCGCGGCCCAGCCATTTGCCAAACAGACCCGCGGCGATCGCGCCGAACAGCGGCGCCAGCGGAACCAGCAGATACAGACTTTGCATACTCATGCCCATTACCCCTTCAGGCTATCGAGGTCGTCAACGTTGATGGTGTTCAGGTTACGGAACAGCACCACCAGGATCGCCAGGCCGATGGCGGCCTCGGCGGCGGCCACGGTCAGGATGAAGAACACGAACACCTGCCCGGCAGCGTCATTCAGATAATGCGAGAACGCCACGAAGTTGGTGTTTACCGCCAGCAGCATCATTTCGATGGCCATCAGCAGCACGATCAGGTTCTTTCGGTTCAGGAAGATGCCGACCACGCTGATCGCAAACAGCACGGCACTGAGCACCAGATAATGGGAAAGGGTCAACATATTGTTCTTCTCGCTCCCTGGAATTAGTTTGTCGCAGAATCTTTACGTTCGGCCTTCATGGGCACGATGCGCAAACGATCCGCCTTCTTGACCGCGATCTGGTCGGGCACCACCTGCGACTTCGAGTCCTTGCGTCGACGCAGGGTCAGCGCGATCGCGGCCACCATCGCAATCAGCAGCAACACCGCAGCCAGTTCGAACGGGTACACGTAATCGGTATAGATCAGGCGGCCCAGCTCCTTGGTATTGCTGTAATCCGCCGCATGCTTGACGGCCTGGATGCCGCCGGCCGTTTCGGTGGAGCCCAGCACCCAGATCATCTCGAACGCCATCAGCCCGGCCAGCGCCGCGCCGAACGGCAGCCAGCGCCAGAAGCCTTCGCGCAGACGCACCAGGTTGATGTCCAGCATCATCACCACGAACAGGAACAGCACCATCACGGCCCCGACGTACACCAGCACCAGCGTGATAGCGAGGAACTCGGCTTCCAGCAGCAGCCAGATACCGGACGAGCTGATGAAGGCCAGCACCAGGAACAGCACAGCATGCACCGGGTTGCGCGCGGTGATCACGCGCAGCGCCGCGAATATGGTGAGCGCGGCAAAGATATAAAACACGATGGTTTCGAAATTCATCTGACGGTCCTCTTATCGGTACTTGGCATCCGCCGCACGGTCTTTGGCGATCTGCTCTTCATGCTTGTCGCCGTTCGCCAGCAGCATGGCCTTGGTGTAGTACAGGTCGCCGCGCTTCTCGCCGTGGTACTCGAGCACGCGAGTCTCGACGATGGCGTCCACTGGGCAGGATTCCTCACAGAAACCGCAGAAGATGCACTTGAACAGGTCGATGTCGTATTGCGTGGTGCGGCGCGTGCCGTCCTCGCGCTCCGCCACTTCGATCTTGATCGCCAGCGCGGGGCACACCGCTTCGCACAGCTTGCAGCCGATGCAGCGCTCTTCGCCATTGGCGTAGCGACGCTGGGCGTGCAGGCCGCGGAAGCGGAAGCTCTGCGGAGTCTTCTCTTCGGGGAACTGCACGGTGATCTTGCGCGCAAAGAAGTAGCGCCCGGTCAGGGCCATGCCCTTGACCAACTCGTACAGCAAAAACGTCTTAAAGAAATTCTTGATAGCTTGCATATTCTTCTCCTCCGCCCCTTACCAGACCCAGAGCGGCGTCTGCATCCACGCGGCAACCACGACCACCCACACGATGGTCAGCGGGATGAACACTTTCCAGCCCAGACGCATGAGCTGGTCATAGCGGTAACGCGGGAAGGTCGCGCGGAACCACAGGAACAGGAACAGGATGAAAGAAACCTTGGCCAGCAGCCAGACGAAGCTGTCCGGCAGGAACGGCACCGGCGACAGCCAGCCGCCCAGGAACATGATCGAGGTCAGGAAGGAGACCAAGATCATGTTGGCGTATTCGGCCAGGAAGAACAGCGCGAACGCCATGCCGGAATATTCCACGTGGAAGCCGGCAACGATCTCGGACTCGCCCTCGGCCATGTCGAACGGCGCGCGGTTGGTCTCGGCCACGCCGGAGATCACGTACACCAGGAACATCGGGAACAGCGGGATCAGATACCAGTTCAGCAGGCCGTAGCCGCCCTTCTGACCATTCACGATGTCGCCCAGGTTCATGCTTTGCGAGGCCAGCAGCACACACACCAGCGCGAAGCCCATGGCGATCTCGTAGGACACGATCTGCGCCGCGGAACGCACCGCGCCGAGGAAGGCGTACTTGGAGTTGGAAGCCCAGCCCGCGATGATGATGCCGTACACCGAGAGCGAAGTCAGCGCGAGGATATACAACAGGCCGGCGTTGACGTTGGACAGCACCATACCGTCGCTGAACGGCACTACCGCCCAGGCCGCCAGCGACGGGGCCAGCGCCATGATCGGCGCGAGGACGAACAAGGCCTTGTTCGAACTGCTCGGGACGATGATTTCCTTGAACAGCAGCTTCACGCCGTCGGCGATCGGTTGCAGCAAACCGAAATAACCGACGCGGTTCGGACCGATGCGCACCTGCATCCAGGCGATGACCCAGCGTTCGGCCAGTGTCAGGTATGCCACGGAGAGCATGATAGGCACCACGATGGCCAGGATCTTCACCACGGTCCAGACCGGCAACCAAGCCGGGCCGAGCAGGTCTAGTCCCGTCTGTTCCAGGATTTGCAGCAATTCCATCATGCGCGCTCCACTGTAATCGTTCCAAACATCGCACCCAGTTCCGCCGTAGTTGCATGGCCGGCCGCGACGCGCGCCACACCGACGGGCAGTCCGTCATCCGCGCGTGCCACGAGGCGCACGCTGGCGTTGCCCTGCGTCACCTTCACGGTGTCGCCCGGTTGCACGCTCAGCTTCTGCAGCTCGCTGCCGCGCATCGCCACAGTGGGTGTTGCCGCATCGCGGGTCTTTTGCAGCGAAGCGGCGCGGCGCACCAGTGCATCGGCGGAGTACAGCGGCACATCGGCCACGCGCTGCGTGCCTTGTGCTGCCCCGCCCGCTACGCCTTGCAGCGCGACATCCAGATGGTTGTCCAGCTTGCCCTGCGCGGCGATCGCTTCGTCGCGCACTGCTTCGCTGGAGTCGTAATCGAAACCCTGCACGCCGAGCAGGTTGCCCAGCACGCGCAGCACCTTCCAGGCCGGACGGGTATCGCCCAGCGGCTTGACCGCACCCTTGAAGCTTTGCGAGCGGCCTTCGGTACTCACGAAGGTGCCGGAGGTCTCGGTGAACGGAGCGATGGGCAGCAGCACGTCGGCGTATTCCGTCGCGTGATGCTTGAATGCGGACATCGCCACCACGAGATCGGCGGCCTGCATCGCGGCCATCGCCTGCTGCGGGTTGGCGCAATCCAGTTCCGGCTCGACGTTCAGCAGCACATAGGCCTTGCGCGGGGAAGCCAGCATCTGCGCGGCATTCATGCCCTTCGCGCCGGGCACGGCACCGGCGAGATAGCCGCCGACGCTGTTCGCCGCCTCGCCGAGGAAGCCGAACTTGCCGCCGCACAGCGCGGCGATCTTTTCGGCCAGCACGGCGAGTTGTGAAGCTTGCGGGTGTTGTTGCGCGAAGTTGCCGAGCAGCACCGCGACGCGTTCGCCGCTCGCCAGGCTCTTCGCGATGGCGGCAGCCTCGCTGCCGACCGTGACGTTCTCGACGCCCTGCGCGCTGCCCTGCTTCTCGGCCGCAAGCGCCTTCAGGATCTGCGCCATCACGTTGACCAGTTCGCTCGGCGCGGCGATGGCCTTGTTGGCCACCGGCATCAGCAGGTCGTCATCGCTCGAGTGCACGATATTGGCTTGCGCGCCCTTCTTGACTGCCTGGCGCACGCGGTGTGCCAGCAGCGGATGATCCTTGCGCAGGAAGCTGCCGACGACCAGCAGGCGGTCGCGAGATTCGATCTCTGCAACGGGCATGCCCAGCCACGGCGCGCCGGCCTGCTTGCCGTCCGCGCTGAAGTCGGACTGGCGCAGACGGAAATCGACGTTGCCGCTGCCCACGCCGCGCATCAGTTTCTGCAACAGATAGAGCTCTTCCAGCGTGCTGTGCGGCGTTGCCAGCGCGGCGATGTGGTCGGCCCCGGCGCCATTGGCGACCTGGCGCAGACCGTTCGCCACATACTCCAGCGCAGCTTGCCATTCGACTTCGATCCACTTGCCGTCCTGCTTGAGCATCGGCTTGGTCAGTCGCTCGGGCGAATTCAGACCTTCATAGCTGAAGCGGTCCTTGTCGGACAGCCAGCACTCGTTGATCTCTTCGTTCTCGATCGGCAGAACGCGGAACACCTTGTTGTCCCTCACGTTCACCGCCAGATTGGAACCCAAGGCGTCGTGCGGGCTGACCGAGCGGCGTCGCGACAGCTCCCAGCTGCGCGCCTTGTAGCGGAACGGCTTGCTGGTCAGCGCGCCGACCGGGCACAGGTCGATCATGTTGCCGGACAGTTCGGAATCCACCGTGCTATCCACGAACGACATGATCTCGGCGTGCTCGCCGCGGAAGGCCATGCCCAGTTCCATCACGCCGGCGATCTCCTGGCCGAAACGCACGCAGCGGGTGCACTGGATGCAGCGACTCATCTCTTCGGTAGAGATCAGCACGCCGACGTCCTTGTGTTCCACCACGCGCTTTTCTTCGTTGTAACGCGAGGCGGATCCGCCGTACCCCACCGCCACATCCTGCAGCATGCATTCGCCGCCCTGGTCGCAGATCGGGCAATCCAGAGGATGGTTGACGAGCAGGAACTCCATCACGCCCTTCTGCGCCTTGACCGCCATCTCGGAATGCGTCTTCACCTTCATGCCTTCCGCGGCCGGCGTCGCACAGGCCGGCAACGGCTTGGGCGCCTTCTCCACTTCGATCAGGCACATGCGGCAGTTGGCCGCGATGGACAGTTTCTTGTGGTAGCAGAAATGTGGGATATAGACACCGGCCTTGCGCGCCGCATCCATGACCGTGGAACCGCGCTCGGTCTCTACTGACTTGCCATCAATTTCGATATTGATCATTGCTCACCTCACCCTTACACCAAGCAGCGCTTGTGTTCGATGTGATATTCGAATTCGTCGCGGAAATGCCTGAGCATGCCCTGCACCGGCCAGACTGCGGCTTCGCCCAGCGCACAGATCGTGCGGCCGGCGATGTTCTCGCCGATGCTCAGCAACAGGTCCAGGTCTTCCGGCTTGCCCTCGCCGTGCTCGATGCGGTGCACGATTCGATACAGCCAGCCGGTGCCTTCGCGGCAGGGCGTGCACTGGCCGCAGGACTCCTCGTAGTAGAAATAGGACAGACGCTCCAGCGCTCGCACCATGCAGGTCGTCTCGTCCATCACGATCACCGCGCCGCTGCCCAGGCCGGAGCCCGCCTTGGCGATGGAGTCGTAATCCATGGTCACGTCCATCATGATCTCGCCTGGCAGCACCGGCATCGAAGAACCGCCGGGGATCACCGCCTTGAGCTTGTGGCCGTTGCGCACGCCGCCCGCCATCTTCAGCAGTTCGCTGAACGGCGTGCCCATCGGCACTTCGAAGTTGCCGGGGTTGTTCACGTGGCCGGATACCGAGAACAGCTTGGTGCCGCCGTTGTTGGGCTTGCCCAGCTCCAGGAACTTCTGTCCGCCGTTATTGATGATGTACGGGATGCTGGCGAAGGTCTCGGTGTTATTGATGGTGGTCGGCTTGCCGTACAGGCCGAAGCTCGCCGGGAACGGCGGCTTGAAGCGCGGTTGGCCTTTCTTGCCCTCGATGGATTCCAGCAGCGCGGTCTCTTCGCCGCAGATGTAGGCGCCGTAACCGAGGTGGTTATGCAGGTCGAAGCTGAAGCCCGAGCCGAAGATGTTGTCGCCGAGGTAACCGGCGGCGCGCGCCAGTTCACAGGCCTCTTCCATGCGCTCGTAGGCTTCGAATATCTCGCCGTGGATGTAGTTGTAACCGGTCTTCACCCCCATCGTGTAGGCGGCGATGGCCATGCCTTCGATCAGCAGGTGCGGGTTGTACAGCAGGATGTCCCAGTCCTTGCAGGTGCCCGGCTCGCCCTCGTCGGAATTACAGACGATGTACTTGTCGCCCTCGTAATTTTTGGGCATGAAGCTCCACTTCAGGCCTGTCGGGAAGCCCGCGCCTCCGCGTCCGCGCAACGCCGACTGCTTGACCTCGGCGATGATGGTATCGGGAGAAATCTTCTCGGTCAGCACCTTGCGCAGTGCCTGGTAACCGCCGACCTTGAGATAGTTCTCCAGCGTCCACGGCTGGTCGAAATCCATCGTGGTGTAAATGACCGGGCCTCTCATGATTTGTCCAGCTCCGCCAAAATTTGATCGATCTTTTCCTGGGTCATGCGGCTGCAGATCTTCTTGTTGTTCAGGGTAAGCAGCGGCGCATCCTTGCACGCCCCCATGCACTCGCCCTCGCGCAGGCCGAACTTGCCGTCAGCCGTGACTTCGCCCAGCTTGATGCCCAGTTTGGACTCGATATAGGCCACGGTATCCAGCGCACCGCACAGGGTGCAGGACAGGTTGGTACACACGGTGATGGTGTGCTTGCCCATCGGCTTGAGGTTGTACATGTGGTAGAAGGTCGCCACCTCGTACACCGCGATCTTCGGCATGCCGAGGTAATCTGCGACATCGGCCATGTCGCCGTTGGATATCCAGCCCTTTTCGTCCTGCACGAAACGCAAGGCGGCCATCACCGCGGACTGCTTCTGGTCCGCCGGATATTTCTTCAACTCGCGGTTGATCTGCGCTTGTATTTGTTCGGATAACATCAGCGGTCCACCTCTCCAAAAACGATGTCCTGCGTGCCGATGATGGTCACCACGTCGGCGATCATGTGGCCGCGGCACATCTCGTCCAGCGCCGCCATATGGGCAAAGCCGGGGGCGCGGATCTTCATGCGATAAGGCTTGTTCGCACCGTCGGAAACCAGGTAGATGCCGAACTCGCCCTTGGGATGCTCCACCGCGGCATAGGCCTCGCCGACCGGCATGTGCATGCCCTCGGAGAACAGCTTGAAGTGGTGGATCAGTTCTTCCATGTTCTGCTTCATCGCCTCGCGCTTGGGCGGAGAGAACTTGAGATTGCCCGACATCACCGGGCCGGGATTCTGGCGCAGCCAGGTGATGCACTGCTTGATGATGCGATTAGCCTGGCGCATCTCTTCGACGCGAACCAGGTAACGGTCGTAGGAGTCGCCGTTGGTGCCGACCGGGATGTCGAAATCGAGCTGGTCGTACACTTCGTAGGGCTGCTTCTTGCGCAAGTCCCACTCGATGCCGGAACCGCGCAGCATCGGGCCGGTGAAGCCCAGCGCCAGCGCGCGCTCCGGCGACACCACGCCGATGCCGACGGTACGCTGCTTCCAGATGCGGTTGTCGGTCAGCAGCGTCTCATATTCGTCCACGTAGGCCGGGAAGCGATTGGTGAAGTCCTCGAGGAAATCGAGCAGCGAACCCTGGCGATTCTCGTTCAGCTTCTTCACTGCTGCAGCATTGTGGATCTTGGATGCCTGGTACTGCGGCATCGTGTCCGGCAGGTCGCGGTAAACGCCGCCCGGACGGTAATATGCCGCGTGCATGCGTGCACCGGACACCGCCTCATAGGCATCGAACAGGTCTTCGCGCTCGCGGAAGGCATACAGGAACACCGTCATCGCGCCGATATCCAGCGCGTGCGCACCCAGCCACAGCAGGTGGTTCAACACGCGGGTAACCTCGTCGAACATAACCCGGATGTACTGCGCGCGCAACGGCACGTCGAGGCCGGCCAGCTTCTCGATCGCCATCACGTAGGCGTGCTCGTTGCTCATCATCGACACATAGTCGAGGCGGTCCATGTACGGCACGGATTGCAGATAGGTCTTGTGCTCGGCGAGCTTCTCGGTGCCGCGATGCAGCAGACCGATGTGTGGGTCGGCGCGCTCGATGACTTCGCCGTCCAGCTCCAGCACCAGACGCAACACGCCGTGCGCCGAGGGGTGCTGCGGCCCGAAGTTCATGGTGTAATTTTTTATCTCTGCCATGACCGTATCCTCAATTGCAACCGTAGTTTTCTTCGCGAACGATGCGCGGCGTCACTTCTCGCGGCTCGATCGACACCGGCTGGTACACCACGCGCCGCTGATCCGGGTCGTAGCGCATCTCCACATGACCGGAAAGCGGGAAATCCTTGCGGAAAGGGCTGCCGACGAAGCCATAGTCGGTCAGGAGACGGCGCAGATCGGGATGGCCGGTGAACACGATGCCGTACATATCGAAGGCCTCGCGCTCGTACCAGTTCGCGCAAGACCAGATGTCCGCAACGGATTCCAGCACGGGGAAGTCATCGTCCTCTGCGAAGATGCGCACGCGCAGGCGAACGTTGCGCGCAACGGAAAGCAGGTGGTAGACGATGGCAAAGCGCTTGCCGTCCCACGCCCCGTCACCGTAGGTGGAGTAATCCATCCCGCACAGATCGATCATCTGGTCGAAGCCGGCACCATCGCGCAAGCGAGTCAGTACATCCAGCATATCGGCAGCCTTGACCACGACGGTCAACTCTCCCAGCCTCTCGTCCACGCTGGCCAGCTTGTCACCAAACAAACCGGTCAGATCGGCACGCAACACACTCAAATCAGCAGCCATAATTCACCCTAGCGCGCGATGGTATTGGTTCGTTTGATCTTTTTCTGCAACTGAATGATGCCGTACAGCAAAGCTTCGGCAGTCGGGGGACATCCCGGCACATACACGTCCACCGGGACGATGCGGTCGCAGCCGCGCACCACAGAGTAGGAATAGTGATAGTAGCCGCCACCGTTAGCGCACGACCCCATGGAAATCACCCAGCGCGGCTCGGCCATCTGGTCGTACACCTTGCGCAGGGCCGGAGCCATCTTGTTGCACAGCGTACCCGCCACGATCATCACGTCGGACTGGCGCGGACTGGGACGAAACACGACACCGAAGCGGTCCAGGTCATAACGCGCCGCGCCGGCATGCATCATCTCAACGGCGCAACAGGCCAGACCGAAGGTCATCGGCCACAGCGAACCGGTGCGGGTGTAATTGATGACGGTATCGAGCGTCGTGGTGACGACACCCTTCTCCAGAATGCCTTCTATTCCCATTCCAGGGCCCCTTTCATCCATTCGTAGATAAAGCCAACCACGAGGATGGCCAAAAAGATCATCATGGAAACGAAACCGAAAGTACCGAGTTCCTTGAGTACGACCGCCCAGGGAAAGAGGAATGCGATTTCCAGATCGAAGAGAATGAAGAGGATGGCGACAAGGTAATAGCGCACATCGAACTTCATACGCGCATCCTCGAATGCCTCGAAGCCGCACTCGTACGGAGAAAGCTTTTCGCTATCAGGACGATTGGGAGAGACCAGCTTGCCCAATACCACAGGCACAACCCCCATTGCGATGCCGATACAGACAAACAACAGCACCGGAAAATAATTTTCCAACATTGAGCTTCTCCCCTCTCTGCTTGGCTAACTATGATTCGCGGATTGCCCGGAACCACTTTGTAATCGTTATTTAATCGTACCGGCGCACTGTGCGCCGGGCTTACTTCCTGAATCTGGTGCGGATGGGGAGACTCGAACTCCCACGCCCTTTCGGGCACAAGCACCTCAAGCTTGCGTGTCTACCAATTCCACCACAACCGCGCTACTACTGAAAAACTATCTCGGAATCTCCTTGGATTTCGAGTCATCGGCGGGATTGACCACGGGGGCAACAGGCGCTGCGGGCGCAGCAACCGGACCAACCCTATCCATCACCCCTTGCTGCTGCGCGGGATGCGAGTAGATGTAAGTCAGCGCCAAACTGGTGACAAAGAACACCGCCGCAGCCACTGCCGTGCTGCGACTCAGAAAATTAGCGGAACCGCTGGAACCGAACAGACTGCCGGCCGAACCGGAACCGAATGCGGCACCCATGTCGGCGCCTTTGCCATGCTGAATCAGCACCAGACCGATCAGCACTACCGCCGTCACCACATGCACCACCCAAACCAATGTTTCCACTCAACCGCTCCAAAAACTAAATCAAACCTGCCCGGCGCGACAAATCGCCAGGAACTCTTCCGCCACCAGGGAGGCACCGCCGATCAGACCGCCGTCGATATCCGGCATCTCGAACAACTCAGCCGCATTGTTCGCCTTAACGCTGCCGCCGTAGAGTATACACAACCCAGCCGCAGTTTGACCATCCTGAGCCGCAACCCGCTGGCGAATGAATGCATGCACCACCTGCGCCTGCGACGAGCTCGCCGTTTTCCCTGTACCGATCGCCCATACAGGCTCATATGCCACGACGGCGTTGCGCAATGCCTGCACCCCACCCAAGCCGATCACTGCATCCAGCTGCTCGGCGACCACCGCCTCGGTCACGCCGCTTTCGCGCTGCTCCAGCGTTTCGCCCACGCACAGGATGGGCGTCAAACCAGCCTGCTGCGCCGCAAGGAATTTCTCGGCAACCAGGCGACTGCTCTCGCCGTAATAGGCGCGACGCTCGGAGTGCCCGACGATCACGTAGCCGCAACCAAAATCGCACAACATCGAGGCGGAAACTTCGCCCGTGTATGCCCCCTTGTCCAACTGGTGCACATCCTGCGCACCCCACTTCACGTTGCTGCCGGACAGCTTCTGCTGAGCCTGGAACAGATAAGGAAACGGAACACAAACCGCGCAATCAACATTTGGTACCGAAGCCATCCCGTCGCGCACCGCATCCAGCAGCCCCGCGTTCTGGGCCAGCGTACCGTGCATCTTCCAATTTCCGGCAACCAATTTGCGTCGCATCGTCATCAAATCCGTAAAGCATGAAAGCGCGCAATCCTACCTGCGAAAGGATGAACGGTCAACGGAACGGGGGAGAAAACTGCACGGCCGGACAACCGGCCGTGCAGTTATGCGGCCTGGACAGAGATTTGTTCGCGCCGTGCGACGATGCGATTGTGCTCGTCCACATAGACGAGCTGGGGATGGAATTGCTGCAACTCCGCTTCGGAATATATCGCGAAGGTGGCGATGATGAGGATGTCGCCGGGATCGGCCTTGTGCGCCGCCGCCCCATTGACCGAGATCACCCCGGAGCCTCGCTCCGCGCGGATGGCGTAGGTGGTAAAACGCTCGCCGTTGGTCACGTTATAGATATCGATCTGCTGGTATTCCTTGATATCGGCCGCTTCCAGCAAGTTGTCATCGATCGCGCAGGAGCCCTCGTAATGCAGCTCGGAGTGCGTGACGCGCACCCGGTGCAACTTGGATTTAAGCATGGTTCTCTGCATGGGACACCTCTCGTTTCAATTGCGGCGTTTCAATGGGGCGCGGATTATATAACAGCCAAGCCACCCGGCAATCAGTCGGCCAGAGTGACCTCGACATTGTCGAGCAAGCGGGTGGCACCCAACCTGGCCGCAGCCAGGATCACCCACTCGCGCTGCCCCCGGCCGGCCGGCAGCAAGTCGGACTGGTTGCGCACCTCCACATAATCAACCTGCCACCCCCTTGCCACGAGGGCTGAGACCACATCTTGTTGCAAACGTTCAATATCGCGTTCACCCTGCAGGATGGCCTGGCGCATGCCCTGCAGGGTCCGCGACAGGAACACCGCCTCGGCGCGCTCAGCGTCGTTCAGGTACTGGTTGCGCGAACTCAGCGCCAAGCCATCCTGGGCCCGTACTGTCTCGCCGCCGACGATGTGAACCGGCAGGTTCAGTTCCGCGACCATGCGGCGGATGATGTGCAGCTGCTGGTAATCCTTCTTGCCGAACAGCGCCACCTTCGGCTGCACGATGTTGAGCAGCTTCAGCACCACCGTCGCCATGCCGCGAAAGTGGCCGGGGCGCGCCGCCCCGCACAGCTCGCTGGCAATAGGGGGCGGCTCGACGAACACCGACTGCCGCGCCGGGTACATCTCATCGACCGAGGGAGCGAACACCACATCGACCAACCCCTGTAGCTTGGCGCAATCCGCCTCCAGTGTGCGCGGGTATTTGTCGAAATCCTCGCTCGGCCCGAATTGCAGCGGATTCACAAAGATGCTCGCCACCACACAGTCTCCATGCTCACGCGCCATGCGCATCAGATTGAGATGCCCCTCATGCAGGTTGCCCATGGTCGGCACGAAGGCAACAGCCCTCTCTTTCGCCAAGCGCGTGCGCAATTCAGCAATGGTCGAAATAACTTGCATCAGAAACTATGCTCCTGCGACGGGAATTCGCCGGACTTTACCTCGGCGACATAACGGGAGATCGCGTCGGCGATCGAAGCCGCGCCCTGCATGTAATTCTTCACGAAACGCGCCTTCTTGCCGGGATAAATGCCCAGCATGTCGTGCAGCACCAGCACCTGGCCGGAACAGGCCCCGCCGGCGCCGATGCCGATGCTGGGGATGGTCAGCGCGGCGGTGACCTCCGCGGCCAGCGCGGCGGGCACGGCCTCCAGCACCAGCATGCCTGCGCCGGCCTCTTGCAGCGCCAACGCGTCGCGCAGCAGGCGCTGCGCAGCCTCGTCGCCCTTGCCCTGCACGCGGTAGCCGCCGAGCTGGTGCACCGATTGCGGCGTCAGACCGAGGTGTCCGCACACCGGAATGCCGCGCTCGGTGAGGAAACGTATCGTCTCCACCATCGCCGAGCCGCCCTCGATCTTCACCATCTGCGCGCCCGCTTCCATCAGTTGCGCCGCATGCACAAAGGTCTCACGCGGACTGACCTGGAATGTACCGAACGGCATGTCAGTGATGATGAATGCCTGCCCTGAGCCGCTCGCCACACAGGCGGTGTGGTAAGCCATGTCATTCAGGGTGACGGGCAAGGTGGTCTCGCGCCCCTGCAGCACCATGCCTAGCGAATCGCCCACCAGCAGCACATCCGCTCCATTGGCTTCGAGCAGCGCTGCGAAGCTGGAGTCGTAGCAGGTCAGCATGGCGATCTTCTCGCCCTTGTTGCGCATGGCTTGCAGTGCGGTCAGCGTGGTTCGCATCAGGTCCCCCGGCTAAAAAATTCGCGCGGTCCGCGCATCTGCTCGATGCGTTTCAACAGCAGTGTGAAATCCTCGTCACCATCGACGAAGTTCAGATGCTCGCTGTTCACCATCAGCACCGGCGCCGCGTCGTAATGATAGAAGAAATCGCTGTAGCTCTGCACCAGCCGCATCAGGTAGGCATCGGAGATGCTTTGCTCATAGGGCTTGGCGCGCCGCCGCACCCGTTCCACCAGCGTCTGCGGCTCGGCCTGCAGATAGATCACCAGATCCGGTGCTGGAACCTGCAATTGCAGCGAGTGGTATATCTGCTGGTACAGCGCAAACTCCTCCTCGTTCAGGTTCAGGCGGGCGAACAGCATGTCCTTGTCGAGCAGGTAGTCCGCCACGGTAGCCCCCTGGAACAGATCCATCTGCGCAAGTTCGCGCACCTCGTCGCCGCGCTGGAACAGGAAGAACAGCTGCGTCGCCAGTGCATGGCGCGCCGGGTCCTGATAGAACTTCGCGAGGAACGGATTCTCGTCCGGCTTCTCCAGCAGCGTCGAGGCGCCGAGGTGCTGCGCGAGCCGGCGCGCAAGACTGGTCTTGCCCACGCCGATCGGCCCTTCGACCACCACATAGCGATATTTATTGAGCGACATCCTGCATCCGTTCCAGTACCTGTCCCGCACACGCGTGCAACGCCTGCTCCGCGCTGCCGACGCCCGGGATGACGCAATCCGGCGCGATCTCCAGCAGCGGTTGCAGCACGAAAGCGCGCAGATGCATCTGCGGGTGCGGGATGGTCAGCCCGTGCTCATGAAGTTGAAGATCGTCGTACAGCAACACGTCCAGGTCCAGCGTGCGCGGGGCGTTGCGGAACGTGCGTTCGCGGCCGTGATCGTGCTCGATCTGCAATAGCGCCTGCAGCAACTCATGCGGCGTGAGCGCCGTCTCGATCTTCGCCACGGCATTGACGAAATCCGGCTGATCCAGATAACCGACGGGAGCGCTGCGGTACAGCGAAGATCGCTGAAGCAAGCGCGTGCCCGGCAAACGATCGAGATCGGAGAAGGCGTGCTGCAACTGGCTGCCGGGGTCTTGCAGATTGCTGCCCAGCCCGACAAAGGCGATGTGCGGCATTATGCAGACGGCTCTTCCGTTGCGGCGGCCGCCGGTTTCTTGCGCGGCTTGCGGCGGCGACGCTTCTTTTCGCCCGCACCTTCCGGCTGCAGCATCTCGGCGCGACGCTCGGTACTGGCCTCCTGGAACTCATCCCACCACAACCCCAACTCCTGATCCACTTCACCGCTGGCGCAGCGCAACAGCAGGAAGTCGTATGCGGCGCGGAAACGCGGCTGCTCCAGCAGGCGGAACGGCCGCTGCCCGGCGCGCTGTTCGAAGCGCAACTGCAACAGCCAGATCTCTTTCATTACCGCATCGTGGCGATGCGGGATCGCAAGCTGCGCGCGCTGTTTCGCCAGAACATCGTCCATCGCCGCATGCATCGCGGGGATCGGGCGCTCGCCCTGCTTCTGGTAAGACTGCCACGCAGTCAGCACTTCATGCCACAACAGCGCGGCAAACAGAAACGCGGGAGAAACCGGCTTTTCCTGACTGAGCCGCTCGTCGGTGTTGCGCAACGCCAGCATCACGAACTTCTCGCCCACGGGCTGCTCCAGGATCACATCGAGCAGCGGCAGCAGGCCGTGATGCAGATGCATCTTGCGCAGATGCTGGATGCACTCGACCGAATGGCCGGACAGCAGCATCTTCAGCACCTCGTCGAGCAAACGCGCCTCCGGCACGTTGTCGAGCAGGCCCTTCAGCTTGCCGATCGGCGCGGCCGTTGCCGGCTCCAGCTTCATGCCCAGCTTGGCTGAGAGCCGCACCGCACGCAGCATGCGCACCGGGTCTTCGCGATAACGCGTGGCCGGGTCGCCGATCATGCGCAACAACTGGTTGCGCGTATCGTCGTAGCCGCGATGGAAATCGTGGATCTCCTGGGTGGACGGATCGTAGAACAGCGCATTCGCGGTGAAATCGCGCCGCGCCGCATCCTGCTCCTGATCGCCGAACTGATTGTCGCGCAGCAGGCGGCCATGCTCGTCGGTCTCGGCATCTTCAGCCTCGATCATGCTGCGGAATGTGGATACCTCGACCACCTCTTCGCCGAACATCACATGCACCAGGCGAAAACGCCGCCCGATGATGCGCGAACGGCGGAACACGCGGCGAACCTCCTCAGGCGTGGCATCGGTCGCCACATCGAAATCCTTGGGAATGCGGTCCAGCAGCAGGTCGCGCACCGCACCGCCCACCACATACGCCTGATAGCCCGCCGCCTGTAGGCCGTCGGTGACCTTTTGCGCGCCGTAGCTGATCTGCTCGCGCGCCACGCCATGCAACCCGAACGGAATCACCTGCGCATTACCCACCGTTTTGGTCCTGGCCGGTTTGCGGAATACGCGCTTGAGGAATTTTTTAATCATGCCTTCTTCATTAGTGGGCGCCACGCCGGCGCGAAAAGAGCGCGGATTATACACCGCATCGATTTCACCGCCCCCAACGAAAAAACGCGCCTTGCGGCGCGTTTTTCATCAGGAACATGCTGGCTAACCTTTCAGGCAGGTACTCATGAACGACTTGCGCTCATCAGCTTTCAGCCCTTTGGTCTTGGCTTCGGCACTGCACGCCTTCATCTTGTTCTGCTGCGTGGCTGCAGCTGCTGGTGCGGTCGGGGCAGCAGGCGCGGCCGGTGCCGCAGGAGCTGCCACGGCGGTACCGGACTTCAGTTGATAATCCTTGGACAGGCACTTCTTCATGAACGCCTTGCGCTCATCTCCCTTCAGCGTCTTTTCCTTCGCTTCCTTGTTGCAACCCTTCATCTTGTCCTGTTGCTCCCCGGCGAAAGCCGGGGATGAAACGGCGAAAGCGAAACCCAGACCAACCAGTGCAATCAGCTTTTTCATGGAAACCTCCTTGAGTTAAGTGACGACGGCAGAACGGGACAGGCACAGCAATCCCGCAGCGCACCGTACTCCGCACCCCACAGAGGGTCAATATGCCGGATTGTCTAGATAATTCGGCCTAGGTATCCCGTCTATCCACTTGGCATAGAGCCGTTCCGCAACCTGCTGCAGACCCGGCAACTCATCCGCCATTTGCCGTTGCATCGCATCAGCAGACTGCACCGCAGGACTGGCCTTGGCGGCAAAAAGTTCGTCCGCACCGATCTCACACCAGGACGCGATCATCCCGGCAGTCATCTCGACGTGGCATTGCAGCGCAAGGTGTTTGCCGATGGCCCATGCCTGGTTGGCGCAGTGCGCGCTGGAAAGCAAGCGCACAGCGCCTTGCGGCGGGGTGAAGGTCTCGCCGTGCCAGTGGAAGACATTGAAGTGCCGCACATCGCCGAACCATGCGCGCGCGGTATCGTTGTCCGCCACCGCGACTTCGCCCCAGCCGATCTCCTTCACCGGGTTGCGCAACACCTTGCCGCCCAGCGCCTTGGACATCAGCTGCCCGCCGAGGCAATGCCCCAGCACCGGGATGTCGCGCGCCACGGCATCGCGGATCAGCGCCTCGACCGGCGCGATCCACGGCAGATCGTCGTTGACGCTCATCGGCCCGCCCATAAACGCCAGCCCGGAAAACGCCTCGACCGAATGCGGCACGGCATCGCCCGCGTCGATGGCGATCAGCTTCCAGGGAATGCGGTGAGCGTCGAGGAAGTCGGCGAGATAGCCGGGACCTTCGGCGGGGGCATGGCGGAAGATGGCGACGGGTTTCATGTCATGTAGGGGCGCGATTCATCGCGCCCTGTTTTTTGACCGCGCATGGGCGCGATGAATCGCGCCCCTACAGGGTCTTATCGCGTTCGATAAGCGCATAAGCCGAGTGGTTATGAATCGATTCAAAATTTTCCGACTCGACGATGTAGGCATCGATGCGCTTGTCCGCATTCAGCGCGGCAGCAACGTCGCGTACCATGTCCTCGACGAACTTGGGATTGTCATAGGCGCGTTCGGTGACGAATTTCTCGTCGGGACGTTTCAGCAAGCCGAACAGTTCGCAGGACGCCTGTTCTTCGGCGATGCGGATCACGTCCTCGACCCAGACGAACTCGTTGGTGCGCAAAGTGAGCGTGACATGGGAACGCTGGTTGTGCGCGCCGCGCTCGGAGATCTTCTTGGAGCAGGGACACAGGCTGGTGACCGGCACCACCACTTTCATGGTGACGCGCGCCTTCCCGTCGACGACCTCGCCGATGAAGGTCACGTCGTAGTCCAGCAAGCTCTGCACACCCGACACCGGTGCGGTCTTGTTCACGAAATACGGGAAGTTCATCTCGATGTAGCCGGACTGAGCCTCCAGGCGAACCACCATATCACGCAGGATGGTCTCGAACGACTCCACCGAAATCTCGCGCTCGTGCTCGTTGAGTATCTCGACGAAGCGCGACATGTGCGTGCCTTTGAAGTTGTGCGGCAGGTGCACGTACATGTTGAAGGTGGCGACGGTATGCTGCACGCCGACGCTCTTGTCCCTCACCTTGATCGGATGGCGGATGCCCTTGATACCGACCTTGTTGATCGCCAGGTGGCGCATATCGGCGGAGCTTTGCACGTCGGGAATAGGGTGTTTCTGGGCGTTCATGGCAGACTTTCTGAATTCTTGACTGAAGGGATTATAACCAAGCCCGACCGAATCACTCGGCCAGCCTGTTCCGGATGGCGGCGGCGATCCCTGCGGCATCCAGGCCGCAATCCGCCAGCATCTGGGCATGCTCACCCTGCTCGATGAAACTGTCCGGCAAACCGAGATGCAGCACCGGCACGGTGACGCCGTGCCGGTGCAGGCATTCCGCCACCGCGCTGCCCGCGCCGCCCTCCACGGCGTTCTCTTCCACCGTGACCAGCAGGCCATGCTCACGCGCAAGCTTCAATACCAGTTCCTCATCCAGCGGCTTGACGAAGCGCATGTTGGCCACGGTCGCATCCAGCTGCCCGGCGGCAGCCAGCGCGGGCGCCAACAGCGAACCGAACGCGAGGATGGCGACTTGCTTGCCGCTGCGGCGGAGTTCGCCCTTGCCCAGCGGCAAGGCATGCATCGACGGCTTAGTCTCCACGCCCGGGCCGCGCCCGCGTGGATAGCGCACTGCGCTCGGCGTATCCAGCTGAAAGGCGGTATAGAGCATCTGGCGGCATTCGTCTTCGTCCGCCGGCGCCATCACCGTCATGTTCGGGATGCAGCGCAGATAGGAAAGGTCGAAACTGCCCGCGTGGGTCGCGCCGTCCGCACCGACCAGTCCGCCGCGGTCTATCGCCAGCACCACCGGCAGGTTCTGGATGGCGACGTCGTGGATCAGCTGGTCGTAGGCGCGCTGCAAAAAGGTCGAGTAGATCGCCACCACCGGCTTGTAGCCGTCGCAGGCCAGCCCCGCGGCAAAAGTCAGCGCGTGCTGCTCGGCGATGCCCACGTCGAAGTAGCGTTGCGGAAATTCCTGCGCGAACTCGACCATGCCGGAGCCTTCGCACATCGCCGGCGTGATGCCGACCAGCCGCTCGTCCTGCGCCGCCATGTCGCACAGCCATGCGCCGAACACCTCGGTATAGGTAGGCTTGCCCGACTGCTGCGGGGTGATGCCGCTGGCCGGATCGAACTTGCTCACGCCGTGATACAGCGTGCAGTCCTCCTCAGCATGCGCGTAACCCTTGCCCTTCTGCGTGACGATATGCAGGAACTGCGGGCCTTCGAGCTTGCGGATGTTGCTCAGGGTATCCAGCAGAACATTGATGTCGTGACCATCGATGGGGCCGATGTAGTTGAATCCGAACTCCTCGAACAGCGTGCCCGGCGTGACCATGCCCTTGACGTGCTCCTCGGCGCGCTTGGCGAATTCCAGCACCGGCGGCATGCCCTTGAGCATCTTTTCGCTGCCGCGCCGCATCGCTGCATAGAAGCGGCCGGACATCAGCTTGGCCAGGTAGTTGTTCAGCGCGCCTACCGGCTGCGAGATCGACATGTCGTTGTCGTTGAGGATCACCAGCAGGTTGGCGTCCATCGCCCCAGCGTTGTTCAGCGCCTCGAACGCCATGCCGCCGGTCATCGCGCCGTCGCCGATGATCGCCACCGAACGCCGCGCGCTGCCTTCCAGTTTCGCAGCGACCGCCATGCCCAGCGCGGCGCTGATTGAGGTGCTCGAATGCCCGGTGCCGAAAGTATCGTAGGGACTTTCCTCACGCTTGGGGAAGCCGGCGATGCCGCCCGCCATGCGCAACCGGCTCATCGCCTCGCGCCGCCCGGTAAGGATCTTGTGCGCGTAGGTCTGGTGGCCGACGTCCCACACCAGACGGTCGTCCGGCGTATTGAATATGTAATGCAGGGCCATGGCCAGTTCGACCGTACCGAGATTGGAAGATAGGTGACCGCCGGTCTTGCTCACCGACTCGACGAGGAAGGCGCGCAGCTCTTCGGCCAGTTGCGGCAACTGTGCACGCTCCAGCTTGCGCAGCTCTTCCGGATCGTTGATGGAGGAAAGCAGCGGGAACATCAATATTTTCTCAGCACGATGAAGTCGGCCAGTTCGCGCAGACGTCGCGCCGCTTCGCCGAATTCGACCAGCGTTTCCAGCGCCTCGCGATGCAGGCGCTGTGCCATGTCGCGCGCGCCCTCGATACCGAGCAGGCTGACATAGGTGGGCTTGTCGTTGTCGGCGTCCTTGCCCGCAGTCTTGCCCAAAGTCGCCGTGTCCGCCTCGCAATCGAGCACGTCGTCCACCACCTGGAAGGCGAGGCCGATCAGCTTGCCGAAGTGGTCGAGCTTGTCGAGTTGCGGCTGGCTGATGTTGCCGCAATGAGCCCCCAGCAGGATCGCCGCGCGGATCAGTGCGCCGGTCTTGTGGATGTGCATGAATTCCAGTTCGGGCAGCGTGAGCGGCTTGCCCACGCTGGCAAGGTCGATCGCCTGGCCGCCCGCCATGCCGCGCGAGCCGGAAGCCACTGCGAGCAGCTTGACCATCTCCAGTTGTCGCGCCGCATCGCCGCTCAGGCGGTGTTCCGCGAGCAACTGGAATGCGAGGGTCTGCAAGGCGTCGCCGACCAGCAGCGCGGTCGCCTCGTCGTATTGCACATGGCAGGTCGGCTTGCCGCGGCGCAGCACATCGTCGTCCATGCACGGCATGTCGTCATGCACCAGCGAATAGGCATGGATCAGTTCGACTGCGGCAGCGGCGACATCCAGCCGTGCCTGTTCCGCCCCTGCCAGCTCGCCCGCAGCGAAGGCCAGCAGCGGGCGCACGCGCTTGCCGCCGTCCAGCACCGCATAGCGCATCGCCTCGTGCAGCCGCTGCGGCGCGACGTCCGCCTGCGGCAGCAATCCGCGCAGCACGTTTTCGAAATGGGATTGCCGGGCCGCGACCCAGCTTTGGAAATCGGTATGCATATCAGTTCGTTCCGGTCTCGCCGCTGGCGGAAAAATCCTTCAGTACGCCGTCTTCCAGCACGCGCACCTGCTGCTGCGCATCTTCCAGCCTGGAACGGCAGAAGGTCAGCAGTTCCGCGCCGCGCTTGTAGGCCGCCAGCGAATCTTCCAGCGACAGCTTGCCCGCCTCCATGTCGGAGACGATCTGCTCCAGTTCGGCCATCGCCGCCTCGAAACCCACCGTTTTCTGCGATTTACCCGCCATGTCCGTCTCTGTTTACCAAAGACGGGCATTTTACCCAACGGTTCCTGGCCGAGCCAATTTTTGTTGCCCCGCCCAAAAAATTCGGGGACAATCCCGCTCCTACTCTCGCACCGTATTCTCTAATTGCAAGGATGATGTGGGTATGTCCGATATCGCCCAAATGAACCATCTGACACCGGCTCAGGTACAACCTCCGATGAGCTGGTATTTCGATCCCAAGATGCTGGAGCTCGAGCAGCGCCTGCTGTTCGACCAGGGGCCCAAGTACGTCGGTCACGAACTGATGGTGCCCAATCTGGGCGACTATCATGTGTTGGACGGCGAGGCACAGATGCTGGTGCGCAACCCGAACGGCGTGGAGCTGTTGTCCAACATCTGCCGCCACCGGCAGGCCACGATGCTGCAGGGGCGCGGCAACGCGCAGCACATCACCTGCCCGCTGCACCGCTGGACCTACAAGACCGATGGCGAACTGCTCGGTGCGCCGCATTTCCCGCAGAACCCCTGCCTGCACCTGAACAAGACGCCGCTGCAGAACTGGAACGGCCTGCTGTTCGCGGGCAAGCGCGACATCGCGAAGGACCTCGCCAATATGGGCGTGATGAAGGATCTGAATTTCTCCGGCTACATGCTGGACCGCATCCAGGTGGACGAATACGCCTTCAACTGGAAGACCTTCATCGAGGTGTATCTGGAGGACTATCACGTCGTGCCGTTCCATCCCGGCCTCGGCAACTTCGTCGATTGCGACCAACTTCAGTGGCAATTCGGCGAACAGTACAGCGTACAGACCGTCGGCATCAGCAATGCGCTGCGCAAGGTCGGCAGCCCGGTGTACGGCAAATGGCAGGAGCAGGTGCTGCGCTACTACGGCGACAAACTGCCGAAGTACGGCGCGATCTGGCTGACCTATTACCCGAACATCACGGTCGAGTGGTATCCGGGCACGCTGGTCATCAGCACCCTCATCCCGCGCGGCCCCGAGGCCTGCACCAATGTGGTCGAGTTCTACTATCTGGAAGAGATCGCGATGTTCGAGCGCGAATACGTCGAGGCCGAACAGAAGGCCTATAACGAGACCGCGGTCGAGGATGACGTCATTTGCGTGCGCATGCATCAGGGCCGCAAAGCGCTGTACCAGCAGGGCATCGAGGAGCATGGTCCGTACCAGTCGCCCACCGAGGACGGCATGCTGCACTTCCACGAGTATCTGCGGCGCAACCTGTCTGGACACCTGAAGTAATTCCACCCTGAAGCAATCTCACTTGGGTTCACTGTGGATGCTGGCAGCCGGATTCCTGTTCGGCTGCATGGGCGTTTTCGTCAAGCTGGGCGCTGCACATTTCTCCCACGTCGAACTGGTGTTCTACCGCTCGTTCTTCGGCCTGCTGCTGGTGTACGCGATCCTGCGCCACCAGCGCGTGAGCATCGCCACTCCGCACTGGCGACCTCACCTGTGGCGCGGGCTATCCGGCTCTGTGGCGCTCGCGCTGTTCTTCTACTGCATCACCGTACTGCCGCTCGCCACCGCCGTGACGCTCAACTACACCGCGCCGCTGTTCCTCTCCATCCTCACCATGCTGGTGTTCAAGGACAAGTTCCACCTGCCGCTGACCTTCGCCATCGCACTCGGTTTCTGCGGCGTGGTGCTGTTGCTGCACCCGACGCTAGAACGCGACCAGTTGCTGCCCGGTCTCCTCGGTCTGACCTCCGGCTTCCTCGCTGGGGTCGCATACCTCAACGTCAAGCAGCTCGGCCTGAGGGGCGAACCCGCGACGCGCGTGGTGTTCTATTTCAGCCTGATCGCTACCGTCGGCAGTGGCGTGTGGATGATGTTCGACAAAGTGCATTCAGTCACGCCGCAAGGTTTCGCCATCCTGCTCGGGCTCGGCGGCAGCGGCACACTGGCGCAACTCGCGATGACGCAAGCCTACCGTGTCGGCAAGACGCTGGCAGTCGGCAGCATGGCCTACAGCACCATCGTGTTCGCCAGCCTGTTCGGCATGCTGCTGTGGAATGAAGTCCTGGCACCGAGCAGTTGGCTCGGCATGGCGCTCATCGTCGCCAGCGGTGTGCTAAGCTTGCGCCTATCACCAAAGCATCAGGAAGAATAACAATGATCACCATCGAACAGACCGCCAACCTCGTCAACGCCGCCGTCATCGGCGAATTCACCCTCGCGGATTTCAAGACCTTCGAGGAGCAATCCCTGTACAAACTGAAGTCCCCCGGCCCGCTGAACCTGCTGTTCGACCTGCGCGGCATGATCGACTACACCGTCGACGTCGCCTGGGAAGAGATCAAGTTCTTCAGCCGCGAGCACAACCACGACTTCAGCAAGATCGCCGTCGTCACCGACGACCAGTGGATCACCTGGCAAGCCTGGCTGTCGCGCCTGTTCGTGGACGCGGACGTCCGCGTATTCGCCGACTACAACGAGGCAAAAGCCTGGGCGACGGCCTGATACATTCGCAACCATGCTGTCATGATCGCCCCGCACAATCGCGGGTCGATTCATTTCAGGAGTTGCTCAGTGGAAAACCCCTCGAACTTCGCTTTGACGCTGGACATCAGTTATTCGGCTGAGGTGAAGACTGCGATCTTGCCCTTGCCGCCATTCTTTGCCACATACATGGCACTGTCTGCTGCCGTCAACAAGGCATCCGTCTCATCTGCGTGGGAGGGGAATTCGGCGACACCTATGCTCGCGGAGATATCCGAAATGGTCTTTTTTCCAAACTCGTAAGAAGCTTTCAGCGTTCCCAGCACCCGGTTCGCCACGGCCAGCGCCCTGTCGAGATCCGACTCCGGCAACATCACGACGAACTCATCCCCTCCCAGACGGGCAGCCGTATCCCCTTCCCTGAGGCACGACATCAGCCGTTCTGCGACCTCTTTTAATAGCCGGTCGCCGATATTGTGGCCGTAGGTATCGTTGACGGGCTTGAACCCGTCGAGATCGATAAAAAGCAGGGATATCTTGCGCGATGCACGGCTGGAGGCGGAGATAGCCTGGTTCAGGCGGTCCAGCAACAGCGTGCGATTCGGCAGGCCGGTCAGCTGATCGAAATGCGCCAGATCAAACAGATATTTTTGTTTCATGCGCGTCATCTCATTGAGCAGGTCATAACCATTGGCCATGCCTTGATAGCGCTTTTCCCTGGTGATGATGAAACCGCTCACCATATGCTCGATCCCCGCATCCAGGATGATGCGTGCGACGTCCTGGATACTGGTGCTCCGATCGACGATGACCGGCTTGTTATCCATGAGCATGGATATCGGTTTCTTGCCTTTCAGCTCTTTGGCGTACTGCTTGCTGAAGAATTCAGTGAGATCCTGCCGCACGATGATCCCCACCGGCCTGTCTTTGTCGTTCACCACCGGCAGGGCGTACAGTTTTTTCTCTTCGTGGAACAGCCCAAGCACCTTGATGCAGCTGGTCGACTCGTGCACGGACGGCACCTCCCTTAGCAGGTGCTCTACGGTTGCGTCTGGCGCTTCAGGGGCATTCGGGCTGTCTGTCATCGCTGGGCCTCTGCTGACTTGCAGGAGTCCAGTCTAAGTGAGTTTTGTTGCACTTTTATGATAAAGCCCATTCAGGGGAAGCCGATACGGGTTGCACTTTCCCAAGGAGGAATAGGCCCTCCCTGCTGCCGGGACACGCCCGCCATCACAGGTCAGATCGATCCATCCATCAGAAACGACGACACCAGCCCGCAGGCCAGCGTGATGGTCAGGATGAGCGGCAGCACGGCCAACTCCACGAGCTTAGCCCCCCTGTCGAACTCATCCTGCAGGCGCTGCAAACGTTCTTTCGTCTGCGCTATTTCGAGAGTGCGGTACCACCCTTCCTGTTCGGTTTGCATAGCCGCGCGCTGCGCCTGTGCATACTTGTCGCCAAGCAGCTCGCTCTTCTGTTCCTCGCTGAAAAAATGCTCAGTGAAAAATCTCATGGTGTCCTCCAGTTAGAGTCATCGTCGAGCAGCCCCCGGCTGCCTCAGGTTGCCAATCTAAACCGCGAACGTTGCAAAGCCATTAACTTATTTTTAATCATTTGTTTCAATGGGGAGCACTCGGTATTCCCCGCTACGCTTGTGTGCGTAATAAATCCGTCACGGTTCATGGGTAGCATCAGGCGGTTAGACAATCTGAACCAAGGGAAGGCAGGATGAGCAACAGCAAACACACTTCGAGGCAATTCGACACCGAACTCGAGGCCGTGCGCGAGCGCGTGCTTATGATGGGAGGATTGGTGGAAAGCCAGATCCGTCTCGCCTTGGAGGCACTGATCGGCAACGACATCGCCCTGATGAACCGCGTCATCGCCGACGACCACCGCGTCAATGCCCTCGAGGTGGAGATCGACGAGCAGTGCACCCGGATCATCGCGCGCCGCCAGCCGGCCGCAAACGACTTGCGCATGGTCATGACGATCATCAAGACCATTGCCGACCTGGAACGCATCGGCGACGAGGCGAAAAAGATCGCCTACATGGCCAGGGATCTGTCGCACCGGGAGCATATCCACCTGCCGCGCTATACCGAGATCAGGCATGCCGCCAAGCTGGTGCTGGATATGCTGCACAAGTCGCTGGATTCCTTCGCCAGGCTCGACCTGGCCTCAGTTGCTCATGTGGTGCGCCAGGACGAACTGGTGGACAACGAGTTCCGCGCCATCCTGCGCTACCTGGTCACTTTCATGATGGAAGACCCGCGCACCATCTCAAACGCGCTGGAAATCCTGTTCATCGCCAAGGCGATCGAACGCATGGGCGATCATGCACAGAACATGGCCGAATATATGGTGTACATGGTCAAAGGGCGCGACGCACGCCATATCAGTGCGGAAGAAATCGAACGCGAGATTCAGGAAGAAACAATGCCTTGATAACGTGAAAAACAGGCGTCAAAACAATAAAGCCCGCGAAAGCGGGCTTTATTGTTTTGCAGCGAATCCAAGCCGGATTACTTCAGCTTGGTTTCCTTGTACATCACGTGCTTGCGTGCCACCGGATCGAACTTCTTCATTTCGATCTTTTCCGGAGTGGTCTTCTTGTTCTTGGTCGTGGTGTAGAAATGACCGGTACCGGCACTGGATTCGAGTTTGATCTTTTCGCGCATTTCTCAGCTCCTTAAACGTTTTCGCCGCGTGCGCGCATTTCGAACAACACTGCATCGATACCGTTCTTGTCGATGGTACGCAGCGCAGCATTGGTCAAGCGCAGGCTGACCCAGCGGTTTTCACTTTCAACCCAGAAGCGGCGGCGTTGCAGATTCGGCAAAAAACGACGCTTGGTTTTGTTATTGGCATGGGAAACGTTGTTCCCGACCATCGGGCCTTTCCCCGTCACTTGACATACACGTGCCATGGTTCTACTCCAACCGATTTTCAAAAGAGCGCGGATTCTACCGAAGGAATCCGGAATATTCAACCAGATTTTTAGGGGGCCTCCCTGCAACCAATCCGCAACAACGGCGTAACCCGGCTGAAACATACGGGAACTATGCTGCCGCGCATGTCATACCTAATAGGACAGCCACGATGAGAACGCTCCAGGACATCTTGAATCAACGCACCCTCTCCGCCATTTTTCAGCCGATCATGGATTTTTCCAACGGCTCATTCATCGGCTTCGAGGGGCTGATCCGCGGCCCGGCCAACAGCCCGATGCATTCTCCCGCCAACCTGTTCGGCGCGGCACGACAACAGGGATTATCCCTGGAAATCGAGATGCTGAGCAGACAAATCGTGCTGGAAACCTTTGCCGACCAGGGCTTGCCCGGCAAGCTGTTCCTGAACGTCAGCCCGGAAACCCTGACCCACCCCAGCTTCAAGAACGGGCAAACGCTGGTCTATCTCGAAAACCTTGGCGTCGACCCGAAGCGTGTCGTCATCGAGATCACCGAGAACCAGCCCACCTTCGATTTCGACGCGATGCGCAATGCGCTGCTGCACTACCGCGGCATGGGCTTCCAGATCGCGATGGACGACCTGGGCGCTGGCTTCTCGAGCTTGCGCCTGTGGTCTGAACTGCGCCCGGAGTATGTCAAGATCGACATGCACTTCGTCCAGGGCGTCAACAGCGACCCGCTCAAACAGCAGTTCCTCAAGTCGATCCAGCAGATCGCAAAAAGCTCCGGCACGCAAGTCATCGCGGAAGGCATCGAGACCGATGCCGAGTTCCGCGTGATACGCGACATCGGCATCGCCTGCGGGCAGGGCTACTTCATTGCCCGCCCCAGCCCCACCCCGCCGCTGAACGCCCACGCCCAGGTCGGTTGCCTGATCAATACGAACAACGTCGTTGAACAACCATATAGCAGCACACGCAACGTCACCGTCGGGTCGATCCAGCGTTATGTCGAATCGTTCCCGCCCGAAACGGCGGTCGAGCAAATATTCGTCCACTTCACCGAGAACCACAACTTGCGGTCCATTCCCGTCGTCAAGCATGGCCGCCCCGTTGGCCTGATCAACCGCCACGAGTTCCTGGACAACTTCTCCCAGCCCTTCCGCCGCGAACTGCTCGGCAAGAAACCCTGCACAGAACTGATGAATGCAGAGCCTCTGCTGGTGGAAAAATCGACGCCCATCCACGAGTTGAGCGGATTCTTGAGCGAATCCGAGATCAAGCACTTCACCGACGGCTTCATCATCACCGAACAGGGCCGCTACATCGGGGTCGGCACCGGCCAGGACCTGCTGCGCGAAGTCACCAAGGCGCAGATCGAAAACGCGCGCTACGCCAACCCGCTCACCATGCTGCCGGGCAACGTGCCGATCAACGAGCATATTGAGCACCTGCTACAAAACGACAAGTCCTTCGCGGTCTGCTATGCGGATCTCGACAACTTCAAGCCGTTCAACGATGTGTACGGCTACCGCAAGGGCGACGAGGCCATCCAGTTCACCGGCAAGCTGCTTGCCAACGTCTGCGATCCGAAATACGACTTTATCGGACATATCGGCGGCGACGACTTCATCCTCGTCCTGCAAAGCGCCGACTGGGAACAGCGCTGCAACCGTGCGCTCGCCGCTTTCGCGCGCACCTCCCCAGTGTTGTTCGACGAAGAACATCGCTCGATCGGCGGCTACCTGACTGCCGACCGCCAGGGCCGCATCGTGCGCCACCAGCTGCCCACGCTGTCGATCGGCGCCATCTGGGTCTCCCCGGAGCTGTTCAGTTCGCACCATGAGGTAGCGGAAGCGGCCACGGCGGCGAAGAAATTGGCGAAGGGCAAACCCGGCAACAGCCTGTTCATCGAGCGCCGCCGGCTGCCCCATCAGGAACAGCAGCACGAGGCGGCCGCACTTTATTTCGGCTAGCCCCTGGCAAACACCCCAACATAACAGGCCAAGGAAACAAAAATGTCATTGCAAGCACAACTACGCCTGATCGCCGCGATTACCGCCCTGAGCATGCTTGGGGTCATCGTCTTCAGCATCGTCCAACTCGGCACGCTGCGCAGCGAATTCAGCCAGTACCAGTCCCGGCAGACTTTCGCCGGCAATCTGGCACAGATCAAGAGCATCGCGCTATCGGCCTCCCGCTCGGATCCCATCCTGGCGGAAACCGAAGCCAGGCTTGCTTCTGCCGACAAAAACATCCAGTCCCTGCACCAGGGCGCAGCAGCCGTCGCACCGGCCGAGATCGACAGCAAGCAACTGAAGCAGATCGCCGAAGCATGGAACGATTACATAAAAGGCTTCAACGGCGCCATCAAGATCGCCAGCACCAGCCCGAATGACGCGCTGCAGATCCCGGACGCCCTCTATCAGATGAAACTGGAACCGATGATCACGAACATCGACCAGCTGATTGCGCTCAACCGCGATGGCGAAACGCTGGCACGGGATAACATCAGCCGCGCGGTCGGCAATATCCTGTGGATCATCGTCCTGCCACTGGTCGCCGCGGCGCTGGTCGTGGTCGCCTTCCAGTCCGTGTTCAACGGCCGGCTGAAAAGACGCATAGACGGAATCATCAACGTCATCTCCCATCTCAGCGCGGGCGACCTGAGCCACCGCCTGCCGCAAGGCCCGGCGGACGAGATCGGCGTTATGGTCCGGACGATCAACGAATTCATCGGCCGCATCGAATCCGTCCTGCATGACGTGAACAGCTCGGCCGACCAGTCGAAGACCACCGCCCACAAGGTCAATGCGATGACGCAGAGCGTCAGCAGCAATGCACAGGCGCAGTCGGAAAAGATCTTCAACGTGATGTCGGCCATCGAAAAAATGGGCCATACCATCACAGAGATCGCCGGCAACGCAACCCATGCCGCAGGCACCGCCAAGACCACCGGCGCCAAGATCAACGAGGTCAGCATCGTCGGCCAGGAGACTTCGGCCATCCTGCAACAGCTGGATACCACTGTGGAATCCTCGTCGCAGACCATGCGTGAGTTCGACCTTACGCTCCAGCGCATCGGCAGCATCAGCAACATCATCAGGGGCATCGCCGAACAAACCAACCTGCTGGCGCTGAATGCCGCCATCGAGGCCGCCCGCGCGGGAGATCAGGGCCGCGGCTTCGCCGTCGTAGCCGACGAAGTGCGCTTGCTGTCGGAGCGCACCTCCGCTTCCGCCCGGGACATCTCCGACTTGCTGAACGAGGTCCAGGGATCGGCCCGCGAGGCAATTTCAGCCATGGACGCGACGCGCAGCAGCGTCCGCACCGGCGTTGAACACGGCGAACGGATCAGCAATGTGCTGGCCGAGGTCGATGCTTCCATACAAATCGTCGCGGACATGATGCAGCAGATCGCATTGGCCACCGAGACGCAATCGCAGGAAGGCCGACAGATCGCCACACATATCGCAGACGTGACGCACATCACCACCTCCACCACAAGGGAGATCGAGACCACGCGCAACGAAATGGCAGTACTGGCCCAGACCTCAGAGGTTCTGCAGCGCATGGTTTCACAGTTCCGCCTCTCCGCCTTCAAGCCGGCCGCATGAACATCTACCCGATGGCCGTGATCCGGGGTTGCCGCGTCGCCCTGCACCTTATATATGGCGCGCTGCTGGCGCTCTGTTACCCGCACCTCGACCGCGCAAGGCAGCTGCGCATGCTCAGGAAATGGAGCAAGCAGTTGCTGGGCATCCTCAACATCCGGATCGGAGCCGACTGTCACCTGCAGCCGAGCGGCTGCCTGATGGTCGCCAATCACGTCTCCTGGCTGGATATCTTCGTGCTGAACACGATCCAGCCTGCGCACTTCATCGCCAAGGCGGAAGTGCGCGGCTGGCCGCTCATCGGCTGGCTGTGCAAACGTAGCGGAACGATCTTCGTCGAGCGCACGCTGCGCCGCGACGCCGCCAAAGTCAACCAAAGCGCGGCGACCCTGCTCCGGCAGGGAGCCTGCGTCGGACTGTTTCCGGAAGGCACCACCACGGACGGCAGCCGGGTGGGGCATTTCCACTCGGCGCTGGTGCAATCGGCGATCGATGCGGAGGTGATGCTATGCCCCGTCGCCCTGCGCTATCTGGATGCAGAGGGCAAGCCCGCCACCGCCGCCGCATTCACCGGCGACACATCACTGGCACTATCCCTCTTGCGCGTCCTGTGCTGCCGGCAAATCAACGTGTCGGTCGCGTTCCCCCCGGCATTGCCCGCCGCCAACGGCAACCGCCGGATGCTGGCGAGAATGGCGCAGGAATCCATCGCGCACAGCCTGCAAACCTCCCCGCCGCGACTTCAGCCCGAGCCCGTGCCATCCGCCGCCATCCCGCTGCTCTCGACGCAGTCTGCCTATGTTCTGCTGCTCGACCCCGTCATCAACCAACTGGCCAGGTAACCCTTCACATTTCCTTCATATTCACGTCATCGCATTGCAACAGCCATCCCCTAAGCTGCCTACATCTCAATTAACGGGAGAAATGCAATGCTGGAACTCCACCGACAAGCAGAACATGCCACCCAACGCCGCCTGACCACCAGCCTGGCACGCAGCGAAGCGGAAGTTATGGAAGCGCAGCGCCTGCGCTACAAGGTATTCGCCGAAGAAATGGGAGCCAACCTGGTCAGCGCGGATGAAGGCATCGACCGCGACATCTTCGACAAATACTGCGAGCACCTGCTGGTGCGCGAAAACAATGAAAACAAGGTAGTAGGCACTTACCGCATCCTGTCGCCGGACCAGGCGCAGAAGATCGGCGGCTATTATTCGCAGACCGAATTCGACATGACCCGGTTGCTGCACCTTCGCGAGCGCATGGTGGAAGTGGGACGCTCCTGCGTGCACTGGGACCATCGCGACGGCGCGACCATCACCCAACTGTGGGGTGGCCTCGCCCAATACATGCAGCAAAGCCACTACGAATACATGATCGGCTGCGCCAGCATCAGCATGGGTGATGGCGGCCACGTTGCGGCCAGCCTCTACCGCAAGCTGCACCGCATCTACGCCGCCCCGGCCGAATACCGCGTGTTCCCGCGCTGTCCGCTGCCGCTGGAAGCGCTGAACCAGTATCTCGATGCCCCGGTCCCGCCGCTGCTCAAGGGTTACCTGCGTCTCGGCGCCTACATTTGCGGCGAACCGGCGTGGGATCCAGAGTTCAACACCGCCGACCTGTTCATCCTGCTGCCGATGTCGCGCCTGAGCAGCCGTTATGCAAAACACTTCCTTAAAGTGTAATAATCCTGTCACACAAGACACCTACCATAGCACCGCCTCAAAGAGCAGTTGATTAACGTTATATACAAAGCAACCCCTCATAAAACGGAGAGACCATGAACAGCAAGCTCAAGCAACTCGTCCTCGGCATCGCCGCCGCTTCCGCAATGGCCTTTGCCGGCGTCAGCCAGGCCACCGACATCACCGGTGCGGGCGCGACCTTCCCCTACCCGATCTATGCAAAGTGGGCTGAAGCCTACAAGGCGCAGACCGGCGCGGGCATGAATTACCAGTCCATCGGTTCCGGCGGCGGCATCAAGCAGATCCAGGCCAAGACCGTGGACTTCGGTGCAACCGACGCTCCCCTGAATCCGAATGAGCTGGGCCTTGCCGGTTTGACACAATTCCCGACCGTAGTCGGCGGCGTGGTGCCGGTGATCAACGTGGAAGGTGTCGCTGCAGGTCAATTGAAGCTGAGCAGCGCAGCGCTGGCTGACATCTATCTGGGCAAGATCAAGAAGTGGAACGACCCGCAAATTGCCGCCGACAACAAGGGCGTCAGCCTGCCCGATCAGGCCATCACCGTGGTGCACCGCGCCGACGGCTCCGGCACCTCCTTCATCTTCACCACCTACCTCGCTCAAGTCAGCCTGGAGTGGAAGCGTAGCGTGGGCGCCGACAAGGCCGTGGCATGGCCAACCGGCACCGGCGGCAAGGGCAACGAAGGCGTGGCTTCCTACGTGCAGCGCATCAAGGGCTCCATCGGTTACGTGGAATACGCCTACGCCCTGCAGAACAAGATGAACTACGTGCAACTGAAGAACCGCGAAGGCCAGTTCGTTGCGCCTAGCGACGTCAGCTTCAAGGCTGCAGCCGCCAATGCAAAATGGGACGCTGACAAGGGTTTCTACGAAATCCTGACCAACGAGCCGGGCAAGGACAGCTGGCCCATCACCGGCGCCACCTTCATCCTGATCCACAAGACCCAGGAAAATGCGGCGAACGGCAAGGAAGTGCTGAAGTTCTTCGACTGGGCTTTCACCAACGGCGACAAGATGGCCTCCGACCTGGACTACGTTCCGCTGCCGGAGAACGTCACCAAGATGATCCGCGGCGCATGGAAGGCACAAGTCAAGGATGCCAAGGGCGCAGCGCTCTGGAAGTAACCATCGTTTGAACGTGCTGAACTAAGCACATATACACGATATAATTCAAAGGGGGCGCAATGCCCCCTTTCGATTAACAACACACCAATAAATAACTATGTCTATCTTGCGCGATGCGCATCTCAAGCGCCAAATCTGGCTGGATATGCTGTTCCGCGGCGTGACGCGGCTGTCCGCCTTCGGGGTGCTCGCCCTGCTGGCAGCCATTCTCGGCTCCCTGGTGATCGGCAGTATGCCCGCCATCCATGCGTTTGGCTTCAATTTCCTCACCAGTGCCGAGTGGAACCCGGTCACTGATGAATACGGTGCGCTCGTGCCCATCGTCGGCACGCTGGCCACCTCCGGCATCGCCCTGCTGATCGCCATTCCGGTCAGTTTCGGCATCGCGATCTTCCTGACTGAGCTGTCGCCGCGCATCCTGCGCCGCCCGCTCGGCATCGCCATCGAGTTGCTGGCGGGCATCCCCAGCATCATCTACGGCATGTGGGGGTTGTTCGTGTTCGCCCCGCTGTTTGCCGACCATATCGAGCCCTGGCTCAGCGACAACATCGGCGCGATGCCCTATCTCGGCCCATTCTTCATCGGCCCTCCGATGGGCATCAGCGTGCTGACTGCCGGTATCATCCTCGCCATCATGGTGATCCCGTTCATCGCCTCGGTGATGCGCGACGTGTTCGAAGTCGTGCCCGCCCTGCTGAAGGAGTCCGCCTACGGCCTGGGCGCGACCACCTGGGAGGTGGTATGGAAAGTCGTGCTGCCCTATACCCGCATCGGCGTGGTGGGCGGCATCATGCTGGGACTCGGTCGCGCGCTGGGCGAGACCATGGCGGTCACTTTCGTCATCGGCAACGCGCATGAATTGAGCCAGTCGCTGCTGATGCCTGGCAACAGCATCTCCTCGTCGCTGGCCAATGAATTCACCGAAGCGGTCGGCGAGCTCTACACCTCGTCCCTGATCGAGCTCGGCCTGATCCTGTTCTTCATCACCTTTGTGGTCTTGTCGCTCGCGCGCTACATGCTTTTCAAGCTGGGCAAACGCGAGGGACAGCCTTCGTAACCATCATGCTGAACCTCTATACCCGCCGCCGCATCGTCAACGCCACCGGCCTGCTGGTCTCCATGCTGGCCATGGCATTCGGCCTGTTCTGGCTGATCTGGATACTCTGGACGCTGTTTGAGCACGGCCTGACTGCACTGGGGCCTGTCGTGTTTTCTCAAATGACCCCGCCGCCCGGCAGCTCCGGCGGCCTGCTCAACGCCATTGCCGGCACGCTGATGATGACACTGGTCGGCACGCTGGTCGGCACGCCCATCGGCATCCTGGCCGGCACCTACCTGGCTGAATTCGGCCACCGCGGCTGGCTGGCGCCCGTCACGCGCTTCATCAACGACGTGCTGCTGTCCGCGCCCTCCATCGTCATCGGCCTGTTCGTGTATGAGGTCTACGTCGTCCACGTCAAGCATTTCTCCGGCTGGGCGGGCGCCATCGCGCTGTCCATCATCGTGATCCCCATCGTGATCCGCACCACCGAGAACATGCTGCGCCTGATCCCGAACACACTGCGCGAGGCGGCCGCCGCGCTCGGCGCGCCGCAGTGGAAGATCGTCAACTTCGTCACCCTGCGCGCAGCCCGCGCCGGGATCATCACCGGCGTGATGCTGGCCATCGCCCGCATCAGCGGCGAAACCGCCCCGCTGCTGTTCACCGCGCTGAACAACCAGTTCTGGAACAGCGACATGGACAAGCCGATGGCGAACCTGCCGGTGGTGATCTTCCAGTTCGCCATGAGCCCCTATGAAGACTGGCAGCAACTCGCCTGGGCGGGTGCGCTGCTGATCACGCTGAGCGTGCTGACGCTCAACATCCTGGCTCGTGTACTGTTCCGCCAAAGCGCCACTACTCATTAACAAGGTCCGCATATGAACACCGAAAACATCACCAACCCCAAAGTGGTCGTCAAGGACCTGAACTTCTTTTACGGCAATTACCGCGCGCTCAAGGACATCAACCTGAACATCGCGGAAAAGATGGTGACCGCCTTCATCGGCCCGTCCGGCTGCGGCAAGTCCACACTGCTGCGCACCTTCAACCGCATGTACCAGCTCTATCCCAAGCAGAAGGCCACCGGCCAGATCATCCTGGACGGCGCCAACATCCTCGACGCCAAGCAGGACCTGAACATGCTGCGCGCCAAGATCGGCATGGTGTTCCAGAAGCCCACCCCGTTCCCGATGTCGATCTACGACAACATCGCCTTCGGCGTGAAGCTCTACGAGAACCTGAAGAAGCATGACATGGACGAGCGCGTCGAATGGGCGCTGAAGAAGGCCGCGCTGTGGACCGAAGTGAAGGACAAGCTCAAGCAGAGCGGCACCGGCCTTTCCGGCGGCCAGCAGCAGCGCCTGTGCATCGCCCGCGCCATCGCCGTCAAGCCGCAGGTGCTGCTGCTGGACGAGCCGACCTCCGCGCTCGACCCGATCTCCACCGCGCACATCGAGAAGCTGATCGACGAACTGAAGGAAGACTTCACCATCGTCATCGTGACCCACAACATGCAACAGGCCGCGCGCGTCTCCGACTACACCGCCTACATGTACCTGGGCGACCTGATCGAATTCGGCGACACCAGCACGGTGTTCACCAACCCCAAGCGCAAGGAAACGGAAGATTACATTACCGGTCGCTTTGGTTAAGCGACCGGTAATGTAACGGCGAAGACTTACCTTTAGGTTAGTCGGAGCCACTACATCACTGGACGTCGTGGTTAAGCAGTAGCAATCAAAAAGTAGCGCTATCGACAAAAAGGCAGGTCTGATGACCTGCCTTTTTCTTTGGCTCGCCGCGGCCCATTGTGCCGGGGCATGTCGGCTAATTTAATGCGAGGGCGTCCGGCATGATGGCTCCGAAAATATTGCGCCCCTCCTTTTTTAATTCTCCTTTAATTCTAGCGGCAGCCAATTACTCAGATCGGCATCGCTGTCTTGTCTACCGCCCGACGTAATACAAAACTGGAGTGCACGCCAGTCACCCCTTTAATGCGGGTGATATGGTTGAGTAGCAGATCCTGATACGAATCCATGTCCTTTACTACCACCTTGAGTTGGTAATCCGCATCCTGCCCGGTTATCAGCAGGCATTCCAGCACCTCAGGGATTTCAATTATCTTCGCCTCGAAGTTGGCAAGGCGCTCCGGCGTATGTTGGTCCATCGAAATCAGGATCAGCGCCATCAACGACAATCCAAGTTTTTTCGCATCGAGCATAGCGCGGTAGCCAACGATCAGACCCGATTCCTCAAGGGTGCGTAACCGGCGCAGGCAGGGAGAAGGAGAAAGACTGATGCGATCAGCCAAATCCTGATTGCTGATGCGGCCATCTTCCTGCAATACACGCAAAATCTGTAAATCGTAACGATCAAGTTGCATAAATCGCCTCTAAATCAACGCCATAATTTTGATGCTGCTAATATACATTATTTATGAGCAATAATATTGCGCCGACCGCAGTTTCCACACTAGAAAACGCAACAATATGCCCGCCCACCCAGACTACCATTTCGCTCATCCAAATCGCAAAGCGCGCTAATGCGTTTGAGCAGCACAGACCGATGTCTGCTTGTTCCTCAATTTGAAAGTTAAATAGCCATGGCAAAAGATACCGATCAATTTGATGTGTCAACACACTTCGACGAAAGCCTTGCGGCAAAATACGACCACAAGATTCGTCAATTCTGTCCGGGCTACGATGCCTTGCACCAGATGATTGTGCCGTGGCTGCAAAACCTGCCAGAGCATTCGGCATTTCTGTCCGCAGGGGCAGGCACGGGGGTTGAAATAATCACCCTCGGCAAGCGCTTTGCATCCTGGCGCTTTGCCGCTGTCGATGTCTCGGCTGACATGCTTGGCGCCTGTCAGCGCTGGGCTGCCGAAGTGGGAATGGTCAACCGGGTCAGTTTCTTTAACGGTCGGTTGCAGGAGTATCAAGCGCCGGCCCTGTTCGATGCTGCGTCCTCTGTTTTCGTTTCCCATTTCATCAAGGGTCGAGAAGAGAAGCTCGCCTATTTCCGTTCGATAGCGGAGAGCCTGAAGCCGGGCGGGGTGTTTGTTCTTGCCGATCTATACGGTGACAAAGGCTCGCACGCATTTGAGCGGTTATTCGATGCATGGCTATTGTCTTATGCGGCCCACGGGATTTCCGCAGAAGAATTGTCCCAGGATCGCACGCACATCGAGAGAGACCTGGCTTTTATCCCCGAGAGCGAATTGGTTGAACTGCTGCGCGAAGCGGGGTTCGCCACTCCGGTTAGGTTCTACCAAAGCTTCCTGTTCGGCGGCTGGGTGGCCACCAAAGATGTTTAGCCCTTACGATATGCAAAGGAGAAGACATGTCAGACTGGAATGTGAATTTATACTTGCAATTCGGAACCGAACGTACTCAGCCCGCCATAGACCTCATCTCAAGAATAAACATTGCCAACCCGAACAAGATTATCGACCTGGGTTGCGGGCCGGGTAATAGCACGGAATGTCTGCGGCGGCGCTGGCCTGAGGCAACCATCACAGGCCTCGATAGCTCGCCCGAAATGATCAATTCATGCCGAGAAAATTATCCCGATCAGGAATGGATTCTGGCCGATGCCGCCGGTTGGCAACCATCCTCTGCCTGCGATATTGTATTTTCCAATGCCGTATTTCAGTGGATGCCGCAGCATGACCGCTTGCTCGGGCACTTATTTGCTTATGTTGCTCCGGGCGGGGTGCTCGCTTTCCAGATTCCGGCGCGCATCTATTCAGCACTTCAGCAACTCATTATTGAAGTCGCAAACGAGCCGGAATGGATTCATTTGATGGAAGGGCCAAAGAATACGTTTACGATTGAAAGCCCCGCTTACTACTATGATGCTTTAGCCGGTACAGCCTCGAAACTCGACATCTGGGAAACCGAATACTGGCATGTGATGGAAAACGCACAGGCAATTATTAGCTGGATTACCAGCACGGGTTTGCGTCCATTTTTGGCGGCTCTGGAAACCGAGACTCAAAAGCAGCGCTTCGTCAAAATCCTCGGTGAGCGGGTGGCTGAAACATATAGAGCGCAGGCCGATGGAAAAGTATTGTTTCCCTTCCGGCGGCTTTTTGTCGTGGGTTACAAATGATGCCAGCCGACCACCTCTGCCTGCGGTGTGAACGCGCCTGCATTGAAGTTTCTCACCCACACAAGCAAAATGTCTGCCTTGCAGGCCATCTCGGGAGAACGAGCAGTGGGCAAGCCAAGATTCTTCATCACCGACGTATTCACCAGCCAGCGCTACGGCGGCAATCAGCTCGCCACCTTCGTGGACTGCGAGTCCCTGTCCGACCGGGAGATGCAGCAGATCGCAAAGGAGATCAATTTCTCCGAGACGACCTTCATCACCTCGCGCCAGCCGCGGGACGGCGGCTTCGATGTCCGCATCTTCACGCCGAATGCCGAGGTCGAATTCGCCGGCCATCCTACCTTGGGTACGGCGCACATCATCCGCAACCGCCTGCGCCTGACGGAGGCCATCGAAGTCGCACTCAATCTGCGTGTCGGCAAGATACCGGTCGCCTTTGCCGAAACGCCCGCCAAGGCATCCTTGTTGTGGATGAAGCAGATGCCGCCCACATTCGGCAAGCGACTCGATGCCGGCGCGCTGGCACGAGTATTGGGTGTCGAACCGTCCGACATCGATCAGGACTTCCCAATCGTGGAAGTCTCGACCGGCTTCCCTGCCGTCGTTGTGCCTCTGAAGAATCTGGACGCCCTCAGGCGCGCCAGGATCGACAAGGAGGCGTACTTCGCCCTGGTGAACGATGCATGGGCCAAGCTCATCCTGGTATTCAGCACAGAAGGATATGAAGCTGCTCAGAACGTGAGCGTGCGAGTGTTCGCCGATTACTACGGCATCCCCGAAGACGCCGCCACAGGCAGTGCCAACGGCTGCCTTGCCGCGTACCTGGCGTGCAACAAGGTATTCGGCTCGCCGAGTATCGACGTATTGGCCGGGCAAGGCTACGAAATGGGACGCCCTTCCACTCTGGCATTGCGCGCGAACGAAACTGATGGCGAGATCGAAGTCTCTGTCGGCGGGAGCGTGGTCGATGTAGCGGAAGGCGTGTGGGGCTAACTCAATACCCAAGCGAAAAACCAGATCGGAATCCCCACATGAAAACCATCTACGAACTCAGCGACAAGCACATCGGGCAATTACATCAGCTTTATCAAAATGAGTGGTGGTCGAAAGCGCGCACGCTGGAAGATTCGCGCAAGTGTGTCGCAAACTCGCAACTATGCGTTGCTCTCGTAGATTCGCAGGACAACTTGGCAGGCTTTGCCCGTGTTCTGACAGACTTCACGTTCAAAGCGCTTATCTTTGATGTCATCGTCTGTGAAAACCAGAGAGGAAAAGGTCTTGGCGGTAAGCTTATAGGCCTAATCAAGTCACATGAAAAATTGAGTGCTGTAACGCATTTTGAACTTTATTGTCTGCCGGGCATGAATGACTTTTACGCAAAGTACGGCTTCACCACTGAAGTCGGCAGCATACAGCTAATGAGATGTGACAACGCCTAACCATTCACTACTACGGGATGACCAATCAGGATCATAAGAAAGCGCCCGATCGTGTCCATTGCAATTTGACCACAAGACATTTCACCTCCCCTCGAGCTGCCGGATAACCGGCAAGGTGAGCTCGTTGAAAAGCTGTTCGACATCGTCCATCGCGCACCCGTTGACCGCATCCACCCACCATGCCAGCAACTCGACGAGTGCGCCGGCAATGTAGCTGACGCCGGCATCCCGTCGCCACCCGGCAGCGACAAGGTGCGCAACATCCTCTTCGACAAGCTGGCTCACCATTTCCCGGAAACGCTTCTGTACGGCATGTCCGCTACGCCTCCCGATGATGGCTCTGAACAATATTCGCTGCTCATATGCGTGCTCGATCAATCCGCGCACAAATGGCAATGACCCGGATGCCCCGGTATTTGCGATGACAGCCTGGGCACGCAGAGCCGCGCGCAGATCGTCAAATCCGCTGACCAACAACTGATCCTTGCTCTGGAAGTGCATGTAGAACGTCGAGCGCCCCACATCCGCTCGCTCGCACAGTTCCTGAATATTGATGTCGTCCCAGCCGCGCTCCACCAACAGCGAGATCAGTGCGTCCCGTAACGAACGGCGGGTACGCTGCACCCGCCTGTCTATGGATTGCGTTTCATCGGCCACAATATTTCCTTTCCGGACAAAAATCATTCATCTGTCTGAAACTGCGCATTCGTCGCCTCAGTGCTCTTCTCGACCTTGAGTCTGCTCGCCATGATAGACACGTGTCCAATCCAGAACAAGGTATCCACATGATCAAACTATCGGGCGTCAAAAAAGTTTTCCCGGGTAGTAACGGAAGTTTCACGGCACTCGACAACATCGACCTGCACCTTGCCGCCGGCGAATTCGTCGCCATCGTCGGCAAATCTGGCAGCGGCAAGTCCACACTGCTGAACATGCTCACCGGCATCGACCATCCGGACAGCGGTGTGGTGACCATCAATGACACCCGGGTTCATACGCTTCCCGAAAGCCAGCTCGCAAAGTGGCGGGGCGCCAATATCGGCATCGTCTTTCAATTTTTCCAGCTCATCCCCACGCTCAGCATTCTGGAGAATCTCCTTCTTGCCATGGATTTTGTAGATGTCATTCCGAAGCCGAAACGGGCGCAGCGCGCCAGAAGCTTATTGAACCTGGTTGGAATCGAACAGCACGCCGACAAATTCCCCGCGGCATTATCCGGCGGCGAGCAGCAGCGTGCCGCCATCGCCCGCGCGCTGGTCAACGCCCCGCCCATTCTTGTCGCCGACGAACCCACCGGAAATCTGGACAGCAAGAATGCCAGTGAGATTCATGCCCTCTTCCGGCAATTTTCCAGGAGTGGAAAGACTGTCATTGTGGTGACTCACGAAGATGTGTCGGCATCCGGATATGACCGGATCGTTACCCTGCAGGATGGCGCCCTGGTCAGCGATGAGAGGGGTGCCGCGTGAATCTCAGATTAAGAAAAGCCGTCAATGACTTGTGGGCGAATCCTGGCCGCACCCTGCTTGTCATCTTCGCGCTTACCATTGGACTATGGGGCGTCGGGTCGATCCTGGTCTCGTACTTCATCCTGAAGAGCGACCTTAACGAGAATTTCACCAGAACCTATCCATTTCATGTGGCGTTGACGTCAAAGGATTTTGCCAAGCTCGATCTTTCCTCATTCAGGCAACGTCCGGAAATAGAGAGGGCGGAGTTCCGCGACCTTTCGTATCAGCGGATCGAGGTTTTTCCGGATCAGTGGCTGCCGCTGTGGCTCTTCGGCCTGAATGATTTCGAAATATTCCACCTCGCTCGCGTATACCATGAAGACGGGCCAGTAACGCCGCCCCGCGGGACGATATTGGTGGAACGGAACGGGCGGCTGGTGTCGAATCTGACGACCGGCTCCGTTGCTCGTATACGCGCCGGCGGAAAAATACTGCGAGTTCCCGTTTCCGGTATCAGCTTTGACCCGGCACAGGCGCCCTCCACGCAGGACGCCTTTATCTATGCCTATGCCGACAAGCGCACATTTACCGAAATCACCGGCGAACCTGCCAACCAGCGACTGATCTTCCGGTTAAGGAATGCAGGTACCAAACAGGAGATTCAAACGGCCGCGAATACGATTGTGGAAGATCTTCGTGCCCGCGGAATCGCCATCGACAACATTAACATCCCCAAGCCGAACCAACATCCCCACCAGTGGCAGTTGAACACTTTGCTTGCATTTCAGGGAAGCATCGGTTTGCTGGCTTTTCTGATGGGGGCGGTCCTGGTATCGCAGTTGATCGGGGCCATCCTTGCGCAACAGGTCAGGCAGATCGGCGTGCTCAAGGCCATCGGCGCCACGCAGTGGCAGGTTTTCAGCATCTATCTGGCCATGGTACTTACGCTGGGCATACTGGCGAGCATCGTCGCCATTCCGCTGGCGGTGATCTCCGGTTATGGCTTCGCCGCATTCGTTGCGAAGATACTCAATTTCAATATTCTCACCAAGGAACTTCCGCTCTCGCTGTATGCCGGCCTGATTGCTTGCGGATTGCTGCTGCCCATCCTGTTTGCTCTTCCTGCCCTGTTGAGGGGAGTCGGCATCTCCGTGCAAAGCGCACTGTCCGACTATGGCATAAGCCTGGGCTCTGCATCCGGGAAGAAGGTGGCAGCCGCGCGCTGGCCTTTGCCTTATGGCTTCCGGCTGGCTTTGCGGAATGCCCTTCGACGCAAGAAACGCCTGGCGACAACAGTAGCCACCATTGCGCTGGGAGTGGCGATCTTCAGTGCGGGCTTTAACGTGCGTGAATCGCTGATCGAATTCCTAGCCGACACAAGATACGCCATGAAATATGACGTTCAGGTTGTCCTGAAAGAGCAGATACCACGCGAGAAAGCGCTGGCACCGTTCCAACATCTAAGTAACGTCCAACACATCGAAACATGGAATGGGGGACGTGGCAGATTGCAATCTTCAGTGATATCGACGAACAATGGTATCGGCATCGTCGCCCTGCCCCACGACACCGATCTCGTAAAGATGGACGTCACCAAAGGCCGCTGGCTGTCCCCCTCGGATGGCATCGAGATCGTGATGAACCAGGGAGCGGTAGAACAGTTCGGCGAGCCCGTTGAACCGGGCAAGCTGTACCGGATCAACCTCAACGGCAAACCGGTTCAGGCCAAACTCGTAGGCATAGTCAAAGAATTCGATGTGGCGAAGATATACATCGACAAAGAGCAATACGACAGGACCGCCAACCCTGAACATCTGGTCAACAGTCTGATGTTCGCCACCGAAGACAGGAGCTTCGACAACGTCGTCAAACTGAAGAAGGATATCGAAAGAGTCATCAGCCGGACGGACCTTAACGTCTTTTATGTCATGTCCCAGGCTGAGCGCGCGAAGATCATCTACGACCATCTCAGCATCATCCTTACGCTATTCACCTTCCTCTCTGCGCTGGTGCTGGTGATCAGTACGCTGGGCATGGCTGCATCAACCGGCACCAACATCATGGAGAGAACCCGCGAAATCGGTGTCATGCGTGCGATCGGCGCGACTCCTTCGATCATCTATCGCCTGTTCGTTGCCGAAGGTGCCGTGGTCGCTTTCGTTGGCATCGTTTCAGGATTCCTTCTGAGCTTGCCGCTCAGCCTTTACGCCTCAGAGTTCTTCGGCGAACTCATCCTGGGTCATGGCGTATCGCTCCATTTTGCATTCAGCCAGATTGGTTTCGTGGTCACCCTGGCGATCACATTGGTCTTTGCGTGGCTGGCAAGCCGGTTGCCGGCTCGTAAAGCGATTTCAATATCAAACAGAGAGGCCCTGTCGTATGAATAAGATATTTATGGCATCAATCCTGATTCTGCTTTCACAGAACTGCTTTGCCGACGACTCATCCGGGAACCTGACAATCCAGGTGCGCGGCCTGCTCCATGAGCGCGGGCAAGTGATCGCCAATCTATTCCGTGAAGGAGACGACGTCATGCAGATCGAGAAAGCCTATCTTCGCACGCAAGGAAATATCAGCGGCAATCAAACTCGGCTCGTCTTCCAGAATCTCAAATATGGGAAGTATGCGGTCAGCGTATTTCATGATGGAAACGGCAATGGCAATCTGGATCACAACCTGCTGAGCCTGCCCGCCGAACCGCTCGGATTTTCAAATGGTTTCCAACTGGGGCTGTTCTCCGGTCTGCCCAGTTTCGAGAAACTTCAGTTCGTTTTTGGGCCGGGCGCAGACACGATTGAGATCACGGTCAAATAGAATCTATGTTCATCCGACTAACTTAAGCAGATGAGGGAATCATAATGCTTGGCGTTCGGGCGCGGATCGACGGTGCACATATCCTATTGGCCGAAGACAACGAACTCGGTCAAGAGGCGATAACAAGGTTCCTGGAACTGGCAGGGGCGAAGGTATGGTTGGCCAGGAATGGGAAGGAGGCACTGGATTTGTTGCATCATGCGCATTTTGATTGTGTGTTGATGGATGTGCAGATGCCTGTAATGGACGGCCTTGAAGCCACCAGGTTGATCCGATCAACGAATGCATTTGCCGGGATACCGGTAATTGCGATGACAGGCGATGCATCGAACGAGTCTCGTCAGCGTTGTCTTGCAGCAGGCATGGACGATTTCATCCCCAAGCCATTTATGCCAGGCAAGTTTTTGGACGAATTAAGCAAATGGTTGCCGACCAGGAAGACATGAAGCCGAGCTTGAGGAGAATGCTCATGACGGAGCTGTCAAATGAATAACGGTTATGCATCAAGATAAGTAGCTATGGAATCAATCCACAACATCTCAATTCATCCTCCCCTTAAAGGGGAATGGAAGGTCATGAGGCCGCCGGGGCACCATCCTTATGCTGTCGACTTTATACAGCTGGATGATGAAAGAAAGTCTCCACATGAGGGGAGCGGATTACGCTTCTACGTAAACCATATCCCGTCAAAGAACTACTTTTGCTGGAACAAACCTGTTTTCGCACCGATTGACGGAACGGTGATTCGTGTTGGAAACGGATGGGGCGATCACGAATACACCAGTATCTGGAAAACAGTTTTGCTCTGGTATAACGCAACTTTCAAATTTCGCCCCAAAGAAGAAGACGGCAGATTGGATATCAGGCCAAATGCCGGAAATTACATCATGATACGGGCCAAGGAAGGCTATATCGTTTTTCTCGCTCACCTCAAGAATCAGTCAATACGGGTTGCCGAAGGCGCCCTAGTGCGGCGGGGAGAAATAGTTGGAATGGTAGGCAACTCGGGTAATTCGACAATGCCTCACCTTCATATCAATTTATTCGACCAAATGGAAAATCCTTTTAAAGCAAAAGTACTTCCATTTGTGTTCAGCGACTATGAAACATTGGATAGCAATGGACACTGGGTTCAGACTGGACCAGCGCTGCCAAGCGCAGGTGCGCTTGTGAGGTTTCATGCATGACAACACCATCAACACGCACGTCCATTTCTCGCCTGATAGGCGATTCACGAGGAGATCTGAATGGCATCATCACCATCAATAACGCCCCACCCCCCTTACTACGCCGTGATCTTTACCTCTGTCCGGCAAGATGGCGATAACGGCTATGCCGAAGCTGCGAAACAAATGTTGGAGCTTGCCTCCGAGCAACCGGGCTTTCTTGGCTTCGAGAGTGCAAGGCAAGAAATCGGAATCTCCGTTTCATATTGGGTGAGCCAGGAAGCAATAAAGGCCTGGAAAGAAAACGCAATTCATCGCCAAGCCCAGAGCCGCGCAAAGGATTGGTATAAAGCTTTTCGAGTTCGCGTGTGTTGTGTGGAACGCGAGTATGGTTTTTAGTCTGCAGGCCCCCTTAGCGTCGTTACCCCTTTCTCCGAGGAGTATCCTATGAACAAAGCAAAGCAATCTGCTCTCTGCCTGATAGCTTTCACCACCCTTGCTTACGCGGGCGAGACAACTACGCCGAATCAATACGTCGGTCAAGAGTCGAGGGCGATAAAGGCTTTATCAGCCGATGACGTTGAGAGCTATCTTGCCGGTAAGGGCATGGGTTTGGCCAAAGCAGCAGAGCTAAACGGCTATCCTGGCCCTTCTCATGTATTGGCGCTTGCCGGCGAACTGAACCTGTCGCCCGCGCAAAAGCAACAGACTGAAGCGCTATTTAGGGCAATGGAAGCCAAGGCCAAGCAAATCGGCGGCGCCCTCATTGATGAGGAGCGAAAGCTTGATCGATTGTTCGCTTCGAAAGCAGTTACGGCGGAAAGTCTTACGCAGACGCTAAGGCGAATCGGCGAGTTGCAGGCCCAAGTGCGGCAGGCCCATCTTGAGTCCCATCTGGCTCAGACAGAGATCCTTACTCCCGAGCAAGTGACGACCTACATGAAGCTGCGAGGGTACGGTAGCCCAGTGAAGAATGACGAACACTCAGGACGTGGGCACTCAAAGGGCTAACCCTACGGTCAACCGGACCCGCGCCGCTGTTGGGTTCCCTCCGGCCGTCTATTTCCGGCGGCCGGTTACCTCCACGCTAGGCTTTTTAGAGAGTTGCCAATCAGGCGTCTCGTTTCCGAGTTACCGAGCCTCAACCAGCACAAGCAAAAATATCATGCGTGCATTGACACTCTGTTTTGCAGAGTCTTATACTCTGCAAAACAGAGTTAATCCTTTCCGGAGGAACCGAAACAAGTGGCGGCTGCTGCAAATCATTTTTCGCGGGGCATGGACGATTTCATCCCTAAGCCATTTATGTCTAGACGAACTAGGCAAGTGATTGCCGGGCAGGGAGTTATGAGATCGATCTTAAGGAAGAATGTTCGTGTCCGTATTATCAAATACATGTCCGGACAGATCCGTCATATGAACAACTGTAGAGAACACACTAAGGAGAGTCATTATGCTTAAGCAATATGTACTGCTTGCGGTTGTTGCCATGGGTCTGTTTGGCTGTGCGTCGGTGCCGATGGGAGATTCAAATAAAGACGCGGCTCTGAAGACGTTCGGTGGGAACTCTGATATTGCTGGCGTATATATTTATCGCAATGAGTCCTTGGGGCCCGGTCTTCGCATGATCGTCCAAGTTGATGGAAGACCTCTTGGACAAACGGCGCCTAGAGTTTACCTCTACACGGAAATTTCTCCCGGGAAACATGTGATCACTTCGACAACACTAAATCCGTTTACGGGAAATTCAGAAAATGAGACTGATAGCCTCGAATTCGAAGCGATTGCGGGTAAGCGCTATTACATATGGCAGGAGGTGAAACCTGACTGGAATCCCTTGGCATTTGTTCTCCCTTTGCCCTGGATATATCTCCCGCATCCCAAGCTCCATTTAGTTGATGAACCTGAAGGGCAAAAAGGGGTTCTCGAAACTAAACTTGCGGTTTCTCAGTAGCGCCAACTATGCAGCGCAATAAAAGAACGGAATCTATATATACTCCCCTTGCCTCGAAAACGAAGCGACGATAGAGAATTCAGATAGATTGAGCAAAGGCGAATGTTTCAACCCAGGCTGCGAAACGAATCAGCGATGCTGATATCTCCCGACCAGTTCTGCCCGGGCAATGACATGCCCCTGCATCGCCTGTTCCAGCATGGCGCTGGTGGGCTGATTGAGATTGGGCAGCACGACATTCAGCGCGAACAGCTTGAAGAAATAGCGATGGTTGCCGATCGGCGGACACGGCCCTCGGTAGCCGGCTCGCTGCCAGTCGTTGATGCCCTGTAGCGTCCCCTGCGGCAAGGCCGTGGCCGCCACTCCTTCGGACACCCCGTGCGTGTTGGGAGGCATGTTGTAGAGCACCCAATGCACCCAGGTCCCGCGCGGATCCGCCGGGTCTGGCGCATCCGGATCATCGACGATCAGCGCCAGGCTTTTCGTTCCTTCGGGCACGTTATCCCAGGCAAGCGCAGGGGAAACATTCAATCCGTCGCAGGTGTGGCGCGCCGGAATCGCGCCATTGTTGGCGAAGGATGCCGAGGTAAAAGCCAACGCGGCAAGAGTCAAAGCCATGTTGTTCTCCCTGTCGCAGCGATCAAGATATACGCACCGTCGTGCCAGATGCGACAGCAGACTTGGGCACGCGGACGGTCAGCACGCCGTTGCGGTAACTCGCCTCTGCCTGGTCGGCATCGACATTGCGCGGCAACGGGATGGCGCGCTGAAATGAGCCGTAAGCACGCTCCATGACGTGGTAGGTGCTGTCGCTGGTCTCGCGCTCGATGCGCTTTTCCCCGCTCATGTAAAGCATGTTGCCTTCAATGCTGACGTGGCAGTCTTCTTTTTCCAGGCCGGGAAGCTCTACTCGCACCAGAATATCTTTCGCGGTTTCTTCCACTTCGCCCGCCAGCAATCCCCAGCGTGGAAAGCGTGCGAGATCGCTGCCGGTAACTGCCGCCTCTTCCTTGCCGCGGGAGAAATGCGTCAACGCGTTGCTGCTCCGGCTGAGCAGTTCGCGCCAACCTTCCGACAAGCTCTCCCAGGCGCGGTTGATTTCGCGACCGATGTTCATCCCTGCCTGTTTCAACGAATCCAGCATGATCGGTCTCCTTGTTCTGGTAACCAAACCGGCCCGTTCAACCCGCCCGCAACCCGGCGCCTTCTCCCCGTTGCTTCGGCTCATGGGTTTTGACGTCGCCGCGAAATTTGCGCACATAGTCCTCAAGCTGGCGTTTCGCTGCGTCGAAGGCATCACGCAAGGCGACATAGACATCCTCGTTCATGTCGCGGTTGACCACGATCTCATGGCCGGGTACGCCGATGTCGATACGCACGTTGTACATCTTGCCCTGATGCTGGTGTTTGTGCGGGATCTCCACCACGACGCGACAGGAGGTGATGTGCTCGAAGAATTCATCGAGCTTTCTCGCCTTGTTGCGGATATGCGTTTCCAGCTCTTCGGAATGGGCCGCACCGCGGATGGTGATCTGCAACGGGATCTGCATGGTGCTCTCCTTGGGACAAAGGGTTAACGGCGGCTCCTCGCCTCTTTTTGCTGCTCCAACTTGACCAGTTTGGAGATCGCAAGCAATTCTTCCGACAACAATTCCAGCAAGTCATCCAGGGCAAGAATGCCCACCAGGCCATTGTGTGCATCCACCACCGGCAGACGGCGCACCCCCTTGCTGCGCATGTACTGGATCGCCTCGAACACGCCGGTATTTTCCCTGACCGTGACCAGTTCGCCCCCCATGATGTCGCCCACCGTGATGGCCGCCGGACCGAGTCCGGGGGCCATGATCTCCACGACGAGATCGCGGTCGGTCACGATGCCCACCGGCTCCTTCCTGCCCGTGCGCTCTTCAACTACCAGTACATCGCCGACATGATGCTGGCGCATCAGCCTGGCGGCATCCAGAGCGCTCTCGTTGCGCCCCAGGATGACGACCTCGCGATTACAGATTTCACCAATGGCCATGATGCCTCCGTTTCCGGTAAATGATTGACTCATTCCAGCGCCAACCGGAACTCATCCCGCCCAGCCGTCTTGTCCATGAGATGTCGCCATGACTTTAGCCAGGGACACCGCCTTGAATTTCTTGTTGTTCCTGACCTCGACCATGGTGCAAAAATCGAGCAGGTCCACAGGTTGGGTGCTCATCGCCACCAAGCCGGTTTCGTCCAGAAAATGCTCCAGTGAAAAATCCGGATGGAATCCAAGCTGCCTGGACAACGGCACAAGCAGGCTCTCGATACCGCCCACCACAGGATTGCTGCTGTGGGAGTGATTCACAAAAAACAGATGGCCATTGGGTTTGCATACCCTGCGCATCTCGGCTACCAGCCGTTCCGGATGCGGCACGACGGATGCGACATGCATGGCAACCACCCTGTCGAAGCTGTTGTCCTCGAACGCCATCTCCTCGGCATCCATCAGGGACAACGACACCACGTTATCCAGTTGCTCTCGTATTTTCCTGGCATGAGCCTGGGCCAGCATGTCACGGGAAATATCGATCCCGGTGACCGTTACATCCTTGGGATACAGCGGCAGGGAAAGGCCCGTACCGACACCGACTTCAAGGATCCGCTCTCCCGGCGCACAGGCCATGCGCTCGACGATGGCCTTGCGCCCGGGCTGGAAGATCGCCCCGAAGAAGAGATCGTAGAATCGCGCATACCGCCGGTAGGCACGCTCTATGGCGCCGTTATCCAAGTGGCCACCTCGCCGGAAGGTCAGGCGGTCAGTCGCAAACAGACCGCCACGATTGAACAAGCCATAATCGGCCTTCATATCACGAAACGGTGAGTTCCTTGACGCCACCCCCGGACTTCTTGGGCAACATGATCTCCAGCACCCCATCGTTATATTTCGCCTGGGCTGAGGCCTCGTCGACTTCGTGGTCGAGGGTGAAGCTGCGGAAGGTCTTGCCATAGCTGCGCTCGCAGCAGATCAGCCGCTCGCCCTCCTTCTCTTCCTTTTCCTGCTTGACCTCGGCGCTGATGGAAACCCGGTTTCCCTCGATGGACACATGGATGTCTTCCTTCTTCACCCCGGGAATCTCCGCCTTGACCTTGTAAGCGCCCTCCACTTCCGACACTTCCATTTTTATCTGGGGCTCCATGCTCATTTCGCGGAGCATGGGCCGCATCATGAATCCCTTCATCATGTCATTCATATCTCTGAAGGGCTCGAAACGCGTCATCTCGCTGAACGGGTCGAAACGGGTGAGGTTGGCCATGCCTGTTCTCCTTTAGATCAAATTCGATAGCAAAAAAGATCCCGCGAATGCAGTCGGGGTATCTTTCCGGGTAAATGAACTTTATCGAGGCACAGGTGGCAGTTGAATACAGGGAAGCCAGTATTTCGGCTGTCTGGGGAAGGTAATTACGACTGAAGAGATTCGACGCGCGGCCGCGCGTACGGCTCAGGGAGTATGTTTATGGACGTTCCAGCTCACCACGCCCCAGATGGTGAATTCCTGTCCGGACTTGATGCGGATATCCTCATAATCCGGATGCGCGGCTCGCAGCACCTGCCCATCCGAGGTATGGAACAGCTGCTTCACGGTGAATTCGCCATCCACCACGGCGATCACCACGCAGCCGTCCGTGGCAGGCTGCGCGCGGTCCACCACCAGCAGGTCGCCGTCGAAGATGCCGAGGCCGCGCATCGAGTCGCCCGCCACGCGCATGAAGAAGGTGGATTCCCGATGCTGGATCAGGTGTTCGTCCAGACTGGTGCGCCGCTCGACATGGTCGTCGGCGGGGGTTGGGAAACCTGCCGGGACGGCGCGGCGCAACAGGGCGCGCTGGCGATGGAGCAACTCCCTGTTCGGATGGGTCAGCGACAACAACGCGGCAGGCACGGCACGGCGGCCCTGGTGAATGATGGATTGCATGGGATAGTTACCGGTATTTGCGGATCAGACCGACCAGCACGCCGAAGATCTCCAGCGAGCCTTGCGGATGGATGACGGGATAGGCCTGGTTGGCCGGACGCAGCACGAATTTCCCGCGCTCCTTGTCCAGCGTCTTCAGGGTGAATTCGTTGTCGACGATGGCCACGACGATGTCGCCGACATTGGCGGTCAGGCGCTTCTCCACCACGGCGATATCCCCGTCATGAATGCCGGCCTCGATCATCGAATCGCCTTTGACCGGGATAAGCGTGGTTTTGGATGGCGTCTCGATAAGCATTTCGTCGATGACATAGTGCTCGCCCTGCGTGGCGGTGACCGAGACCGGCATGCCGGCTGGCACCGCGGATTCGGCCAGCGGACGGGCGAAGAACTGCGGCGTCGGCACCCATACACCATCCGGGGTGCGCTCGATGAAACCGGCCTCGCCCAAGCGGGTAAGGATGGCCTTCACCCACGACTTGGACGCAATGCCGAACACTTCGCACAACGAAGCGTAGGAAGGGATGCTCTTCCAGTCGGCGTAATAGTCCTGCAGCCTGGAAAGGTACTCGGAGTCTTTGGGGTTGAACTCGGTCATGGCGACACCATACAGAACGAACGTTCTTCGCACTGTAAAGAACGTTCGTTCTGATGTCAACCCGTAGCGAGTTGTTTATGAGTTGGCGGTGCGCCTTAAAGAAATCAGCACTGCCCATGCCCCCAGCACGAGGTAGCACAGCAGCGACCACTCGGGGATGCCGAGACCGAGGAGGGTCCAGCCTTTTGCCGCGCATTCGCCGGAACCGTGCATCAGCTCCTTCAGCACGTCGGCCATCGGCATGGTTTCGAGCATGTAGTCGAGGCCGGGGCCGCATGCCGGCACCTCATCCTTCGGCAGGTGCTGGATCCAGATGTGGCGCGCCGCAACGCCGATGCCGGACAGCGACAGCAGTCCGATCAACGCGGCATAGATGCGCTCGCCGAGACGCTTCGGCCCGTGCAATGCGGCGACGACGAACACGACCAGGATCGCGATGAACACCGCACGCTGCACCATGCACAACGGACACGGGTCCTGGTGCTTGACGTATTGCAGGTACAGGCCGAACCCCATCAGGCCGCTGGCAAACAGCGCGCCCGCCAGGTACAGCCAGCGGTTGGAGAGATTGCGACAGAGTGCGTACATCGTCATTCCACCTCGTCGATCCACGCCGCCTGGATGGCCTCGAGCACCTTCTCGCCGCCGCGCGAGTGGTCGTCGTCGAAGTCCTCCAGATCGACCACCCAGTTGTGGAGGTCGGTGAAGCGTATGGTGCGCGGATCGACATCGGGATGGGCTTCCGCCAGTTCGATGGCGATGGGTCTAACGTCAGTCCATTTCATCTCGCTACTCCTTGACCATATTGATGGTGTACTTGGGAATCTCCACGATCAGATCCTCGTCGTCCACCACTGCCTGGCAGGACAGGCGCGAAGTCGGCTCCAGCCCCCAGGCCTTGTCGAGCATATCCTCTTCCAGCTCCTCCGCCGGATTCAGGCTATCGAAGCCCTTGCGCAGGATGACGTGGCAGGTGGTGCATGCGCAGGACTTCTCGCAGGCGTGTTCGATCTCGATGCCGTTATCGAGCAGGGTGTCGCAGATCGTGTCGCCGCTCTTGGCTTCGATGACCGCGCCGTTCGGGCAAAGTTCGACGTGAGGCAGGACGATTATTTGCGGCATCTCAACCCTCCAGTTCCGAAATCTTCTGCCCCGCCAGCGCGCGCCTTACGCTCAGGTCCATGCGGCGTTGCGCGAACTCGGTGGTGGCCTGGTTCAGTTTCTCGATGCCGCGCTTGATGACGAGATGGTCATCCTGTTGCAGGAAGGCGGCCAGCTCGTCCATCTTGCTCCGGATGGCGGAAAGTTCCGCTTCGCTCAGCAGCGTGCCGTCCTGATCCAGCGCGTGTTGCACGGCTTCGAGCAGCTGCTTCGCTTCGGTCTGCTGCTCGCGCAGGGCGCGCGCCACCATGTCGTTCTGTGCGTGCTGCGCGGATTCCTGCAGCATGCGAGTGATTTCGGCGTCCGACAACCCATAGGAAGGCTTGACCGTGATCGCCGCCTCGATGCCGCTGCTCATCTCACGCGCCGACACGTTCAACAGGCCGTCGGCATCCACCTGCAAGGTCACGCGGATGCGAGCCGCGCCCGCCACCATGGGCGGGATGCCGCGCAACTCGAACTTCGCCAGCGAGCGGCAATCGCTCACCAGTTCGCGTTCGCCCTGCACCACATGGATGCTCATCGCGGTCTGACCGTCCCTGAAAGTGGTGAACTCCTGAGCTCGCGCGGTAGGGATGGTGCTGTTGCGCGGGATGATCTTTTCGGACAAGCCGCCCATGGTCTCGATGCCGAGCGACAAGGGGATCACGTCCAGCAGCAGCCACTCATCGCCGCCGCGGTTGCCCGCCAGCAGGTTGGCCTGGATCGCCGCGCCCAGCGCCACCACCTTGTCAGGGTCGAGGTTGGTCAGCGGAACTTGCCCGAAGAAATCGCCCACCGCCTGCTGCACTTGCGGCATGCGCGTCGCGCCGCCGACCATCACCACGCCCTTGATGTCCGCCACGCTCAGCTTCGCATCGCGCAACGCCCGGCGCAACGGCTGCAAGGTGCGCTGCACCAGGTTCTGCGACATCGCCTGGAACTCTTCGCGGGTCAGCTGGTTGTCGATCACCTCGCCGTTCGACAACACGGCGGTGATGCGCGTCTCGGCATGGTCGGTCAGTTGTTCCTTCGCAGCACGCGCGTGGGTCAGCAACAGGCGAGTGTCCTGCGGGCTGAGCGCGGAAAGATCGTTCTTCTCCAGCAACCAGCAATGGATGCGCTGGTCGAAATCGTCGCCGCCCAGCGCCGAGTCGCCGTTGGCGGCAAGCACCTCGAACACACCGCGCGACAGGCGCAGGATGGAGATGTCGAACGTGCCGCCGCCAAGGTCATATACCGCATACACGCCTTCTGCGGCGTTATCCAAGCCGTAGGCGATGGCAGCGGCAGTGGGTTCGTTTAGCAGGCGCAACACGTTGAGCCCGGCGAGTTTCGCCGCATCCTTGGTCGCCTGCCGCTGCGCATCGTCGAAATAGGCCGGCACGGTGATCACCGCACCGACCAGTTCGCCGCCCAGCGCGGCCTCGGCGCGGACGCGCAGCACCTTGAGGATTTCCGCCGACACCTCTACCGGGCTCTTCACGCCCGCCACGGTGCGCAATTGCAGCATGCCGTCGGCGTCGACGAAGCGATACGGCAAGCGGCTGATCTCGCCGACATCCTTTAGGCCGCGCCCCATGAAACGTTTCACCGAAACGATGGTGTTGACCGGATCGTCGCTCTGCGTGGCCTGGGCCGTCTCGCCCACGGTCACGCTGCCGTCTGCCGCATAGCGCACCACCGAAGGCAGCATGGCGCGGCCGTTTTCGTCATTGAGCACCACGCTGATGCCGTTGCGCACCGTCGCCACCAGTGAATTGGTCGTACCGAGGTCGATGCCGACCGCCAGGCGGTGTTGATGCGGAGCTGTGCTGAGGCCGGGTTCGGAGATTTGCAGTAAAGCCATTAGGAGTCGATTGCGTCGTAGGCGGAATGAATCTCTTCCGCGAGTTTTTCCATGAAGCGCAGCTTGCGCACCAGTCCGGCGGCATCCGCGTAATTTTTCTCGGCGTCGATTTTAACCTCAAGCTCTGTTTCAAGCTCGCGAGTTTCGCGATTCAGACGCGCCTCTAGTCCATCCAGCACCGCGACATCTCCTGCCTGCTGCGCCTCGGCGATGGCCTCGCGCCATTCCATCTGCGCCATGAGGAAATCCAACGGCATGCTGGTGTTGGTGTCCTCCTGGGTGTCCACGCCGTGCAGCGTCAACAGGTAGCGCGCGCGACGCAACGGGTTGCGCAACGTCTGGTATGCCTCGTTCACCTGGGTGGAACGCTGCATGGCGAGGCGCTGCTCGGCATCGGAAAGGTGGGCGGATTTGTCGGGGTGAACCTGCGCCTGCAAGGCACGGTAGTGCTGATCCAATTGCGCAGCATCGATGTCGAATGACTGCGCCAGACCGAACAGCTGGAAGTGGTTTTGCTGGAGATCGAAGCCTGAGGGCTGCATCAAACTTTAAAACTCTCGCCGCAGCCGCAAGTATCTTTGACGTTCGGGTTATTGAACTTGAATCCCTCGTTCAATCCCTCGCGCACGTAGTCCAGTTCCATACCGTCGATGTAGGGCAGGCTCTTGGGATCGACCAGCACCTTCACCCCGTTGCTGTCGAACTGGATATCGTCGCTGCCGATCTCGTCGGCGAACTCGAGCTTGTAAGCCATGCCGGAGCAACCGCTGGTGCGCACCCCGATGCGCAGGCCAGCGCCCTTGCCGCGCTTGGCGATGAAGTTCAACACATGCTTGGCGGCATTTTCAGTCAGCGTGATCGCCATGATTTATTCTCCGTCCGTTAAACGCCGCCCTTGCAGGCGGCGGTCTCCACATTCTCGCCATGCTTGGCCTTGTAGTCGGCCACCGCTGCCTTGATCGCGTCTTCCGCGAGGATGGAGCAGTGGATCTTCACCGGCGGCAGCGCCAGTTCTTCGGCGATCTGCGTGTTCTTGATCTGCAGGGCCTGATCCACGGTCTTGCCCTTCACCCACTCGGTCACCAGCGAACTCGAAGCGATCGCCGAGCCGCAGCCGTAGGTCTTGAACTTCGCATCCTCGATCACGCCGTCCTTGCCGACCTTGATCTGCAATTTCATCACGTCGCCGCAGGCCGGAGCGCCGACCATGCCGGTACCCACGTCCGTCGAATCCTTGTCCAGCGAGCCCACGTTGCGCGGGTGCTCGTAGTGATCCAGTACTTTTTCGCTGTAAGCCATTTTGTGCTCCTGTAGAGGCGCGATTCATCGCGCCCAATATATTGACGATCACTAAGGGCGCGATGAATCGCGCCCCTACGTCAGTGTGCAGCCCACTGCACGGTGTTCAGATCGATGCCCTCTTTGTACATATCCCACAGCGGCGACAGTTCGCGCAGCTTGCCGATCTTGTCGTTCAGCAGCGCGATTACATAATCCACTTCCTCGACGGTGGTGAAGCGACCGACGCTGAAGCGGATCGAGCTGTGCGCCAGTTCATCGCTGCGGCCCAAGGCGCGCAGCACATAGGACGGCTCCAGGCTCGCCGAAGTGCAGGCGGAACCGCTGGACACTGCGACATCCTTGATCGCCATGATCAGCGACTCGCCTTCGACGAAGTTGAAGCTGAGGTTGAGGTTGTGCGGCACGCGGTGTTCCATGTCGCCGTTGATATGCACCTCTTCCATGCTCTTCAGCCCGTTCAGCAGGCGATCTCGCAGCATGCGAACTCGCTCGTTCTCCTGCGTCATCTCTTCCCTGGCGATGCGGAACGCCTCGCCCATGCCGACGATCTGGTGCGTCGGCAGCGTGCCGGAACGCATGCCGCGCTCGTGCCCGCCGCCGTGCATCTGCGCTTCCAGCCGGACGCGCGGCTTGCGGCGCACGTACAGCGCGCCGATGCCCTTCGGCCCGTAAGTCTTGTGCGCGGAGAACGACATCAGGTCAACCTTCAATTTCTGCAGGTCGATCTCCACCTTGCCGGTCGCCTGTGCCGCATCGACGTGGAACAGGATGCCCTTCTCGCGGCAGATCTCGCCGATGGCGGCGATGTCCTGGATCACGCCGATCTCGTTGTTCACCAGCATCACCGAAACCAGGATGGTGTCAGGACGCAACGACGCCTTGAATTTTTCCAGGTCAAGCAGGCCGGAAGGCTCTGGATCGAGATAAGTCGCTTCGAAACCCTCGCGTTCCAGTTCGCGCACGGTATCCAGCACCGCCTTGTGCTCGATGCGCATCGTGACGACATGCTTGCCCTTGCCCTGATAGAAATGCGCCGCGCCCTTGATGGCGAGGTTGTTCGATTCGGTGGCGCCGGAGGTCCAGACGATCTCCTTGGGATCGGCATTCACCAGCGCGGCGACCTGCGCGCGCGCCTGCTCCACCGCCTCGTCGGCTTCCCAGCCGAAAGCGTGGGAACGGGAAGCCGGATTGCCGAACTTCTCGGTGAGATAGGGAATCATTTTTTCCGCCACGCGCGGGTCAACCGGCGTGGTCGCGGAATAATCCATGTAGATCGGCAGTTTCAAGGTTCGATTCCTTTAGGCCGTAGTACCCGCGCTGGACATGTTGTCCAGCGACACGGGCACCGCATCGCCATTGTGCTTGTTGTGAACATCCACCAGCTGCTGCAGGTTGACCGACTCCAGATAGTCGAAGATCTTCTCGTTCAAACCCATCCACAGATCATGAGCGATGCATGGCTTGCCACACAGGCAATCACCCTTGCCGCCGCAACTGGTCGCATCCAGCGGCTCGTCCACCGCCTGAATGATCTCGGCAGCACTGATCTTGTCCGCCGTACGCGCAAGGTAATAACCGCCGCCGGGACCGCGCACGCTCTCGACGATGTTGTTGCGGCGCAGCTTGCCGAACAGTTGTTCCAGATAGGACAACGAAATGTTCTGCCGTTCGCTGATCCCTGCCAGCGTCACGGGGCCTTTCCCGCCTCGCGTCGCTAGGTCAACCATCGCCGTAACGGCAAAACGTCCTTTTGTGGTCAGTCGCATGTCAACATCTCCTATTTGCAGAGTACTGAGTTTGAATCATTCAAAATCGCCAAGGTTCAACGCTTTATTGTGAATGAATCATAGAATACCCAATTTTTTTAGTCAACTATCTTGTTTAGGTGATTAGGGTCAAATTTTTCGGCGGTAGCGCGCTCCTCTTCCACCCTCACCCCCATCTTCTCCAACTGCTGAAGAATGAAGTCGATACGCTGGTCCACCGTCATGCTGTGGCCGATCAGGCCATGCAGCGCCTTGGAAACCGGGTCGTTCTGGTCGTTGCTGAGGCCGTAGGCGCTGAAACCCGCCGCCTTCTTCTCCTCGTCGAGGATGCGCGCCGGAATACCCGCCGCCGTCGCGCCCGCCGGAACGTCCTTCACCACCACCGCGTTCGAGCCGATCTTCGCGCCGTCGCCGATATGGATCGGGCCAAGGATCTTCGCCCCCGCGCCGACAACCACGCCGTTGCCCAGTGTGGGATGGCGCTTGCCTTCCTTCCACGAAGTGCCGCCCAGGGTCACGCCGTGGTACATGGTCACGTCGTCGCCGATCTCGGCGGTTTCGCCGATCACCACGCCCATGCCATGGTCGATGAAGAAACGCCGCCCGATGGTCGCGCCCGGATGGATCTCGATACCGGTAAAGAAACGGGCGATGTGCGAGATAAAGCGCGCCAACCACTTGAAGTTGGCGTGCCACAGCTTGTTCGCCATGCGATGAAAGATGCGCGCATGCAGCCCCGGATAGCAGGTCAGCACCTCGAAGGTGGTCCGCGCCGCGGGGTCGCGGTCGAATACGCTGGCAATGTCTTCTCTAATGTTCTTGAACATCCGAGTGTTCTTCCGAATAGCGTTTTTTGAGGCGCGCATTGTACTCGGTTGTGACGCTGAGGATACCGCGCAGGATGTTGATCTCCTCCGCCTCCGGCCGCGCGCGCGCGTACAGCCGGCGCAACCGCTGCATCAGGCGCGAGGGATTCTGCGTGGTGAAGAAGCCGATCTCGAACAGCACCTTCTCCAGGTGAGCGAAATAGCCCTCCACCTGCTCGTGGGATGCCGGTTGCACTTCCTGCACCCGGGGCACGAAATCCTGCGCTGCCGCGCTCAGCTCATAGCTCATCACCTGCACCGCAGCGGCGACGTTGAGCGAGGAGAAGTCCGGATTCGTCGGGATGTTCACCAGCACCTGCGCCTTGCCCATTTCCTCGTTGGTCAGCCCGGACATCTCGGTGCCGAACAGCATGGCCACCGGCTGTTGCGCCGCCTGTTGCAGCAGTTCCGGCATCGCCTCGCGCGGCGTCTTCACCTCGATGGAGATGTCGCGCAGCCGCGCCGTCATCGCCACGGTGAACACCACGCCCTGCAACGCCTCGTCGATGGACGAGCACACCACCGCGTTCCGCAAGATGTCATCCGCCCCCGCCGCCATCGCATCGGCCTGCGGATCGGGGAAGTGGCGAGGATTGATCAGGTACAGGTGGCGCAGCCCCATGGTCTTCATCGCACGAGCCGCCGCGCCGATGTTGCCGGGATGCGAAGTGTGGCTGAGCACCACCCGCACATTCCCCAAATGATTTTGTTTATCCAAAACGTAATTCCAACTAAAATGCGTGCCGTGGGAACCGTTCCGGCGTTCCCGATTCCATCAGCTCATTAAAAAGGTCGTTATCCATGCACCCAATGCTAAACATCGCGGTGAAGGCCGCGCGTCGCGCCGGCAACCTGATCTACCGCGCCACGGACAAGATCGATCACCTTACCGTCACCAGGAAATCCCATGCGGATTTCGTCAGCGAGGTGGACCGCGCCGCCGAACAGACCATCATCCAGACCTTGCTGGAAGCCTATCCTGACCACGCGATTCTAGCAGAAGAGAGCGGCACCCAAGGCGACTCGGAGTTCGTCTGGATCATCGATCCGCTGGATGGAACGACCAATTTCCTGCACGGCTTTCCGCAATTCGCCGTGTCCATCGCGCTGCAGCACAAGGGGGTCATCACCCAGGCCGTGGTGTACGACCCGACCAAGAACGAGCTGTTCACCGCCACGCGCGGCCGCGGCGCGTTCCTCAACGACAAGCGCATCCGTGTCACCAAGCGCGTGAACCTGGCCGACAGCCTGATCGGCACCGGCTTCCCCTACACCAAGTTCGATCACATGGATGCCTACGTCGGCATCTTCAAGGACCTGATACAGAAGACCGCGGGCCTGCGCCGCCCCGGCTCCGCCGCGCTGGACCTGGCGTGGATGGCCGCGGGCCGCTATGACGGCTTCTTCGAGACCGGCCTGCACGTCTGGGACATCGCCGCGGGCACGCTGCTGATCACCGAAGCGGGCGGCATGGTCAGCGACCTGCACGGCAAGGAGACCTACCTCAAGACCGGCCACATCTGCGCGGGCAACCCGAACATCCACCCGCAGCTGCTGCAAGTGATCGCGCCGCACCTGACGCCCGCACTGAAGGGCCAGTAACGGACGGCGCCGGCCAACATGGACACCATCCTCGTCCTGGCCATCGCGACCATCATCGTGGTGCTGGTGTTCGAGTACACCAACGGTTTCCATGACGCCGCGAACATCATCGCCACGGTCATCGCCTCGCGGGCGATGACGCCGGTGCAGGCAGTGATGCTGGTCGCCTTCTTCGAATTCCTCGGGCCCCTGCTCGGGGGCACGGCGGTGGCCAACACCATCGGCACGTTCGTCACGCTGGACGACCTCGACCGCGTGCTCTCCCTGACCATCGTGCTGTGCGGACTGGCCGGCGCGATCGGGTGGAACCTGCTGACCTGGTGGCGCGGCATCCCCTCTTCCTCATCCCATGCGCTGGTCGGCGGACTGGCCGGTGTGGTCGTGATCGCGGCGGGCTCCGACCATGTCTCGTGGGGATTCGACGAACTGTTTCAGGGCCACTTGAGCGGCGTGGCCAAGGTGATCGTCGCCCTGATCCTCTCCCCCCTCGTCGGCTTCTGGGTCGGCTTCATCCTGCACAAGATCATGCTGATGCTGCTGCGCGGCGCGCACCCCTCGATCAACCGCGACCTGCGACGCCTGCAATACGTCACCTCGGCGGGACTGGCCTTCTCGCACGGCGCCAACGACGCGCAGAAGAGCATGGGTATCCTGACGCTGGTGCTGCTGCTCGGCGGCTTCATCCCGACCTTCGAAGTGCCGTTCTGGGTGATGATGGCCTGCTCGCTCACCATCACGCTGGGCATCCTCACCGGCGGCTGGCAGATCGTGCGCACGCTGGGTTTCTCCATCTACAAGATCCGCCCGCTGCATGCGCTGGATTCGCAGGTGACCGCCGGCGCCGTGATCTTCGGCTCGTCGATGTTCGGCGCGCCGGTCTCCACCACGCACGTGGTCGCCTCCTCCATCATGGGCATCGGCGCCTCGGAACGCCCCAAGGCCGTGCGCTGGGGAAAGGCGCGCGAGATCGTCACCACCTGGCTGATCACCATTCCCGGCGCGGCATTGATGGCGATTACCTGCTATCTTGTCGTCCGCGCCTTCACCTGAGCAATTCATCCATGACGGAGAACCTCCCATGATTGAAGCCTCCAAGACCATACTCGCGATGATTCTGGACCGGGTATTCCCCAAGGTGCCGGACTTCTTCCACATGCTGACCGAGCAGAACATCAAGGTCGCGCACACCGTCAACCTGCTGGTCGAGTACATGGAGTACGGCGATCCGGTAGTCGCGGATGCGCTCAAGCAGAACGTGCAGGAGGCCGACGAGATCAAGGTGCGCAACCTGCATGAGCTGAACGAGGCGTTCTCCACCCCGATCGACCGCGAGGACATCTACCGCGCCATCATGGCGCTGGACGACATCGTGATGTATTGCAAGACCACGGTGCATGAGATGGACGTGCTCGCCGTCACGCCGGACGACTTCATGCGCAACATCTCGCACTGCATCAAGGAAGGCGTCGATGCGCTGGCCAACGGCTTCGCCAAACTCGCCACGACGCCCGCTACCGCCGCGCTGGACGCCGACGCGGCGCGCAAGGCCGAGCGCCATGCGGAGAAGTTGTACCGCGCCGCCCTGCCCATCCTGTTCGAGGGCACCGACTACATCAACATGTTCAAGCGCCGCGAGATCTACCGTCACCTGACCAATGCCGCCCAGCACATGGCGCTCTGCGCCAACCGCCTGCACGACATCGTGGTCAAGATTTCCTGATCACACGCCGGTTCTTCTGCTGGCGTGGGGGACGTTCATTCTGTAATAATGCCCACCGTAATTCGGTGCTAAACATGTAGCAACAAAGCTTCCGTCAACGCGCACCCATTCTGAAAACGCCAGTTTTACTGGAAGGAAAATGCGTCATGAATACACCAGATTCTCCCCTTCCCCCAGCCTCGAGCTGGTGGGATACCGTTGTTGTGGACATGTGGAATGATGCTGTCGAGCATTGGTGGATTTTTCTGATTGCGGCCGCAATAGTCATCATCATCGCTCCCAGAAAAAAATAGGGCGCCAGCTTTCAGCGCGCGCCCCATCCTGATGGCCACCGGCACGCAGTTTGACAGTTAGATGATTAGACAAAGTGACTAAAGAAAACAAGGCAGTAAGCCACACCCCGATGATGCAGCAATACCTGCGCATCAAGGCAGAGCATCCCGACATGCTGCTGTTCTACCGCATGGGCGATTTCTACGAACTCTTCATGGCCGATGCCGAGCGTGCGGCGAAGCTGCTGGACATCACGCTCACGCAGCGCGGCGCCTCCAACGGCAACCCGATCAAGATGGCGGGCGTGCCCTACCATGCCGCCGAGCAATACCTCGCGCGCCTGGTGAAGATGGGCGAGTCGGTCGCCATCTGCGAACAGATCGGCGACCCGGCCGCCAGCAAAGGCCCGGTCGAGCGCAAGGTGGTGCGCATCATCACCCCCGGCACCGTCACCGACTCCGCGTTGCTGGAAGAAAAGCGCGACAGCCTGCTGCTCGCGCTGCACGAACGCCAGGGCAAGCTGGGCCTCGCCTGGCTCAACCTCGCCTCGGGCCAGTTCCACGTGTGCGAGACCGCACCGGCCAACCTGCCCGCCGAACTCGAACGCCTGCAGCCTTCCGAGATCCTGCATGCCGAAGGCGCGAGCCTGCAGACCAACAACCATGCGGCGCTGAAATCCCTGCCGGACTGGCATTTCGAACTCGACACCGCGCGGCGCGCGCTGTGCCAGCAGTTCTCCACCCTCGACCTCGCCGGCTTCGGCTGCGACGACTACACCGCAGGCCTCGAAGCGGCAGGCGCGCTGCTCGGCTACGCGAAACTTACGCAGGGCCAGAGCATCGCCCACATCCGCGGCATGCAGGTCTACAGCGCGGAGCGCTACGTGCGCATGGACGCCAGCACGCGCCGCAACCTCGAGATCACCCAGACCCTGCGCGGCGAGCCCGCCCCCACCCTGCTCTCGCTGCTCGACACCTGCGCCACCAACATGGGCAGCCGCCAGCTGGCGCACTGGCTGCACCATCCGCTACGCGACCGTGCCGTGTTGCGCGCAAGGCTGGATGCTGTGGACGCATTACTCCCCTCGCCCGCTGGCGGGAGAGGGGTTGGGGGAGAGGGCTATCGCAAGATCCACGACCAGCTCAAGCCCAGCGTGGACGTCGAACGCATCACTGCACGCATCGCATTGAAATCGGCACGTCCGCGCGACCTGTCCGGCCTGCGCGACACCCTGCTGACCTTGCCGCAACTGCACGCCACGCTTGCCTCGTGCGATGCGCCGCTGATCCAGAGTCTGACCGATGCGCTGCAAGCCGACGCCGCGCTGGCCGATCTGCTGCAAAAAACATTGAAGGCCGAGCCTTCCTCCGTCCTGCGCGAAGGCGGCGTCATCGCCGACGGCTACGATGCCGAACTGGACGAACTGCGCGGCATCCAGACCAACTGCGGCGATTTCCTGATTGCGCTGGAGGCGCGCGAACGCGCGCGCACCGGCATCGCCAACCTCAAGGTCGAATACAACCGCGTGCACGGTTTCTACATCGAGGTGAGCCAGGCTCAGTCGGCCAACGTGCCGGACGACTACCGCCGCCGCCAGACGCTGAAGAACGTCGAGCGCTACATCACGCCGGAGCTCAAGGCCTTCGAGGACAAGGCGCTGTCCGCGAACGACCGCGCGCTGGCGCGCGAGAAGTTCCTCTACGACCAGCTGCTGGATAGCCTCGCGCCCTTCATCCCGCAACTGCAGCGCATCGCCGCCGCCATCGCCGAACTCGACGTGCTCGCCACCTTCGCCGAACGCGCAGCGACCTTGAACTTCAGCGCGCCGCAGTTCAGCGACGACGCGCAGCTCAGCATCAAGCAGGGCCGCCATCCGGTGGTCGAAGCGCAGGTCGAGCAGTTCACCCCGAACGACACGCAGCTGGCAGACGCGCGCCGCATGCTGCTCATCACCGGCCCGAACATGGGCGGTAAATCCACCTACATGCGCCAGGTCGCCATCATCGCCCTGCTCGCGCACGTCGGCAGCTTCGTGCCGGCACAGGAAGCCGTGCTGGGCGAGATCGACCAGATTTTCACGCGCATCGGTGCATCGGACGACCTCGCCTCCGGCCGCTCCACCTTCATGGTCGAGATGACCGAGGCCGCGAACATCCTGCACAACGCCACCGGCAAGAGCCTGGTACTGGTGGACGAGATCGGCCGCGGCACCTCCACCTTCGACGGCCTCGCCCTCGCCTACGCCATCGCGCGCCACCTGCTGGAGAACAACCGCAGCTATACCCTGTTCGCCACCCACTACTTTGAGCTCACGCGGCTCACGGAGGAATTCTCCCAGCTCGCCAACGTGCACCTCGCCGCCGTCGAACATCAACACAGCATCGTGTTCCTGCACAGCGTGAACGAAGGAGCGGCCAGCCAGAGCTACGGCCTGCAAGTCGCGGCGCTGGCAGGGGTGCCGCAGAGCGTCATCCGAAGCGCGAAGAAACAACTGGTGAGGCTGGAACAGAACAGCGCGGCGCAGAACCCGCAAGGCGACCTGTTCGCCGCCGTGCCGGACATCCAGGAGCCGGAAGAGCATCCGCTGGTCGCGGCACTGCGCGATCTGCAGCCGGATGATCTGAGTCCCAGGGATGCACTGGAGAGGCTGTATCAGTTGAAGAAGCTGATTAGTTAAGTAAAAAACATACGGCTTCCGTACCACTTATCTTGTGAAATACGAAGTCTAATAAATCTTTACTTAGGAATAACTAAGGATGGCAAGCGAAATCAACAATTTCTCAGCCGAAACAATTATCGCGGCCGTATCCGCGATGGCTGCTGTTGCCTCCGCCATGTACGCGTGGCGTGCTTCAGTAATAGCCAAAAAAGCTTTGCAAATCGCGCAGCTAGATTTCAACGAGAAGCATGGTGATATTCGACCATATTTAATTGATTCGATGACATGGCTTTCTCAGGCAGGAGACAGACATTACTCCGCCGCATGTCTATTTTCTAATTCTTCAACTTCTCCCATAACAATATCCAACGTTGAGCTTGTATTACACATTTACGATCCATCTGGAAAACCCGTCAAAATCAAAGTAGATCCTATCCAAGCCATTACGCAACTTCCAAAGGGATTGCCGCAACTTAATGGTCAAATTAACTTGGCACCACGCACTTCAATTTCAGGATGGCTAACCTTCAAAATTCCCAAGCACATAGTAAACACCAAGCGTGTTGATCGTTATGAAATAGTGGGTATTGATTCGATGGAAAAGGAAGTCTCTATTGATGCATATGTTGTAAAACAGGTTGAGCTAAATGAGATATAAACGCATGAAAATGACCAAGCCCATCCAGATCATCGGTGATGGCGCACTTGCCATGCCCGACATCGGGGACGGTCGGCTTATACCTGTACTTATCATTGACTGTGACTCAAGACGAGATTTATACGATGTAGTAATGGCACACGAAGATATGCCCCCAGGTGATGTAACTGTCACATGGGGCAGAAAGCTTCTCAGCAAAAAAAGTGTCTACTTAATTATTGATTTTAAAAAACCCGTAGAAACTCAAGCTGTCATTGAATTTGACATCGCCAAGTTTGGTGGAATTGCTGATTTAATTATCAACGCTAGAGCTTTCTACTTCCAACCAAATGATAGTGGCAATCGAGTTGTAACTGGGTTAGATAAACCCAAAATACTTGTTGAGGTTCCCTACGAGGCGAAACTAGATGATTGGGATTCAATCCTTCATAATTTTTTAGTTAAACGATTCAGAAAGCAAGGCGCCAATAAGCAAGAAGCTAATACTGCAGCTAAAGCTCATTTAGACAGATTGAGGAATATGGGCATGAGGGGTAGCAGCTACTCGGAGGAAGAACTAACGGGGGCAGCATCGCAATAGATTAAACCACTCCAACAAGGAGCCGCTGAAATGTCCGACCGCTACTTCACCAAGCAGACCTTCGCCTTCCTCTCCGCTCTCGCCGAGAACAATACCCGCGAGTGGTTCGAGGAACACAAGCAGGAGTATGAGGATTTCGTGCGCACGCCCGCGCTGGATTTCATCGGCGACATGTCGGACGAGATGCCTGCGATTTCGCGCCACTTTCTGGCGCAGCCGAAGAAGGTGGGCGGTTCGCTGATGCGCGTGCAGCGCGATACGCGTTTCAGCCGCGACAAGACGCCGTACAAGACCAACATCGGCATTCAGTTCCGTCACGAGGTGGGCAAGGATGTGCATGCGCCGGGCTATTACCTGCACATAGCACCGGACGAGTGCTTTCTCGCGATCGGCCTGTGGCGTCCCGAGGCGGATGAGCTGTTCAGGATACGCCGGGCCATCGTCGAACATCCCGATGCATGGGTGGCGGCGCGCGACGACAAGGGTTTCCGCGAACATTTCACGCCGGAAGGCGACTCGCTCGCCAACGCGCCGCGCGGCTTCGCCAGGGATCATCCGCTGGTGGAGGATCTGAAGCGCAAGGATTTCATCGGCATGGCCGCATTGAGCGAAGCCGCGGTGACTTCGAAGAAGCTGCGCCCGCTGGTGGTCGAACGGTTCCGCCAGGCCGCGCCTTACATGGGGTTCCTTTGCAAGGCGCTGGGGCTGCGTTTCTAGCAGGCTGCTAAAGGCTGCATCAGAGATGATGCAGCCCGATTTTCATCAAGAGCTGGAAACTTTTTCCGGTTTACAGGGCCAATCACCTCTCGCTCAAAAAGGGTTGACCCATGATCGTTCGCGGCAGGCCGTCCGGCTTAAGGTTGTTTCTGGTTTTTCGCGGTTCCGTCTTAAAGGACATCTGGAAGGTGCTGCTGGTCAACATCGTCCTGGCCACGGTGGTGACGATGACCCACGGCGACCTGTTCAGCCACAAGATCACGCTGACCGCGATCCCGTTCACGCTGATCGGCCTGCCGCTGGCCATCTTCCTCGGCTTCCGCAACAACGCGGCCTATGACCGCTACTGCGAAGGACGCAAGCTGTGGGGAGAGATCGTGTTGCAGACGCGCAACTTCGCGCGCCAGTGCCTGACGCTCATCGAGCACGCCGAGCCGCTCAAGGCCGGCCCGGGCTTGAACGATGTGCGCGTGCGGATGATCTACCGCACCATCGCCTTCTCGCATGCATTGCGCCACCTGTTGCGCGATACCGATGGCCGCGCCGAACTGAAGCCGCTGCTCTCGCAGCAGGAATGGGAAAAGAGCTGCAAGAGCGCCAACATCCCCGATTATCTAATGCACCGGATGGGCGATGACTTACGCCTGTGCCTCGATGAGAAACGGCTCGATGGCTGCCTGGCGTCCAACATCGACGCGACCATGTCGGCCATCACGGCGGCGTCCGCGGCTTGCGAACGGATCAAGAGCACGCCCATTCCCTTCTCTTACACGCTGCTGCTGCACCGGACGGCTTACCTGTACTGTTTCTTGCTGCCGTTCGGCCTGGTCGACACGATAGGCTTCATGACGCCTTTCGTGGTGGGCCTCGTCGCCTACACATTCTTCGGCCTGGATGCGCTGGGCGACGAGATCGAGGAGCCCTTCGGCAACTTGCCCAACGACCTGGCGCTGGATGCGATCTGCCGCGGGGTCGAGATCAATCTGCGCGACACGCTGGGCGAGGAGCACGGGCTGACACCAATGAAGCCGCAGAATTACTGCTTGATGTGACCTGAACGGGGGCCGCTTCGCATTTGTTTTCGCCAGTCGGCAAGCCGAAAAAGTCGCCGGTTAACAACGCGATCCCCTCGCCCCGGGCCAGTCGACAATTTGCATAGTTTGCCCCATTGCCGCGGGAAAACTTCGCCGCGAGAATGAAGTAGTGGTTGCTGAGCCAAACCACGGTCGTCGTGCAGAGAACATTCTGGGAGATAGTCATGCGATTGATACTCATTCTCACAGCCATCATGGCTCAGCTTTTTCTGACCGATATCAGCTGGGCCGATACCTACGAGGATTGCAAGGAAAGTTGCGAAACCGACAAGGAGGCTCGCGATATCGATTGCCCTTCGCCTTATGACTCTTCGACCGGGGGCCAGGAACGGGGCCAGTGCATGAAGGATAGCCAGGAAGCCTACAACCGCTGCCTCAGCAGTTGTCCGCGCCCTACTCCGCCTTCGCCACCTTCTTCTGAATCCCCCATTTCGCCCATGAACTACTGAGCCCGGCTTCTGCTTCCACCGGAAGTGGAAGAACGGGGCAATAGTTTCTTGCAATGGCGAAAATTCAACGACTCATTCTGGCGGCACTTATGACGAGCTTGGCTGCAACGACGGAGGGTGGGACAGGGGCGGAGGCGCCGGGCGTGAACTTACCCGCACCGCCCGGGGCGGGAGCCATGAGCCAGGAAGAGGCGCTGGCCCACCGCCGCTCGGTGCGCGAATTCGGCCCGGGCTCGCTGACACTGCCCGAGCTCTCGCGACTGATGTGGGCAGTTCAGGGCATCACCGTACCGGGGCATCGCACGGCGCCTTCTGCGGGCGCCACTTACCCGCTGGAGGTCTATCTGGCAGTGGGCAACGTCGAGAATCTGTCGGACGGGGTCTATCGCTACCTTCCCGATCGACACCGTCTTGAAACCGTGTCCGCCAGCGACATCCGTGTGCGCTTGGCTTATGCTGCCATCAATCAGGAATGGGTGAGCAGTGCGCCCGTGGTGGTGGTCATCGCCGCGATGAGCAGCCGCACCACTGTCGGCTATGGTAAGCGGGGTGAACGCTATGTGCACATGGAAGCCGGCCATGCCGCCCAGAACCTGCTGCTGCAGGCCACCTCCCTGGGGCTGGGCGCAACGCCGGTAGGTGCGTTCAAAGACGCCGAAGTCTCCCGTCTGCTGCATCTGCCGGCCGGAGAGACACCTTTGTACCTTATCCCTGTGGGCAGGCTTCCTCGGCCATAAGCGAGCCTTGGGTACTAGGCCGCGTTCCCCGCAGCTGCGATGGCGGCGATCTTGCTCAGTGCTTCGGTCAATTCTTTGACTTTGGTTTCCAGCGCGGCCGCTTCTTTGGTCCTGGCATCCAGCTCGGCCAGTTTGTCGGCCATCCCTGCCGTCTTGGCCTGCTCCTGAGTGAGACGTTCACTGAGCAGGTCGATCGTCTTCATCTGCTCGGTCGACACCCGTTTTTCTTCCTCGAGTTCGGCAGTCCTTTTGGCCAGCTCGCTCGCTTCCAGCGAGGCCGCTTCCTTTACCTTGGCTTCGAGCTCGGAAATGATCTTCACCATCTCGGCCGTCTTGGCCTGCTCCAACTTGAGGCTTTCGCGCAGTTGCACAATGGTCTTCAGATTTTCCAGCCCCCGGCTCTTCTCTTCTTCGAGCTGGGCGTCTTTCACGGCGAGCACAGTGGTGTCCACTCCAGCCGTCTTCTTCGCCAGATCGGCTACTTTGGTCTGCTCTTGCTTGAGGCTTTCCCGGAGCTGCTCGATTATCCTTAGTTGATCGAGCGATTTTTCTTCAAGCAGAGCATTCTTCCTTGCCAGCTCGAAAGATTTGCCCTGATCTTCCGTCTGGTTGCCCTGCGGGGCATTGTTCTTGGCGTCGTCGGGATAAGCGCGAAGTTTTACTGTTTTTTCCATGGCGTTCGTTCTCGTGAATTCGGGTTGCGACGTTCAGGGCATAAGCATAGCGCATTACAGGGAAATCAAGCAGCCCAGAGAGGCCGATTTATAATGAAAGCCGTGTTTCACCATTCGAATGCGCTTCCGCCCCATGCCCCACCTCGTCGTCTCCATCTCCGGCCACGGTTTCGGCCATGTCGCGCAGACCGCGCCCATCCTGAACTTGCTGCACGAGCGCATGCCGGAGCTGCGCCTCACTGTACGCACCGCTGTGCCGCTTGCACACCTGCGCTCGCGCATCCTGGCACCGTTCGAGCACCTGCACAGCCAGGGCGACTTCGGCATGGCCATGTCTTCGGCGCTGGATGTGCGCATCGAGGAAAGCCGGGCTACCTATCGCGCTTTCCATGCGAACTGGGACGAGCGCGTTGCCGAAGAGGCGCGCCTGCTGCGCGAACTGGGGGCGGACGTGGTGTTCTCGAACGTGGGTTACCTGCCGCTGGCGGCTGCGCAGCGGGCTGGCATCCCCAATGCCGCACTGTGTTCGTTGAACTGGTCTGATATCTACCGCCACTATTGCAGCGATAAGTCGGGTTCCGTTCGTTCAAACCCTTCGACAAGCTCAGGGCGAACGGATGACGAAAGAATCGCAGCACAAATCCTTGCCTGTTACGCGAACGCGGACGCCTTCCTGCGTGCCACGCCGGGCATGGCGATGAACGACTTGCCCAATCTCGTTCCGGTCGCGCCCATTGCCGCGGTGGGCGACAACCGGCGCGACGAGCTTGAACGCCACTTGAGATTGTCGAAAGAAGAGAAGCTGGTGCTGGTCAGCCTGGGCGGCATCACCAGCCGCTTGCCCATCGAGCGCTGGCCGCGCATCGACGGTGTGCGCTGGCTGGTGCAGTCCAGCTGGCAGGTGGACCATCCCGATGCCATCGCGCTCGAATCGCTGCCGCTGAGCTTCGGCGACCTGCTCGCCAGCTGCGATGCGCTGCTGTGCAAGCCGGGTTACGGCAGTTTCGTCGAGGCCGCGAGCAGCGGCGTGCCTGTGCTGTACGTCAACCGTGCCGACTGGCCGGAGTCGCCCGCGCTGGTGGAGTGGCTGCAACTGCAGGGCACCTGCCGCGAAGTCTCGCGCGATGCGCTGGAGAACGGCGACCTCGCCGGGGGGCTGGAAAGCCTATGGCGCATGCCGCAGACAGAGCCTGTGAAGCCGGGTGGTGCAGCGCAAGTTGCGGACTGGCTGATGCAGAGGCTGGCCCGCTGATTCACGCCGATAAAAAAGCCCGCTTGCGCGGGCTTTGTCTTGCGGGCGATTCAAGGCCTAGTGGTGGTGACCGTCTTCGCCATGTACGTGGCCGTGCTCCAGCTCTTCAGCAGTTGCCGGACGCACGCCGGTGACGGTGCAGTCGAAGGTGAGCGTCTTGCCTGCCAGCGGATGGTTGCCATCGACGGTGACTTCGTCGTCGGTGACTTCCACCACGGTGTAGAGCAGGTAGTCTTCATCGTCGGCACTTTCCGGGCCGCCTTCGAATTGCATGCCGATCTCGATCTCTTTCGGGAAGGAGCTGCGCGGCTCGACTTCGACCAGACTGTGGTCGTATTCGCCGAAGGCATCGTCGGGCTGCATGGTCACCTTGCAATGGTCACCGACGCTCTTGCCGTGCAGCGCTTCCTCGACCACGGGGAAGATGCCGTCATAACCGCCATGCAGATAGCTGACCGGCTCCTCGATCTTTTCCAGCAATTCGCCTTCGGAGTCGAACAGTTCATAGCGCAGGGAGACGACGGAGTCTTTGGTGATCTTCATTTCAATTCCTTTATCAGATTAAATATTTCCTGCGGATGCCCGTGGGCGTGAACGCCGTACATGACATGACGCAGCTTGCCCTGCTTGTCGATGACGAAGGTGGAGCGCTGGACGATGTTCTTCTTGTGCCCGTCCACTTCCTTCTCGACCATCACCCCGTAGCGTTTGCAGACGCGCGCCTCGGGATCGGACAGCAGCAGGACCGACAGGCCATGCTTGTCGCGGAACTCGGCATGGCTGAGGCAGTCGTCCCGGCTGATGCCGACCACGACGGTGTCCAGCTTGGCGAGATCCTCTTCGAGCTCGCTGAACTCGTTGGCTTCCATGGTGCAGCCGGGAGTGCTGTCCTTGGGATAAAAATACAGCACCACGTTCTTCTTGCCCTGCAGCGAAGTGAGCGCAAAAGTCTCCATATCGGCATCCGGCAATTCGAAGTGAGGCGCTTCCATTCCGACAGTGAGCTGAACAGATGGCATTGATGTCCCTCCTGCGTTGCATTCTAAACACTTTCTTTGCGTCAGTTTAATAAAATTTCGTTGCATATCCGCAGCGGACCTGACACGGCTATAATCTCTCGGATGAAAACCAGACTCCCCATGCTCGGCGGGCTGACCGTCAACGAATTCCTGCGCGATTACTGGCAGAAGAAACCGCTGCTGATCCGCAAGGCTTTTCCCGATTTCAATGGGCTGCTCGACCCGCAGCAGCTGATCGAGCTCGCCTGCGAGGAGGACGTGCAGGCGCGCATCGTCACGCAGAGCCGCGGCCAGTTCGGCCTGCGGCATTCGCCGTTCATGCCGGAAGATTTCGACGGTTTCGGCAAGGCAAAGTGGACGGTGCTGGTGCAAGGGGTGAATCACTTCCTGCCTGAAGCATCGGAACTGCTCAGGCACTTTTCCTTCATCCCCCACGCGCGGCTGGACGACCTGATGGTGAGTTACGCACCCAAGGGTGGCGGGGTCGGACCGCACTTCGATTCCTACGACGTTTTCCTGCTGCAAGGGCTGGGACATCGCCGCTGGCAGATCTCCACGCAGGAAGACCAGACGCTGATCGAGGGCGCGCCGCTGCGCATCCTGAAGGATTTCCGTGTCGAACAGGAGTGGGTGCTGGAAGCGGGCGACATGCTGTACCTGCCACCGCATTGCGCGCACAACGGCATCGCCGAAGACGACTGCATGACCTATTCCATCGGCTTCCGTACTCCGGCCTACCAGGAACTGGCCGAGCAGTTCCTGGTGTACCTGCAGGACCGCATCGAGGTGGACGGCATGTATGCCGATCCCGATCTCAAGGCTCAAAAGCATCCCTCGGAGATCAGCGCGGCGATGCTGCGCCAGGTGGAACAGGCCATCAAACAGGTGCGCTGGGACAAGGAGGACATCGCGAATTTCCTCGGCTGCTATCTCTCCGAACCCAAGCCGCATATCTTCTTCGACATACCGGGATGCCCGCTGACCCTGGCGAAATTCCGTCAGGCACTGCACAAGCGCGGGGTGGCGCTCGACCTGAAGAGCCAGATGCTGAGCCATGGCGAATGGATATTCATGAACGGCGAAGCTTTCCAGCCGCAGGAAGGCGATTACCCGCTGTTGCGCGACCTGGCCGATTGGCGCGAACTGCCCGCCCAGGCGGACTGCTCGCCCGAGTTGAGCGAGTTGCTCTACCAGTGGTACCTGGACGGTTACCTGACACCACGCTGAACGGCAAGGAGCGCACCATGAGCGAGGGCACCCTGCAACACAACAAGCTGGACGGGATCGCGGACTATACGGGCGCGCTGGACGGACTGTGCAAGCTGGCCGAGCACAACCTGTACCTGTTCGAGAAAAATTACGACGGCCTCGGATTCAACAGCGAGGCACGCTATGAGACATTGCGCCGATTCCTGCTCGCCAGCCCGAATAACCGGCTGTACGTGCTGGCCCACGACACGCGCTACCTGTCCACGCTCTGCCCGCGCATGACGATGCTGTTGCGCCAGTTCGGCGGCAGCATGTTCATCCACCAGACCCCGCCGCACCTGCAACAGATCAGCGAACCCTTCGCCGTCGCGGACGACTCTCACTACGTGCGCCGTTTCCACTTCGACGATCCGCGCGGCATCCTGGCGCTGAACGACCCGGAAAATGCGCGCGCCCTGAAATCGCGTTTTCTGGAAATATGGGAGGCGTCGCACTCGGCAGTGTCCGCCACCAAATTGGGGTTATAGCAAAAAAAGGTTGCCCGCCTACTAGATTTCCTGTAGCCAAGTGATAAAATGCGCCGCCTTCGACTTCTAGCTCATTGGAAGTCGGGTAAAAAATTTGGCTTATTAACGTACCTCCTAAGGAAATAGAAAATGAAACGCTCTGCTCTGATCGCTGCCCTGTTGGCTCTGGCTCTGACCGCTTGTGGTCAAAAGGCTGCTGAAGCTCCTGCTGCTGCTCCTGCTGCTGAAGCCGCATCCGCTCCGGTTGCTGCTGCTCCTGCTGCTGAAGCTGCATCCGCTCCGGCTGCTGCTGAAGCCGCTGCTCCTGCTGCTGCAAAGTAAGCAACTAGCCTTACAGGCGACAAAAAAGCCGACGCAAGTCGGCTTTTTTTATTTCCATCACTTCGCCCCTCAGGCGATTTCGCGCCAGGCGAATCCTTCTTCCTGCGTCGCCACCCCGACCCAGTCTGCCTCGCACCCAAGCACATCGCATAACGCCTGCACCGCAAGTTGCGGCATGTTGTTCCTGCTGCTCAGATGCGCCGCAACCAGATGCTGCAAGCGACCCACATCGAGGCGACTCAGGATGTTCGCCGCCTCACGATTGCTGAGATGCCCGAAACGTCCTCCCACCCGCTGCTTGAGGCTGTAAGGGTAATCTCCGTTCCGCAACATCTCGCTGTCGTGATTGCACTCCAGCACCAAGGCATGACAACCGTTCAGGGTCTGTTCGATATGTGCGGTATTGCATCCGGCATCGGTCAGGACGCCCAAGCGCCGCACGCCATCGCTGAAAACGAATTGCACCGGCTCGGCGGCATCGTGCGGGACGGGATAGGGAAATATCTCGAGATCGCCGATGGCAAACGGACGGTGGGGATCGATCTCGTTGACGCGAACTGCATCGGCAAAGACTCTCGCTTGGCTGCGCAAGGTGCCGTGGGTGAGCCAGACTGGCAGATTGAACTTGCGCGCCAGTCGCACCACGCCGCCGATGTGGTCGCCATGTTCGTGGGTGACCACGATGCCGCTCAACTGGTCGGGCACCACGCCCAGACGGGCGAGGCGCGAGATGCTGTCGTTCAGGCCGAAACCGCAATCCATCAACACCTGCGTCCGGCCCGCGGCCACCAGCAGCGCGTTACCCTCGCTGCCGCTGCCCAAAGAGGCAAACTTCATGAAGCGGAACTACTCGTTGATGTTCTTATAGATCGCCTGGATCATTTGCTTGGTAGCCTCGTCGCTCGCGCCGTCCTGGTCGGTGACCGTCACTTCGCACGCCGCGCCACCATCCTTGACGTTCACGCGGTAGCGCCGGGCGCCTTCTTCGCCATCCTCCCAGAACATCAGCTTGTCCATCCAGCCCTTCTCCGCCTTGATCGGGCGCAGATAGTAGATGCCCTTGGCGCGGTCCTTGTCTTCCACCGCCAGGCCTGCGCGCTCGACCGCCAGGCCGACCCTGCGCCAGCTTCTGTCGAACGCATCGTTGATCACGATGATGCTGCTGCCGTCGAATATCTCCTGCAGGTTGGCCTTGCCGTCGCCGTGCACCATGGCTGCGGTCGCCGCGCCCGCCGGTGCGACAGCCCCCGGTGTGCCGGACACTGCGGCCCCCGCCTGCGCATCGCTGGCACCGAAACGCACCATCAGCTTCTGCAGCATGACCGCTTCCAGTTCCGGATCGTTGGGACGCGGCTGCCACTTCGAGGTGTTCTGGTCCGCGGACAGGACCTCTTCCATGCCGCGATGGGTGATGTACACCTCGGTGCTCGCGCCATCCTTGCCGCGCTCCAGACGCACACGGTACTGGTCCTTCTCGCCTGACGAATAGAGACCATCGAACACCTTGCCGACCGCTTCGCGGATCGTGCCCATCGGAATCTTGGCACGGTTCTCCGCCCACTCGGTTTCCATCACCCCGGCAGCCTGGTCTTCGCTCGCGATGCTCAGCCCGTTCTCCTGGAAGAACGACTTGACCACCGGCCAGACGTTCTCCGGCTTGTCATTCACCACCAGCCAGCGTTGCGCACCGCTGCGTTCCAGATGCACGCCCTTCACTTCGGGCAACACCGAACTACCCGCGGGCCGCTCGGCTGCACCGCTCTTGCTGTAATCGGAATAGGTCGCGACCGACTCGCCTTCGCTCCCCGGTACCTTGTAGCGCTCGTCCCTGGCCGGCGTGGTCAGGTCGGGCGGCACCTCCAGCGAGGGCGCCTGCACTGCGCCGGAACGGTAATCGATGCGCTTGCTGCCCAAGCCGACCGAGCTGCACCCCACCAACGAGGCAAGCACGACACTGGAAATTCCGATATGCAAAACCTTCATTGTTTCTCTCCGCAATACTGCTTGATTAACTGATGACACCCGCTTGGCGCATCGCGGCTTCGACCACCGGCTGCGCGCCGGTGGAAAGCGGCGTCAGCGGCAGGCGCAGGTTGTTCTTCATCTTGCCCATGCGCGCCACCGCCCACTTCACCGGGATCGGGTTGGCCTCGACGAACAGGTTGCGGTGCAGGCCGAGCAGGCGGAAATTGATCTCGCGCGCCTTGGCAACCTCGCCGTTCAGGGCGGCTACGCACATCTCATGCATCAATTTCGGAGCGACGTTGGCCGTCACCGAGATGGTGCCGTGCGCGCCGAGCAGCATCAGCGCCAGCGTGCTGGCGTCGTCGCCGCTGTAGACGGCGAAATCCTTGGGCGCGCGCAGCAGCAGGTCGCTGCCGCGCTCGATGCCGCCGGTCGCATCCTTGATGCCGATGATGTTGGGAATCTGCGCCAGGCGCAGCACGGTGTCGTTGCTCAGGTCCGCGCCGGTGCGTCCCGGTACGTTGTACAGGATGTGCGGCATGTCCACCGCCTCGGCGATGGCCTTGAAGTGCAGATACAGGCCTTCCTGCGTCGGTTTATTGTAGTAAGGCACGACGGAGAGCGAAGCATCCGCCCCCGCCTTCTTCGAGAAGGTCGCCAGCTCGATGGCTTCCTTGGTCGAATTCGCCCCCGTTCCGGCGATGATGGGAATGCGCTTGTTGGCGTGCTTCACCGCTTCGGAGATCAGCAACTCATGCTCTTCCACATCGACGGTGGGGGATTCGCCGGTCGTGCCGACCACCACGATGGCGTCGGTGCCTTCGGCGATATGAAAATCGATCAGCGCGCGGAACGACGCCAGATCGAGACTGCCGTCCTCATGCATCGGCGTGACGATTGCAACAATACTGCCCTTGATCATTTTATTAGCCAGCAAATGAAAGAGCGCATTCTAACCCAATCGGCCTGACCGCGACAAAGGCGGGAAGGCTGTGAAATAATGCCGCAATCCGAATCGACTGCCGCCATGTTCGCAATCACCCTAGCCACCCTGCATCCAGGCGACACCGCCACGATCGTCTCGATCCACGCCGAGGAAGCGCTGCATCAGCGCCTGCTCGCGCTGGGTTTTCGCGGCGGAAAGCGGGTCGAACTGATCCGCAAGGCCATCTTCTCCGGGCCGATCCAGGTGCGCATCGGCACCACCGACATCCTGCTGCGCCGCAGCGAAGCCGCAAAAATCACGGTGAAAAAGGCATGAGGGCGCACCTAGAAATCGTAGCGAGCAAGCCCGAGTGCAAGGAGCCGCACATAACCAGCGACTTGCCCGCTAGCGGGCTTAGTCGATGGCTAGGAGTTTCATCAGTGAATGACGAGACATACCAATTAGGTAGGCGAGGAATGAACGAGCACGCGACGCCGCAATCGGGCTGCGCAGTAGATTTATTGGTGCGCCCGTGAAGCGCATCGCGTTGTTGGGGATGCCCAACACCGGCAAATCCACCCTGTTCAACCGCATGACCGGCGGCGCGGCGCGCGTCGGCAACTGGCCCGGCATCACGGTGGAACTGCTCAGCGGCAAGATCCTGCTGGGCGATAACATGGTGGAGATCATCGACCTGCCCGGCTTCTACGATCTGCACGGCTTCTCCGACGACGAGCAGGTGGTGCGTCACTTCCTGCACGACAACGTGCCCGACCTGGCGCTGGTCATCCTCAATGCCACCCAGATCGAGCGCCAGATGAGCCTGCTGCTGCAGCTCAAGCAGCTCGACATGAACGTGGTGGTGCTGCTCAACATGGCGGACGAGGCGAAGAAATACGGCATCACCATCGACAGCAGGAAGATGGCGGAGATGCTGGGCATGCCGATCTTCATACTCAGCGGCAAGTACGGCACCGGCTACCAGGAAGCCATGCAGGCCGTCACCAGGGCGCTGCGCTACCCCACGCCCGGCATGGCGGAAGAATTGCGCTCCCAACTCGAACAGGACGAGCACATCGAGGCCGAGATGGCGCGCGTGATGCAGCATGCCGTGCAGGTTCCGGCCCAACTGCCGGACAACCTCACTGCAAAGCTGGATCGCGTGATGCTGCACCCCTGGCTGGGACTGCCGATCTTCTTCGGCATCATGTATCTGCTGTTCCAGGGCATCTTCATCCTGGGCCAGCCGCTGCAGACCGGCGTCGGCGGCGCGCTGGGCTGGTTGCGTGCGACCGCGCTCGAACCCGCATTCTCCGTGCTGCCGCCCATGCTGAACGGCTTGCTGCTGGATGGCATCTACAACGGCGTGGCGACCGTCGCCGCCTTCGTGCCCATCATCGTGCTGTTCTTCCTTTTCATGGCCATGGTGGAAGACAGCGGCTACCTGTCGCGCGCGGCGTTCCTGATGGATGCGCTGATGGCCAGGATGGGGCTGGACGGGCGCGGCTTCGTGATGCTGCTGATGGGCTTCGGCTGCAACGTACCCGCGCTGATGGGCACCCGCGTGATGCGCTCGCGCACCCTGCGCCTGCTCACCATGCTGGTGATCCCATTCTCTTTATGCTCGGCGCGATTGCAGGTGTTCGTGTTCATCACTGCCGCGCTGTTCGCGCCCAAGACCGCGCCGCTGGTGCTGTTCAGCCTGTACCTGTTCAGTTTCGCCACCGCCATCCTCACCGCGCTGCTGTTCAGGCGCCGCTTCCCCGCGGAGGAACCGTTCGTGCTGGAGCTGCCGCCCTACCGCTTCCCCACCCTGCGCCAGATGGCGCTGCGCGGCTGGCTGGAGGTGCAACACTTCCTGCGCCGCGCCACCAAGTTCATCGTCGCCGGCGTGGTGCTGGTGTGGCTGCTCACCCACATCCCGTTCTCCGCCGTCCCCGCCGGACCGGACACGCTGGCCGGCATGATCGGCGGCGCACTTCAGCCCATGTTCGCCCCCATCGGCATCAACGAGCAGCTCACCATCGCGCTGATCTTCGGCTTCGTCGCAAAGGAGATCGTCATCGGCTCGCTCGCGGTGATCTACGGACTCTCCGGCGAAGCGCTCGGCAGCGCGCTGGGACAGCAGCTGGATTGGGTGCAGGCCTACAGCTTCATGCTGTTCACGCTGATCTACACGCCCTGTCTGTCCGCCATCGCCACCATGCAAAACGAGGCCAAGCAGCCCGGCTACACCGCGCTGGTCATCGGCTGGTCGCTGACACTGGCCTGGCTGATCAGCTTCGCGTTCTATCAGGGTGCAAGGGCGCTAGGATACTGAAGCGCAAAGAATTGCCCGCTAGTAGTGGATGTTGGCGTGGCAGATATACTCATTCATTTCCGCGCTCTGGTCGTTCACGATCCGCACGATACGGTCCACATTGCGCACCACGCCCTGCATGACGTGATACACAAGCATGGGGTGGGTCTCGACCAGGCTTTTGAACCGCGTCTGATCCAGACTCAAAACCTTGACGTCGCCCACTGCGTAAAGCGACGCACTGATCTCCGATGAATCGCCGCCGACGAAAGTGATCACGGCCGCGAGGTCGCCCTGCTTGAGCACGTTGAGGCTGGATTCCTCTTCGCCAGCCAGCACTTTCACGTCGATGCCGCCCTGCGCGAGGATGTACAGGCTGGGGGTATATGGCCCCCCCGGCTTCAGGATAACCTCGCCATCCTTGTACTCAATGATCTCGCACAATCCGGCGAGTATCCCGACTTCGACATCGTTCAATCCCTCGGTGATCGTCGAGGCACGCAAAGTATCGGTCACTAGCGACATGTCTTCCTCCTTTCGCGGCCCAAACCGGCCCAGACTGTCCACGCCCGCTAATATGCGCCTCCGCCGTTGCTTTGCAATCGGGTGAATACCTACCTCGCCAGAGGTATGAGCCGCGCCCCCCCGGCATTCGCCTTGATGGTATCCTGCCTGCTCCCCAAAGGCCGTGGCCGGAAGTCTTCCCTGTCGCGGCCATTGCTCGAACAACCAGACAATCGAGGAGTCCATCATGAGCTACCGCACCGCCGCGCTATGCGCACTCCTGTCGCTCGCCGCATGCAGCCCGAAAAACGACCAGCCCCCGGCCCCCAAACTGTTCGAGGAACCGCGCAACGCGCTCGACAAGGCCAAGGCAACGGATGCCGAGCAGCAAAAGCAAGCCGAAGAACAACGGAAGGCGATGGAACAGCAGACCCAGTAAGCAGCAACACACCGCCCGAGATCACGGCAATCACAATAACGAGCGCAAACAAATAACTGCGCCGGCGGCGTCATGGCCCAAGTGATTGGAGAATAAGGGGAACTGGGGCGGTATACTTGAGTCCGAAACAGCTATCCATGCACCAACCGAAGAATTGAATTCATGAAGAGATACGCAATCGCAATCCTGTTGCTGCTCGGCATCACCGCCTGCACCACGCCCCAGGTAACGCCACCGCCGCAGCCACAGCTGCCGCCTACCACGCCCGTGGTGGAGCGCCCCCCCGCGAAGATCGCGCTCGCACTGGGCGGCGGCGCCGCGCGCGGCTTTGCCCATGTCGGCGTGATCAAGGCGCTGGAAGCGCAAGGCATCTCTCCCGACATCGTCGTAGGCACCAGCGCAGGCTCTGTCGTGGGTGCGCTCTACGCAGCCGGACTCACCGGCTTCCAGATACAAGAACTGTCCATGAACATGGAAGAAGACCAGATTCTCGACGGCTCGGGCTTGTATCGCTGCATCGCCGAGACGATGGTCACGGACAAACGCGGCTGCATCAAAGGACAAGCGCTGCAGGACTTCATCAACAGGAACGTCAAGGGCCGCCCGATGGAAAAGCTCAACAAGACCTTTGCCGCTGTCGCGACCAACCTGAACAGCGGCGAGATGGTGGTATTCCGCAAGGGCAATACCGGCATGGCCGTTCGAGCCTCCTCGTCCATACCGGTGTTCTTCCAGCCCGTCACCATCAACGGCCAGGATTACGTGGACGGCGGGCTGGTCGCGCCCGTTCCGGCGAGCGTGGCGCGCACGCTGGGCGCAGATTTCGTCATCGCCGTCGACATTTCAGTCCGCCCCCAAGACAGAAGCACGGAAGGGATGACGGACATCCTGTTGCAGACCTTTTCGATTTTCGGGAAGACCATCAATCGCCACGAGCAATCCAGCGCGGACATCATCGTCCGGCCCGTCACCTCCGGCCTCCCCTCGGCCGACGCGAGCGGACGCCACAAGGCCGTGCTCGAAGGAGAAAAGGCAGTCGCGGCGATCCTGCCAGAGCTGAAAGCCAAGCTGGCGAAACTGAACGAAGAACGCCACGTGGCAGGCATGCCATGAACGACTGATGGCGCAGGCTGTGCTGAACTGTTCAAGGCATCCAAACAATTAGCCTGCGGTACATTTGGTATGATGTTCCTGTGAATAAATCAGCCAGTTCCAATCCTGCTCATCGACTGTCACTGCGAGTGCGCGAGATTGCGCAATTGTTCAACTCGATGGATCCGACGCCGTTCCTGAACAAGGATCTTGATCCGGAGGCAAATACTTTCATCGAAACCTGGGCGTCCGGATTTCCGCCAGGCAGCCGCTTCCATATAACCATCCACATTGAACAGTGGCCGTCAGATGGCGACCCGAGCGAGTTGTTGACTGAGGCAGTTCATAACCACTTCGCGTACAAAGCCGAAAATACGCGCAACGCCCTGAAACACCTTATGCGGCAAGGCCGCATGAGCCTGGTTATCGGGATCGTCTTTGTCTCACTTTGTCTGCTCGCGGCTGACATCATCGGAAATCTTGGCGCCAATGTCGGCTCCAACATCGCGCGCGAAAGCCTGACAATCGTTGGCTGGGTCGCCATGTGGCGTCCGCTGCAGATTTTCCTGTACGATTGGTGGCCGCTCCAGCGACAAATCCGCCTTTACCAAAAACTGTCCCGCGCTCATATCCAAGCAGTTCAAAGCAAGTGAGCGCAGAGGTGATGAACCCCGCCATTCGAGATATTACGCCGGACTATCGCGAGTTCAGCACAACTTGCCTCGGATAAATCCCCTCCCAACTCGCCCCTTCAAACCTTCCGGTTGCGCGGCTGGAAAGTGTGCTCGAAAGTGGCGATGCCGGTACGGTCTGCCGTAATGTGACGCTTGGGCTGACCGCCTGGAAGATCGTAGCCGTTGGCATGATGGAACGGCCGCAGGTGTTCCGGTGTATCCGGTGCGCCGGGCGTCACGTTGACGATCCTCCACCCGAAGTCGGAATCCGTCTTGCCGTAATCCGCGCGGCTGATCCACGCACCGCATTCGTCCTCGCGCCACAGATTGGAATCGATCTCGCCGTTGGCGCGGCCTTTTTCCCATACCTGCTGAATGAGTTGTTCGCTGTGTTTCATGTCGATCTCCTTCTATCGGTAAAAACAGATGGAACGTCCGGTCTCAGGCTAATACCTTGCCCATTGCCCCGCAATGAGCAGCAATGTGTAGGCAGGACTACGGTGGCGTAAGATGTGGCGTCTCTCATTCAGAAAGGAGCGGGCATCATGGACGAATTCATGAAAGCAGCCATCGAGGAAGCAGAAAAGGGACTGCAGGAAGGCGGCATTCCTATCGGCTCTGTCATCGTGCACGACGGCCGAATCATAGGCCGCGGACACAACCGGCGCGTGCAGACCGGCAGCGTGGTGCTCCACGGGGAAATGGATGCGCTGGAAAATGCGGGACGCCGGCCGGCAGCCGTCTACCGGGAATGCACCCTGTACACCACGCTATCGCCCTGTTCCATGTGCACCGGAGCGATCCTGCTCTACGGCATCCCCAGGGTGGTCATCGGAGAGAACCGGACCTTCATGGGTGAGGAGGACCTCCTTCGATCCAGAGGAGTGACGGTCGAAGTCCTTCAGGATCCGACATGCATCGACCTGATGTCGCACTTCATCAAGGCTTCCCCCAAGTTATGGAACGAGGACATCGGGGTGTGAGGCAATGACGCGTCGCCGGCAAGTCCGGTATATTCCCTCGCCTCAAGTCTCACCGAAACAACCATGTCGCGCCGCAACCACTACAACATCTATGTGATCGAACTGTCGAAAGATGTCCTGTATGAGGGGAAGTTCAAGAAGTGCAACCCCGGCTACATCCCGGGCAAGCCCTGCGTCTACGTCGGCATGACCGGCATCGACCCCGACGTGCGCTTCGACAAACACAAGGCCGGCATCCAGTCCAATCGTTACGTCAAGGAATACGGCTTGCGGCTATGGCCCGACCTTTACGAGGGCTTCAATCCGATGTCCTACGACGAGGCGTGCGAGAGGGAAGTCGAGATCGGCATCGACCTGCGTTCGGCTGGCTTCGGGGTCTGGCAGGCATAAGCCTGTCAGACCCGCGCCGCACATGGGGCCCTAGGCATCCCTATAGGAATTTCCCTACCCCGGGTTCCCTCAGGACTACGGGTAAATCAAGAAACGCTGACTGTGTTTCTTTCCTTCGCCGGGTATATTTCCAACGTTCGGCTAACGCCTTTTGCGCAAAGGAAGTTTCTTAGCGCATTCGAACGTCAGCCATCCCATCTGGAGAATAGCCATGCGCGTGAATCTGCCCGTAACCAATGTCGGACGCCACCTTAACGAGGGCGAATATATCGTTTCCAAGACCGACCTGAAGGGACGGATCACCTACATCAATCGCCCTTTCCTCGAAATGAGCGGCTTTACCGAACAGGAATTGCTGGGCGCCTCGCACAACATCGTGCGCCACCCGGACATGCCTCCCGAAGCCTACAAGGATCTGTGGCGCACCTTGCAGAGCGGCAAGCCCTGGCGCGGCCTGGTCAAGAACCGCTGCAAGAACGGCGACTACTACTGGGTCGAAGCGAATGCCAATCCGATCTGGGAGAACGGACAGATCACCGGCTACATGTCCCTGCGCACCAAACCGGGCGCCGAACAGGTGAAGGCAGCCGAGCAGTTATACCGCCGGTTCCGCGAAGGAACCGCCAAGGGGATCACCATCAAGGAAGGAAAGGTAGTCCCGACCGGATGGCGCGGCCGCCTGGCCGCCATGAGCGACCTGAGCATCCATGCCCGGGTATCGCTTGCCTGTGCGTTCGTCGGCCTAATCATCCTGGCGCTTGGCGGAGAGGCATTGCACGCCATCGGCCGGGACACGGTTTCCGATGCCCATACCGGAGAGATCGGCCTGCTCGTAACTGCCGCATTGGCGACGGTGCTATGGATATGGTGGCTCCTCTCCTTCAGGGTATTGCGCCCGCTCGAGCAGGCGGTGCGCAGCTGCCAGGTCATCGCCGCAGGAGACGTGAGCCTGCTCAAGTCGGTGGAGTACCACGGTGAGGTCGGCCGCCTGATGCACGCCATCAATACCATGGCCGGGAATATCGCGAGCATCGTCACGGACGTTCGCGGTGCAGCCGGCGAACTGGCCTCGGCCTCGGAAGAGATCAGTTCCACCGCACAAAGCCTGAGCCAGTCATCGAGCGAACAGGCCTCCAACGTGGAAGAGATCAGTGCCTCCGTCGAACAGATGAGCTCAGCGATCCAGAAGAACACCGAAAACACCAAGCTGACCGACAGCATGGCCACGCAAGCGGCGACGCAGGCATCGGAAGGAAGCGAGGCGGTGCTGCAGACCGTAGCGGCGATGAAGCAGATCGCCGCCAAGATCGGCATCATCGACGACATCGCGTACCAGACCAACCTGCTGGCCCTGAATGCCGCGATCGAAGCCGCGCGCGCAGGCGATGCGGGGCGCGGCTTCGCCGTGGTGGCCGCCGAAGTGCGGGCGCTCGCGGAACGCAGCCAGGTGGCGGCCCAAGAAATCGGCGGCGTCGCGGGCAGCAGTGTCGAACTGGCAGAGCGTGCCGGCCGGCTGCTCGAGCAGATGGTCCCGGCAATCAACAAGACCTCCGGCCTCGTGCAGGAAATCGCCGAATCCAGTATGGAGCAAAGCGGCGGCGTGGCGCAGATCAACACGGCGATGATGCAGATGAGCCAGGCCACCCAGCACAACGCCTCCGGCAGCGAAGAACTGGCCGCGACGTCGCAGGCGCTGAGCAGCCAGGCTGAAACGCTTCAGCAACTTGTCGGGTTCTTCAAGATGAATTCCGGCACGCCCATATCGGCAGGCAAGCGCCCCGCGGCGAAACGTTCCGCTCGGCAATCACCGGCATACGCCTGACCCGGCCGCACAAAAAACAACCGGCTCCTCCCTTGGCCCGGCATCGCCGGGCTTCTTTTTTGGGAAGACTATTCGCCCTGCACCGTCACCACGATGCGGCGGCTGCCGCCGTGGTTGCGGTGTTCGCACAGGTAGATGCCCTGCCAGGTTCCCAGCGCGGGACTGCCATTACGGACCGGGATATTCAGGCTGCAGCCGAGCAGGCTGGCCTTGATGTGCGCGGGCAGATCGTCCGGGCCCTCGTCCTGATGCAGGTAATAAGGTTCGTCTTCGCGCACGGCGTGGTTGAACCAGCTCTCGAAATCCTCGCGTACCGTGGGAGCGGCGTTCTCGTTGATCGTCAGCGAGGCCGACGTGTGCATGATGAAGACGTTCATCATGCCTATCCTGAAATCGCGCAGCTCGGGCAGTTCGCGCAGCAACTCGTCGGTGATGAGGTGAAAGCCTCTTGCCCTGGGTCTCAGGCGTATTTCTTTTTGCAGCCACATAGCTGAATCGCCTTCAGCGTTTAACGAAACACTGAATAAGTCCGTTCGCCCTGAGCTTGTCGAAGGGCAAGCGTTGCAAGCTATTGCATCTATGTTGTCTTCCGTTCATGGTTCGACAGGCTCACCACGAACGGAAGACTTGCTCAGCATTCCCTTAACTCGAACGTCGACCTCGCGCACCCGAACCACTTCGCCCTCGATGATCTCGCCTTCAAAGACTTCGCCGCGGAACACTCCGCCTTGCGGCTCGCCGGCGCTCGCGGCGGCTTCGTGCATCTGTCGCATCCGGGCCTGCATCTCCCTGAACTGTTTGCGCAGCTCGCGCGTCTTCCACCACAGATAAGCGCCGCCGATCACGGCGACGATCAGGAGAACCGTCAGCAGCACCGCCGAGAACATCAGCGCCACAGCGCCCAGTGCGACCATGCCGACCAGCGTCACGGCTTTGCGCAACAGGCCGGGACGATTGGAAGAGGAAATATATTTCGTTTGCATGGTGAAATTTTATCCGATTCTTGCTGCGGGCACGTGCGCGGCCCGGATCAAATTCCGTTTGGCGCTATTCACAGCACCGCGCGAAACAGTGCGCCCGCCGCCCTGGCGGTCAGATGGTCGCGGTCGCGGTGCGGGTTGTATTCCACGATCTCCATCGCCAGCAACGCGGGATCGCCGTGCAGCTGGTGCAACGCCTGCTCCAGCTCATGGCAATGCAGTCCGCCGGGCGCGGGGCTGCCGACTCCCGGTTCTTCCGCGGGGTCGAGCACGTCCAGGTCCAGGCTCACGCCGAAGCCTGCCGTGCCGTTGCGCGCGATGGACATCGCCTCGGCCAGCACCTCCGCCAGACCGCGTGCGCGTATCTCCTGCATGCCGATCACCCGCACGCCCAGGCGGTGCAGCAGCGCCGCCTCGCCCTCCTCGAAACTCCGCACGCCCAGCAGGCAGACATGTTCGGGCTTCAGCTTGGGCACATGCTCGACGAGTTCCGTCAGCTCGTGTTCGCCGTAGCCCATCAGGGCGGCCAACGGCATGCCGTGCAGAGCGCCGCTGGGCGTGGTGGCGAAGGTGTGGCTGTCCATGTGCGCATCTATCCAGATCAGCCCGAGCGGCCCGCGCCCGTCCAGCCAGCGATGCACCCCGCTCCATGTGCCGATGGCGCACGAGTGATCGCCGCCGACCACGAGCGGGAACCGGCCCTCATCCAGCGTGTGTCTTACCTGCTTCGCCAGGCGCGTGCACAGCTCCGCATCCACCGAGACCGCCGATCCCGCCCCAGCCTTGGGACGCAGCACGCCGCCCCAGACTGCCGTGACATCCGCGCCGCGAAAGACCTCGAGCTCGCGCAGGATAGACGGCCCATCCTCGCAGCCGCGATCCTGCGCCCCGACGCCGCTGGCCACCCCGATCACCTTGACTGGCTGCGTAGCTTTCATATCAGCCTCTCCCGAAATCGATTGCCGTTTATAAACTTCGCAGCCGATCATATCCCTGTTCCGGAATCGCTGAAACCGACGGTTAAAAACAAGGGGAGAGGCGTAAGATTGCGCGTCCCAGAAAGGAACGACAACGTGTATGCGCGACTGGCCGTTCACTCATGCAACGTTGAGAAGAATTCGCAAAAAGGAAACTGGCAATGAGCAACGCACGTGATGTGTTTTCCCCGCCCGCAACGGATCGCGGAGCCTGCATCGCCCTGATCTACGCCCTCGTAGCCGAGCGCCTATCCGCCCATTACGAGCATGGCCAATGGATGACCCAAGCCCAAGGCGCCACGCTCGCCGCAGAGTGGCTGGCCCGCTCCAAACGTAGCCTGCCGCTGGCCGAGCGCAAGCACCTCTCCGACCTCAGCGACCAGCTCGCCAGGCAGATCGCCGCGACCACCTCCCGCGATGCGGGGCTCTACATCGCCCACGAAATGCAGGAATCGCTGGATCCCCGCCATGAATCCGAGATTGGACAATCGATCATGGCCGAATGCGAACGAATCTTCGATAGCGAATCGCCTGCGGCGTAACGGGTTGTGCCAGACTGAACAAGTCCTCCGTTCGTGGTGAGCTTGATGAAACTACTAGCCATTCGACTAAGCTCGCAAGCGAGCAAGTCGCTGGTTATGTCGAACCATGACGGATGCATCAAGCAAATTGACAGGTTGAAATGCTTGCCCTTCGACAGGCTCTGGGCGAATGGACTTATTCAATTGCCTATATATTTCGGCATATTGTTTTTGGCCGGAAGCTCCAATAGAGTTGCGCACCACCAACAATAAGCTGCATACGGATCAGAACCCGCAAAGCAATCATGACCGCAGACAAGACTCCGCCGATCTTGCTCGAATCCATCGAGTCGAAGATATTCGTCACCCGTGGGCAAAGGGTCATGCTGGACGAAGACCTGGCGATACTCTACGGCGTGGAAACCAAAGTGTTGCTGCAAGCGGTCAAGCGCAACCTCGAACGATTCCCCGATGATTTCATGTTCCAACTGGATGCGGCGGAATGGAAAACTTTGAGGTCACAATTTGTGACCTCAAACGAAAATCCCGTCGGACGTGGCGGCCGCCGTTACGCACCCTACGCCTTCACCGAACAAGGCGTCGCCATGCTCTCCAGCGTCCTGCGCAGCGAGCGCGCGATCCACGTCAACATCGAAATCATGCGCGCCTTCGTGCGCCTGCGGCAGATGCTGACCAGCAATGCCGAACTCGCGCGCAAGCTCAATGCACTGGAAAAGAAATACGACGTACGCTTCAAGGCCGTCTTTGAAGCCATCCACGACTTGATGGCTCCGCCTGAATCCAAAAAGAAACGCCCTATCGGCTTTGCACCTTGGGAAAAGAAATGACCCAGCCAACCGCCAACCCGCTCTCCGCCAGTGAACCGTGGAACCTCGTCGCCGACGGCTACGCCGAGACCAATATGCGCGTGTTCGAGCTGTTCGCCGAGGAAGCCATTGCCGCCAGCAAGCTCAAGCCGGGGGCTGTGGTACTGGATGTCGCCTGCGGGCCGGGCACGCTGGCGCTCAAGGTGGCGAGCACAGCGAGCAAGGTGCACGGCATCGACTTCTCCGAATCCATGCTCGCCATCTTCAAAAAGAAGATCGAACAAGCGGGCCACGGCAACATCGCCCTGCACTGCGGCGACGCGCAAACCCTGCCCTACGCTGACCAAACGTTCGACGCCGCGTTCTCGATGTTCGGCCTCATGTTCTTCCCCGACCGCAAGCGCGGCTTCGCCGAGATCCACCGCACGCTCAAACCGGGCGGCAGCATCGCCGTCACCAGCTGGGCGCCCGTGGACCAGTCGCCCGCGATGCAGACCATGTTCGGCGCACTGCGCGCCATCAAGCCCGACCTGCCGCAACCGCAACGCTCCATCGGCACGCTGGAGAACCCCGAGGTCTTCAAACAGGAGATGGAGGACGCCGGATTCCGCGACGTCGAGATAAGCCGCGTCACCAAAGCCTTCCCCGTCGGCACCGTCCCCGAGTTCTGGAAGAACATGGTCAGGGGCAGCGCCCCGATCCAGATGCTAAAGAAAGGCATGGGAGAGGAAATGTGGCGCGAGAAGGAAAAGCTCGCGCTGGCTTGGCTGGAAGAGACGCTGCCCACGCTGCCCATGCCGCTGACTTCGGACGCGCGGCTGGGCGTGGGCATCAAGTGAGAAGGATGACGAACATGTTCGATGTCGAAAGCATCCGCCGCGACTTCCCCATCCTGCGGCGCGAGGTGCACGGCAAGCCGCTGGTCTGGCTCGACAACGCCGCAACGACACAAAAGCCGCAAGTCGTAATCGACCGGGTGTCGCGGTTCTACGAGCACGAGAACTCCAACATCCACCGCGGCACCCATACTCTGGCGGAGGAAGCCTGTGACGCCTGCGAGCGCGCGCGCACCAAGGTCGCAGACTTCCTCGGTGCTTCCTCGATGCTGGAGATCGTCTTCGTGCGCGGCACCACGGAAGGCCTCAACCTGCTCGCCGCCGTCTTCAGCGAAAGCCTGTTGCGGCCCGGCGACGAGATACTGCTGACCGAAGCCGAGCACCACGCCAACATCGTGCCCTGGCAATTCGCCGCGAAGAAGACTGGCGCCGTCATCCGCGTCGCCCCTGTGGACGACAACGGCGACATCATCCTCGAAGAGTACGAACGCCTGCTCGGGTCGCGCACCCGCGTCGTCTCCATCACCCATATCTCCAACGCGCTAGGCACCGTCATGCCCATCCGCGAGATGACCGCGATGGCCAAGCGTGTCGGCGCCACCGTCGTGATTGACGGCGCGCAGGGCGTTCCGCATCGCCGGGTGAATGTGCAGGAGATCGGCTGCGACTTCTACGTCTTCTCCGGCCACAAGCTCTTCGCCCCCATGGGCATCGGCGCCGTCTACGGCCGCAAGGAAATGTGGGAACAGTTGCCGCCCTGGCAGGGCGGCGGCAACATGGTCCAGCATGTCACGTTCGAAAAGACCACCTTCGCACAGCCGCCCAAGAGATTCGAGGCGGGCACCCCTGCGCTCTCGGCAGCCGTCGGACTAGGCGCCGCCATCGACTACCTGAACGGCATCGGCCTCGATGCGATAGAACGATACGAAACCCGGCTGCTCGATTACGCGCTGGAAGGCATCCGCAGCATCACCGGCCTGCGCCTGATCGGCCAGCCCCGCGACAGGGGCGGCGTCATCTCCTTCGTGATGGATGGCATCCCGGATCTGGAGGTCGCCCGGATGCTGGACGCGGAAGGCATCGCGGTGCGCGCCGGCACCCATTGCGCGCAACCGATCCTGCGGCGCTTCGGGCTGGAATCCACCGTCAGGCCCTCGTTCGCGTTCTACAACACCCAGACAGAGGCGGATGCGATGCTCGAAACGCTGCGCAGGATCAGCTTGCGGCGGTAGCAAGGCCGCTGACTTCGGATGCGTGGTTGGGGGTGGGGATGAAGTGAATTTAATCCTCTTGCACGAATCCACCCCTCATGCAAGGATGCCGCATTACGCAGCAGCAAGATAACTATTAAATAAAGTCAGAGAATGTACTCGCTCATCGCATTTGCCACACAATGGGGAAGCAAGCTCGGCGGCATTAACAGCTTCAACACCGATTTTCTAAAGGCATTCGGCATCGCCTTTCATAACAATGCCCAAGTGATATGCATCGTTACTGAAGCAACTACTGATGAAGTTGAGGAAGCGCGCAATGCCTATGTAATGCTAATAAAGCTGCCCTATAAGCCACAGGAAAAAACTTTTTCTCAGGATCAAGCTAAGGCAGCTATTGAAACACTAAATCAGCATCAAATCGGCTTTGATCGAGAACGCACTGTTTGGCTGGGGCACGATCGCATTACCGGCAGTGCGGCTATTGAGGCCGCAAAAATTGCAGGAGGGCGCTCGGCTCTAATACACCACATGAGCTACGACCACTACGAGTCATTTGCCGAGGATTCCAGAACTGCGTATTCCAAGAGTCAGGAGCAGCGAGACTTGTTCGAGCAGGCGGATCTGGCCTTGGCCATCGGCCCCTTACTTCGAAAGGCAGCAGAGGACTTGGTCGGAAAATCCAAGCTCGTCCATATGCTCGTGCCGGGCTTGGCAGAAATTAGCGCAAAGCCCTCGCCAAATACGTTCGTCGCATTTCTTGGTGGCCGCTTAACCAATGATGCGGCTAGAATCAAGCAAGGTTATCTGGGAATTGCTGCATTGGCACAAGCTCAAAAAGAAGCATGTGAGCGCGATGGAGCGGAAGGGTTACGCAACCAGCCCAAGATAGTATTGCGCGGCGTGGACTTTGCGACTGAAGAAGAAATGGCAGGACAGCCCAACACAAATCCGGAAGCTGAATTGAAATCGTTTGCCGAAGATCATGCTGGTCGGGCTATCAACCTACAGGCTTTGCCCTACACCCATGATCGAATGGAACTGTATGACAACATCAGTCGTGCCAGCGTAGTGTTGATGCCTTCATGGCACGAAGGCTTTGGCTTGGCCGCATGGGAGGCAATTGCGGCGGGAGTGCCACTGATAATCAGCAAACAAAGTGGCGTATATCAATTACTGGAAGAGAACCATCCGGGCTGTGAAGAAGGATTCATCTATCCAATTGACGTACGTGGTACAAACACCAAACCATTTTTCCGCCCAGAAGATGCGACTGCCGTAGCCAAGGAAATCACCAAAATTGCAGACAAACCGGAGAAAGCCCGCCAGAAATCCGCCACATTACGGGGCTTACTCCTTGATAAATACACATGGCCTGCGTGTGCCGCTCAAGCAATGGGGGCTTTTGGCTGGGCCCTTCAAAAAGGCAACCTACCTGATACGACACAGAAACCCATCACACCAGCCCTAGACAGTACTGAATTTCAACCCGCCCACAACGAATTGCCAGTACACATGCCAGAGAGGCGATGGCGGGTCGGCGGCAGTGTTGCCGATAGCCAGTTGCTGCGCGCCGAAGAAATGCTGGTTCCCTTCGATCCAGCACGCCAACCTGAGCTCGACAATCTGAATACATGGCTCGATGATGCCCAATATCCGCAAGCTGTGAGGCTAATTACCGGAGCAGGCGGCTTGGGAAAGACGCGGCTGGCGCTGCATCTTTGCCAGCAACGCCTTACTTCCGGTTGGTATGCAGGATTCATGGATAGCGACCTCACAGCCAAAGAGCTGTCCTCTGGTTGGAAAGCACTCAAGACTCTCAACCAGCCGCTACTCGTAATCATTGACTATGCCGAAACTCGCCAGGACAACCTTCTCTCCTTGATAAGAGCCATGCTGCAGTCCCCCACCGATCAGCCGGTTCGATTTCTTCTGCTGGCACGCAATGGCGGTGAGTGGTGGGACAACCTGCCCGGCAAAAATAAAGACTGCGAATCTCTGCTCAGTGGCTACGCCACCTCCGGCCCCTATCCTCTACCTCCCCTGCATAATGAAATCGGAGATCGTCAACATGCCTACAGGCAAGCGCTGCACGCCTTTTCCGCAGCTCTGAATGTTCCCGCCCCAGATGTCACCCCGGAATTAGCGGGAGAACATTTTGGCCGCCCGCTCTATTTGCAGATGGCAGCTTTGCTTGCGTTACGCGGCGAACGACCAACTTCGGCACAAGGAATGACTCGCGCTCTGCTGCATCATGAGCGTCGCTACTGGCATGGCCTGTTTATCGGTCACGACATTTTGACGCCAGCACTCCACGCCGAACAACTAATGGCTCTAACCACACTATCAGGTGGCTTCACCACTCCTAAGATCGCGTGGCCATCTTGGGAAAAGGTGAGCGGAAAGGTAATTAGCACCGCACAGTTCAATCACTTGTTCTATACATTGATACCGCTCTACCCAGGCAAACATGGCTTGCAAGCTGTTCGCCCAGACCTGCTCGGCGAAGCATTGGTAGCCCAAGCTCTATTGCGTTCCAACTCTGCTGAGTTACTGGATGCGGTTCTCGGAAAAAATACAAGTCAATCGGTAAGATTGCAGGCCCTGACGACAATAGCTCGTTTATTCGACCACTATCCTGAGCTACAAGAAACGCTAACAGAAGCATTAGTACGCCACTTTGCCCATTGCTGGCAGGAATTCATTCTTGTTGCCACCGAAACGCCAAGCAACTTATCTATGCTGGCAGAAGGCGCATTTATGCGGTTACCCACCAGCACCAAGAATCAGATTTCTGGTTTACTGAAATCTCGATTGAAAGATGAGTCCATTCAGCTTGCGCAGCTCTACTGCGTAGTAGCCAACTATCTAGTAGAAAATCGTAAAGAGAAATATCTGAAAAAATCTGACGATATCCCAACCCTGTATGAGTACTCATGGGCATTGGATATATATGCATTCAGACTAAATAGAATAGGTCTAAATGATGAAGCACTTAGACCAGCCAAACTAGCAATGGAGATTGATGAACAGCTATCAAGGAAAAATCCAAATAAATTCGAACTCAATCTTGCAGTGTCGTTGAATAATTATAATGAAATGGCACTGACTTACAGCAAACGATCATTAGAAATCTATCTACGTCAGCAGAAAAACGATTCCTACGAAGATGAACTTGCGGCAGCACAAACCAATTACGCAAATTGCCTCAACAATAAGGGGGACTACGAAATAGCGCTAGATCACGCTGATCAGGCAATGAAAATTTACCGGCAATTGGCCCTCAAGAAACCAGAACAGTTTGAATCTCGGTATGCAGGATCATTAAACAACCTCTCTAATGCCCTAAGTTATGTAGGTCGAAATAGTGAGTCGTTTGAATACGCCAGACTAGCATTAGAAATTCATGAACGATTGTCCCAAGAAAAACCTGATTACCACGAACCTGACCTTGCAATGTCACTAAACAACTATGCAAACCGTTTAAGTGATGAAGGCCGCTACGATGATGCTCTAGTACATGCCAGACTGGCATGCGAGATATACGAACGGTTATCCAAAAAGAATCCCGCACGTTTTGCTGGAGATCAATTTTGGTCAGTGGGGAGCACACATTTTTTTGAATGGCTACTAAATAACGATACAGGCAACCATGACTTGTCTGAGTTGAACTCAGTACCCTCCACTTCCTCCCAGCATCACCGCCCGCTTCTGCAACTTTATGCAGCATTCGTGCATGGCTGTTGTATAGCCGACGCAACTGTCCAGACCGATGCACTCATACAAGTAACTGCGTTATGGAAGAATCTATCCCATGCTAACAGAACTGCCGCGCGTAACTACTGGTTATGCGCCGCAGCTTGGTGTTCCTTGCATGAGCCCGCATCCATCACTGAACTAGATTGGCAAACCGAGTGGAAAGAATTCCATAAGCAGCGCCGAGGCAATACGCCCCGCTGGATGCAGGAGGTAGCACAACGCTTGGGCTACAGGTGGCCAATAGAATGAGTAAACAGCCAAGAACCTTTGATCCCATTTAAGCCTACAAATTATTAGGATCAGCTCAGCATCGAAATACCTTCCATCGCTATGTGGTAGCAGTTGCACAATTCCATTAAATCAAATAACTAGCCCCGCATCGTGCGGGGCTAGTTATATGGAAGCGGGGAATTATGTAGCAAATTCACATTGACTTAAATCAATGAGTTAAGTGTGTTGGGGAAGTTGTTTTAACTCAAGCGACGAAACGGCGAACGATTCAACATCTGATGGAGATACTTGCTCTTGATCGACTCCGCGCGATGCACAAAGATCAAGCAGATGCGAAGCTAATGGGTCATTCAGCAGATTGGATTTCGGCATATCTTGTTGTCGCTCTTTGCCTGTGGCTTTGATGTATGGATGAGATTTTGTTGGATCAGATAGCGAGGGAATCATTGGTTCATATAAAGCACTTAGCTGAAGGCTAGGAATACCTTTTTTAAGTCTCAGGTAGATTGCAATCCCAGCAGGGTCCATATCCCCCCAGAAAGAGATTTGCTTGTGCGACAGCAGTTCATTTGCTCCCCGGCACGCTGCTCCATCTCGTCTTAACGTAATCGCATGCACAAAACGGTCTTCAACCATACTCGCTAACTGATTGCCATAATCCTCCGCTGCGTTACTCAAGCCAAAGCCAAAGGTGGAAATAAAGGCGCATCGAGCCGCAGCCCGCGTCGTAATCGCCATCTCAAAAGCTGCGGGGTTCTCCACCAAAACAACCATCTCTGGTTCTGCGCACCCCGCCACAACGACATAAAGCGGATGGGAAGGAAATTCCTCGATTGGAATCCCAAAGCGACGAAGCGCGTTGGATGGAAGGGAATCCAAAAGTTTCGACGAACCAAGGAGGTATTTGGCGCTCACCAAATAACGATGACGGCCGGTTTCTGAAGGTAGTGAAGATCGAAGCCGTATAAGTCCCTCCGCAATCCCAAGAAGTGACGGCAAATCGAAATCAGCGAGCTTTATTCCTAACGGCAGTAGCGCATTCTTGTCTGCATCACTTAGGCTTAACCCATTAAGTGCGCTTCGCCAGTTCTCCTCTGCTGGATCTGGTACATTTTGAGGAGCAGGGCCAACGATCCTGACTTGCCTGAATGGAGTTCCATCTGGCGCGACACCATCGAGCCATCCCTGCTTCACCAAACGCGCCAGGGCCTGCCTGACCGTAAGAGCGGACTCGTCAGTGTCCCCAGCTAAGGTTTCAATTAGCCCGGTCGGACGAAGATAGGCCTTGCCGCCCATTCGCCTGATAAGGGCATCCTTCAGGCATTCGACTGCATCCTCGATACTCATTATTGGCTTGCCATAGGCGGCACGACACGCATACTCAACACCCCCATTGCACCATAATGAGATCCCACCTCCTCTGGGCCGAGGAGACGTCGTGTTTGGCAATCCGCATACATGAACTGGCCGTTGATTTCTCGAGCTTCGATTAGCGTCGGGAAATACTCAAAATTATTCTGATAGTTCTCATCATGGCCAGTGATAACCAGCTGGAATCTACCGCGCGTCCCCTTGATGCTGTCCAGCGCATCCTTGATCAATCCCTTGTTGGACAGACTTGAAAAGGCGCCATCCATCAGCGCGAATTGAGTTGGATGGAGATGACGCTGCTGGGCTCGACTCGTGGTTACCCGCCGGAGCTCACGCTCAGTAACGTAATCGGCCATTTTCACAATCCACAATAGAGTCATGGCAACACCCTGTCCAGTACTCACCATGTTCTTTTCCAAAGGCAGTGGATGAGTGCTAATCGATGGCATATAGACCTTGATACGTGGATTGACTATCACCTTCTGATAAAAGGTGGAGCGGATTTCCGCCCGGACTCCACGGATGGCTTGGTCACGAAGTCCAGCGGAAGCACCTTCCATCGCTCGCTTGGTGGTCTCGAATTTTTCGACTAGCCGAACCACCTCGTCAAGAACTGCACGGATGTCACTACGATCCGCCTCGTTCGCCTCGATGACAAATCCAGCAGACAACAATGCTCCACTTGCTTTGTCCAGCTTCGGGCCGAAAACCGATTTCATTGTGCGCAGATTATCTGGCAAGCGCATGGTAAATGACTCCAGCCACTTGCTAAGATTGGCCCACTCTCCATCCAGGTGTTGAGACGCAATTGCGTTGGCAGCCTGATTTTTCTCGTAGTTATTTTGAGCCACTGCATGCAAATGCTCGACCAGAGCCGGGTTTTCCTTAGCGCGCTGCAACTCAGTGCGGACATGCTCGGTCATATCGAGATCCGCGACGACCAGAACCTTTTCGACCAAGGAAACAAATGCTGCCTTCACCGCTTGGTAAGTAGACCGGGCCTCCTTCATGGCTTGTCGCAACGTAGAGGACTCCTCCATCTCGATGTCGTCGGCAATATCGATTACGAGGCGGGCGCACGATTCCAGTGCCGACTCTTCCCGAATTCCAATAGCCGCACCTCCAAGCGGATGCCACTCAATCTGTTCTCGACTGACTTCAACCAGCTCGTTCTGGTCAGCAAGGAATTCTCTATACCTACGAATTAATTCACGGGAAAAATGATCGATGTCGCTAGCCTGTCTGCTCAACTCAATGAGTTTATTTTGCAGGACTTCGATGGCCTCTTGTAACTTGGGCAGTAGGTGATCCTGGATTTCCTCCTGCTCCTGACGTAGATGCCCTAGTCGCTCCTCAATTTGGCGCGGCCGCTCATATCCAGCTTTGACGAATAAATCGGCCAGGTCAAACCGGAACCTGCTCTTAGCATCGGCGGCCTCCCATATTGTGGACAGTTCTTTTTCCACATCGCTTGCTCCAGCCATAAACGATGGATTGTCCTCCGCATGTTCCATGAATTTCTGAATGCGTAACAGCGTTTCAACCTGGCCAGCCGCAACGGTAGCCTCTGTCAGTTCCTGCTGAAGATTAGCCTGTGTGGTCTCATGCAAAGAAATGCCTTCATCGTTAAGTTGAAGTCGCTCTGCCGACTGTTCGTGTATTTGTCGAGCTTCGTCGTATTTCTCACGCAACTCAATCTCAGTTGTTTTTCCATAGCTTGTCAGCAAGCGTTCGACTTGCTGAATATCGGCAAGCATTTCAGCAGAAGCACGACGTTTAAGTTCAGGAAGGTATGCTTCAATCCCGCCTCTCTCCTCAATAATCGCCACATACCGCTCAGACAGGTTTTGCTCGACCGCTTTTATCGCTTGTCGAGCAATGGAAGCTGCTTCGCTCTCTGGGTTGAATTGGATGCGCTCCAAGCTGCGCGTCTCGATCTCATGCTCCAAGTCGGCAATTCGATTTTCGGCCAACTCCTTTTCTCGCTCAACAAGAGAGGGATCAAGGAGGCACTCCACCTGACGGGTCTTGATGCCCAAGAGCCAGGTATAGGATTTACTCCCATCCCAGATAATTTCACCGTTGCGACAGAACTTCTCCAACTCTGGGCGCACGAATATAGGTGCCTCGATTCCGGCATCATCGAGACGTTTAGCAGCTTGAGCTGCATCTGTTTCCGTCGCATAGACCGGCGCATGCAGCAAGGCCGAGAATAGGGTAAGCACCTGAGACCGGCGCTCCGGCCCCACCTTCATCTGTGAAATTGCCTCGTGGAGCGGAACAAAGTTGCCTCCAGCAACATCAGCAGCTTCGCGCGCCACCTTGCCTGCGACAATCACTGCATTGTTTAGTGCCTCCCGTTTGAGCGTGGCTTCAGCCAAATCATCGTTAAGCAGCCCGATTTCACGCCCCAGACGATCCCAGAGAGCGAGCTGATCACTGAGCCATAGTGCAGGGGCAACATCGCCATGTACTCCACGAAATGTTTTCAAGGCTTCCACTAGAGGCTGGATATTGCTCAGTTCGCCATTAAGCCTCCCGACGCGAGCATTAGCCTGATTGAAAGCATCGGAAACTTTCCTTGACAGCCCGATGGGGGAAACATCTCCAAATTCTGCCTGGAAACGCTGCAAAGCAGGCACGGACTCTACATAACGGTTCAGCCTCGCCTCTGCGTCGCGCAGTCCTTTCTCGGCAATCTTTTCTGCGGATGCCAATGTAGTGCGCTCATTGCGGGCTTGGCTGATAGCTTGACTTACCTCTCTCAAGGCGTCTTTGGCGGCGTTCACGGCCAATTGAAACTTCTTAGCACGTTCCCCTGGCTCGGATTCCCCATGTTCCGCCACATAGGCTTTCCACGCGGCATAGATGTCGCCCAACTTACTTACTCGAATTCGATGAGATTCCAAGGTTTGGGCGGCCGTACTATGCTGCTCCGCAACAAGCTTGCCGGTTGCTGCTGGCGCGTTTAACTCCTCTTGAGTAAACAGCTTGCTCTGACTCATGCGCCGGTATTCCGCCTGCTGTTCGCCGACCTGACTTTGTTCAGTGAGCAACTCTTCCTTTTCTTTTTGGTGAGCGGCGGAAAGTTCCATCAGAGTTTTCCACTCACCTTGCTTCGCTTCGAGCTGCTTTGTCGTTTGGATATGCAGCGCACGCGCAGGATTGGTGTCAGCGTTAGCCTCCACCCAATCGAAGGAGGTGGTTATTGCATCGATCGCCTTCTCGCGTGTCCAATCACGCCCGAAGTTATTGGTTAGTCCGATGAGCGCAAGCGCAACCTCGCGAGAATAGAGTTGATTAGGTTTTCCGCGAGTATCGCGAACTTTTATATGGCAATTAAATTCAATAACTTGCGCTCGACTAGCATGAGTCAACTCAAGGCCGTTTCGCTCATGAGCACGGCGATTTATTTCGCTTGGTGGCTCTCCGGTGAACTCTGCCATTACCCGATCTGGGATATACCATTGCCCATCCTGCAGCATCATTGCGCGCGCAAGTGCCGGAAGCGTCTTTGGCGGAGTCAAAGGAATACCAGGAATGGGGCGCTCCTCAACCACATCCTTTAACACCGCCATTTCAACTGAGTAGTTCACTAAATGCTTGTCATAGGCTTGCCGTGCGCTGTCCAGCTTGGATGATGCATCTAACAATCCTTGTAATTCCCGGAGGGTATTGCCAGCCCTGCGCAGCTCTTCCGCTTTTCTGGCAGTCTCGTATTTGGCGCTGATTACCCTAGAAACTTTCTCATGAATCGTATCCTCGATACCACGCTCTCCTTCCTCGCCAAGTTCGCCCATAACGTCCGCCAGCAACTCAGGAGCCAGACGTTCGTAGAACACGGCTGCAGAGTAGTTCATTCCGGCGGGCGGATTTACCTCAAAGTAGCCATGTCCGCCCTCAGCTCCGCGTAGCAGTTGATAAACGAGCTGCTGCTTGAGTGAGGCCGTATCAAAGAAGTCCTCGACATAGGCTTGCCATGCCCGCTTAGTGCGTTCCTTGGCGTTGCTCGGAAACAAGCTATGGCACTGTTTTAGTTGGCCGAGGAATGCATCATCGGTAATCAATGTGTGGTGCATTTTGTGGACTGAAGCGATAGGACAATCCTCGAACGTGCCTTGGTAGGCATACAGTTCAAGCTTCTCGTTTTCACCGCTATAGCCATACATGCCAAAGACCATAGGTTGGCCACCGATATCGCCCCCACTCATGGTTACTAGATCCTGAACTGCGCCCGGATTCGGTATCTGGATTTGGATACGAATATGAGTAAAGTGCCCGGATTGCGTTGGGGAGAAGAACCGCATCCTAATGTCCTTCATCGACTTTCCGTGATGCAGCAACATCGCCAGGATGGCCGTAAACATGGTGCTCTTTCCCTTGCCATTCGGGATGTTGAGTGCCGAACTCTCGCCATTTAGCTCAAAGATTTGGTGTGGCCAGTCTGGACGCCACGGAACATGGCGACGACTATTCAAGAAATTCGAGATTTCAATCCGCTGCAGGATCGGCATCATCTGTCTCCACAATGGTTTGCCCCTGAACCAACTCCAGAGTCCGGCGTTCGACCCCGGTGTTTTTGTCGGTAGGCATGAGATAGGCCAATTCATGTTCGGCCACTACCGCCATATCTACAGCAGCTACTAAGGTTTGCCGGTATTCGCCTGTATTGCCGGCATCCTGAATCATTCCAGCGGTTAGCATCGCCTTCAGGAAGCGACCTGCATAAATAGGCATGCTTTCCTTATGCTCCCAAAGAAGCGTCCAAGCGACCCCTTCGGCACCTGCCGGCTGACCAGCATTACCAAGTTGCTCAATGCCGTTTGAGAGAGTTTCCAAAAAAAGCTTTTCGTTTACCAAGGCTTCCCGGTAGCGGCTTACCTCAGAAGGCAAGCGATCAATTCGCTCATAGAAAAACCATTGCAGGGTAAGCCACATCCGGGCCAACCACACGACACGCTCTGCTTTGCTTGCATTGCGCCTCCGCCCATCTCGGATATGTTCCAGTACCCAGTTTTTCTCCAGGTAAGCTGCCAAGGACTCTCCTCGCAAACGTGTCATAACATAAATGCGATTTGGAATTCTTGCTTTGGCTGGAATCCCGAATTCCAGACCATCACGGATATAGAGTGTGAAGCCCTGAACCGAGAGAAATTCGTTGATATCCTGTAATTCGGATTGACTGCAATCAGCCAAAATTCGTGCAGCCTCCATCTCTCCATCTCGTAATGGGCGGTCTGGCGGGTTGCCATGAATCTCGCGGTGCTTTAGCAAAAGGCTAAAAACCATACCCATTTCAGCTGGGGTCATCGTCTACCTCCAAGAACATCATCGGATCGCTACATGCAACTTCGTTACCAGAATGCGTAAAACGCGCTTCCAAGTCGGTTAGTCCAACGACAATGCGTTGCGTTTCTGTGGACAATAAATCGGGAGATGCATACACCCCAAAAAAATCGAGCGGCGTTTCATCTGCCTGTAGGCTAAACCCGGTCATGGTCATCAATTCACTAAATGGCAATGGCCCGTGCTTTAAGCGTGAAATCACCAACTCGGAATTACGCCTCAGAAAGTCTTGAAAACGCGATGACGCTCCAAGCGCAGATGGGTCAACAGTGAAACCATGTAATGGTTGAGTATCTGTCGAGAAATCCGGTTTTAAGTCGGCCTCCCCAACCAATATGCCGGGATGGAAAAATGGCGTTTCAATTCCCCATGGCATCAGTTCGCTCAGAAGATGCTCGATACGACTGATGCTAGACTCACTTCCCTCAATCACTAGGCGTTCTGCAATCTCCAAAAACTGTATGGACTGAACGCCATCGTTCTTTACCTTCTGGGCGACCTCAAGAAACTGTAAAAACCGCCGCGAAAGCGCCTCTACATTCTGAAGCACCAACTCCATCTCCGCCTGAAGGTTTCCCAGATAGAATCGAGCCTGGTGGCGTTCAGACCAAGCATCAAAGGCATCTCGAATCGCTGGGCTGAACGCGCGTTCGATTGCTTGACTGATCGTTAGCGCAGCAGCATTTAATGCCTCTGCGATACGTTCACCTTCCGCGATTAGCATGCCACGCAACTCTGCAAGCGAAGGGCGTTCAAGCACCCCGGATAATTGCTTGCTTTTGGCGGCCAAGTCCAGGCTCATGGCTCGACAAAACTCAGGGATGTCCTGAAACTGGCCTCGTTCAAGAGCCTTAATGAGGCGGTCCGCATCCAGATCACTATAAAGCCAACTTTCCCGCATGGCCGAAATTCGCAGCAGTAGCCTAGCGTTTTCGGTCAGTTGAATCTGGGAGAAACCTTCCTGGACATCAATTAAGGGCGTGGTGTCCCAAGTCCTCGCGTAACTTACATTACCTGACTCATCCGGCACTCCATAGTGAATCTCCCGACCCTGTTTCAGGTTTGCGATTGCAAACTCAATATCCGAAATCAAAATCTCTGGGTAACGCTTGCGCAGTCTGGAAGCGAGTTCATTGATTGGACAGTAACCGATCCCGCGATCCATCTCGATCTCATGCAACACATCGATGAGTACCAATGCGAGAAACAAGTTAGAGCCAGCCTTGTCCGGAACTTCAGGAACGTAGGCTCCCCCCGAATCGCGTCGACTCTGATGAATATCAATCAGTCGCGAAACAGCCGCGATTAGACGGATATCATGGGGCAAATTGTCTGATGCCACTCCCATCCTTTCTTCCCGTTATCGCATCGAATGGTAATGGCACACCGGCTCTCCAAGTGAGTAGCCACATCATCCAACGCTATATTTCGATTTTCCAGAACGCAGTGTCTGCGGCTATTACGGAAAGAAAACCGAACAAGAAAAATTAGCCGAGCCCAAGAGCATTACCTCAGCATTTTCCTTGTCTCCATCTTTTTTAGTTTAAGTCCGAATCGGCAGCGATACTTGAGGCTGGATCGGAACCAATGTCTTTGCATATGCGCGCAGGATGTCATTGTAGAGGTCTGCATGCTTTGGCGCCTCAACCGTAATGATCAGTGCATATCGTATCTTTTCAGCACCAGTTGCCTTGCCACCAGATTCCCGAGCGTTATAGTGAATGTCGAAAACCGGGTTGTTCAATGTACTGCCACGCATGGTTTTTTCGCCATGCAGCACAGTCTCCCATTTACCCATGTCGGCGCGTCGCTCCTCCTCGGTAGCGAACTTCTTCATGTCAAAGAAACCTTTCGTATCGGCATTTGCCTTGCCGTCTTTGATCTTCGCGTCATTGGGGCGAAATACAATTTCTAGACCGGCACGAGTATAGGCTGCCGCATCTTGTGGATCTGTCGGGGAGGAATAGCAAAAAGTTGCTTTAAGTTTGATGTTGCCGGTTAGTCCGCTTGGAGGCAGCGGCAGCATTGCACGCAAATATTTGCCTGGCTTCAGCTCTCCTTGATAGACGACACGAGCCACGCCGGATGGGCAGGTAATGATGCTCATTATATCCTCGGGCAATTTACCCCAACCTACTTCGACCTTGTCATGCTTGGCTGGGTCGGCTGCATGCACCAGCAAAGCCTTGATTGCCAATGTCGTCAATTCGGTTCCAAGAATTGAACGGATACCAACAGCACTGCGCAATAAATATGGGGATGCGAAGCTAGTGCCGAGTTGTGGCACCAGCGTGGGTTTGTTGCCGGGTGCCAGAACATGGAAATATTTGTTCGCATCACCGCCAAAAGCCATCAAATCAGGTTTGACCACGCCCGGGCTGCGGCCGGGACCAAGCGCACTATAAGGGGCTCGTGCCCAATGCTCTTCGGTGTCGTTGGCCGCACCGACCGCAACAGCATTTACACAATCAGAAGGAACCTGTACACGTGCGTTGCCACTGGCACGATCCATCATGCCATTGTTGCCGACGGCAACAGTCATGAAGGTTTCGCCGTCACCAAGTAGCTCGTCAATTACCGATGTCCAGGCGTGCACATCTGTGTCTTCAATCGGTAGGTCTGGTCCCAAACTCAGATTGATAAATTGATAATGTCTAGAAAGCAACACTTCTTCGACAAGGCCAAGTGTACGGTAAAGCTCCAAAGGGTCTTCTGTGGAAGCATCCTTGTCGAGCACGCGTAAGTGGTCTACGTTGGAAAATGGACGAGCGGCAATGCCGTTTGGCTGAATTGGTCCGAAGAGAAAAGCAGAGGTTACCGCCAATCCGTGTTCAAGACCTTCCGGATCATCTTCCGCTTTTTCATCGAGTACCCGATAAGTGCCCAGCCAAGGGGTAAGCGCGTGCTCTTTAGGAAGGCCGCCGTCGAGGATGGCAACCTTGGGTTCCGATGACAGGGGCTTTTCCGCTGGAAGTGTGCAGCTAACTGAGATGCCTCCGGTGCGAGCTACAGGGCGCAAACCACGCAATTTTGGGAGAGGACGGATGACACGAACGAATACAAAGGCCGCCAATTTTTCGATCTGCTCGGACTTGCCTTCCACGGGAACAAACCACAAATTACCTGCTGTGAAGCTTAGGTCTCCATGTACCTTGATCTCCATGCCCTTGGCATATTTGGCAAAAGCTCGTTGAACAAAAGTTCGATCCTCATTAGGTAGGAGGTGGATGCCCACCTCGAAGAAGTAGTCCTTATCGCTGCCATAATCGACAATACGCTCTCTTGGGGAAAACTCAGAGAATCTTTCGATATGAGCCAAATCTAGTGCTTCATCCGTTCCGGATTCGACCTGTTGGGTCCATGCCTTCAAATTACGAAAGGCTGCGCGTTTGCCCGCGACGAACAATTCGGTTGTGGTGCATTCTCGGGGAATGCTTTTCTTAGTCCATCCCTCCGGCGTCACCTTAACTGTACGGCTGCCGACAGATTCTAACCCAACCGACCGAAGTATCGCCGCTGGAAAAAAAGAACGAGCGATATAGCTAGGATTCATAGTGAGGCGCGCCACACCAAAGTCACCTGGACAAGCATCCGCCGGTAGAACATCCAGAGCCTTAGCAGTCCCATCAAATTGCGGGGTTAAGCGCTGAATTGCTTGCTGCAAGGTGTAAACCTCCGCCTTTCCTGGCATGCGCCTAGGCCCTTTTATGTCATGCGTCAGTAGTTCACCGCGACCGATCAGGAAATTTGTTTGGCTCATGCATTAACTCCTCTTAATTGGCTTTTTAATGGGCTTCTTAATGGACTTCTTAGGTGCTGGCTGCTGCTCAGTACTGTATTTGCGAATTGTGTCCCTGCTCACGCCGGTAATATCAGATACCGTGTGCTGGGATAGGCGGGTCTGTTTTACTAGGAGTACGGCCAAATCGATGCGAGCCTGCCGATCCAGAGACAAAGTTCGAGATTTAATGAATTCCTCAATGAGGTCTGCATCGGAAGCTGATCCAAGAGCTAGAGCGCGGCGAAAACGTCTGATATCGCGCTCAATGTCACTGAACGACTCGCCATTGAACGCAAAAGCCAGGATGTCAATCCAGCGACCAAACAGTGCATAGTCCGGCCCAAGGAATCGTTTAATAGCTTGTTTGACAGCGGGCAGATCAGGAGACTCGAATTTAACTACCAAGTCGAAACGGCGCCACAGCGCCGGGTCAATCAACTCTGGATGATTGGTTGCAGCCAACAACAAACCAGTGGCGGGCCATTCGTCTACCTCCTGCAGGATGACAGTAACCAGCCGCTTCAGCTCACCTATATCTGTGTCGTCACTACGACGCTTGGCAATGGCATCAATTTCGTCCAGCAATAGGACGCAAGGGGTGCGTTTGGCAAAATCTAGCGCGGTACGTAGATTGCTGCCGCTACGACCAAGCAGACTACTCATAACGGCGGTCAGATCGAGCACGTATAGTGGAACGCGTAACTGAGCTGCCAACCACCGAGCTGTCAATGTTTTCCCAACACCAGGTTGACCAACAAAGATAGCTGAGCGAGTCGGATGCAGCCCTAATGACGTTAAGCGCTCAGCTTGGCGACGCTCTTGTATCAACTGGATCAAGCTCTCTTCTAAATCATGCGCCAACAACGGTTGTTCGCAATTGGGCTCATCCTTAAACACCTTCAGGAGCGACAAACGCGATTCATCGTCAACCGGGAATGCTGGCTGGTCGATCACGGGGGGGCGAGAGACTTTGCGCAACGGAGGACCGGACCTTGGTGTTTTTGCGCGCAAATACAAATCCATCTGCTCAGCCAGTTCTGGGGCAGCATTGCGGTACTTGCGAACTAGCCTGGCGACAAATAACCGAACATCTTCAGTTTGCTCTGCCAGTGCCAGCCTCACAAGCTGGGCTAAATCATTTCTAACTTCCTCTACTTCGTCCGACATATTTGTAAGTGGCTAATTATTATGGATATAATATTTTTAATTAATGGACGATTAAATTCTCTCACGTTTCCATTGCTTTGCGCAAGCGTGTGACATTAGCGCCGAGCCTACTCGAAAGAAATCAGAGGGAGCAGAATCTGTTGCTAGCGTGGTTAATGTGAGTGGATTTATTCAGGGGGCATTCAACAATGAAAGCGTATGGACTGATATAGATATTGCACATTTACACTATTAATCAATGTGTTATATTGTTATTTGCTCTTGACTTCCGGGCTTGCTACTTATAACCTTCGGGCATAAATATTTATCCGAATGGTTTTCCTTGAACCCTTTCTCAATTTATTTCCACGACCTGCGCAGGCGCTATCGCATCAGCCAGAGGGAGCTCGCTAACCTGATCGGCTACGAGCAGGGTTACATTTCCGGTTTGGAAATAGGCAGGAAGGGACCGCCTAACGAAGAGTTCGTCTCCAAGCTCATCATGGGATTAAATCTGGATGCCGAAGAACAGGCGGCATTACGTCAGGTAGTACAAGAATCCCAACGCAAATACGTACTCCCTAGTGACGCTTCGGCAGATGTGTTCAGGATGGTCTATGAGCTCTGGGGTGAAATGGAAAGCCTTCATCCTGCACAAATCAGGATGATCCGCGACGTTTTGCACTTACGGAATGACCTAAGCGCGCCAAACCGGGCAGAGTCTGGCCGCACCCTACAAAAGGGAAAAATACAGGGGGCGAAAATGTAAAAGGGACAAACCTTTCGGCTTGTCCCTTTTGTTGGGCAGCTGACGCCACCCGCTCTCGCAAAGCAAGTATCGTTCAGCCCCCCTCCAAGCGTCAAGCCAAATTTCATTTCCAGCATCGCCTGAATTTCGGTGTAACTACCCGAAAGGGGATTCTTTACGCCTAAAGCTGGTGATTTTTATTCACGGATCAAGTGAATCGTGGCCTGTTGTTTTTGAGGGCGAGGCCGCTTACGCCCCTGAAATGGCATGGCTGCAGGTACGCATGCTTGGTAGCGAATGGCTCAACACTTTCTTAAATCATCTGGGTTGCGCGACTTCACTGTCGCCGATGGGGAGATCGCGATAAAGTCGTGTGCCCGCATTGCGGTGTTATTGGACGCCATTATTACCGCAGAACAAGAAGGCAATGGCGTTGCGCAGATTGTGATGGTTATTTCTCGGTTACAACTGGCACTCCGTTCCAGGATCGGAAACTTGAATTCAAGCGTCTACTGCTAGGCATAACAGAATATATATCCAGCGCAAATGGAATTTCCCTGCATGCGCTGTCGAGCAAAATGAATGTTCAGGTTAAGACCGCGCAAGCCTTTGTGGGCAAACTGCGTGAAGTAATGTGGGCATCGCGCCCACAAGTTCAACTTACAGGTGTCGTACAAATCGATGGCGGACATTTTGGTGGGCGTCCGCGTCATGGCCGGCTTCGGACAAACTCCAATGCAGCAATCACGGCCCATGTGGAGGATAAACTTCTGAAAAAGAAAAAACGTAAAGGTAGGAGCTTGGCCAATGCTCGTCGTTTCCAGAAGCGTCGTGTCGTCATGGTGCTACGGGAATTACACCCGGATCCCAAGATCGGTGCCACAAAAACTATTGTGGCAATCAGCATGTCGGAGAATGAAGTCGATGCCATCCAGCTTGCCCGGACCTATATCAAGCCAGGTTCGCTAGTGATGACCGATGAAAATCCAGCGTACAACCAACTCTCCTGTTGGTACGAACATAAGACGGTTCAGCATGCAGTGGAGTTTTCTACCGTCGATGGTATCAACGATAATCAGGCGGAGAGTTATTTTTCAAGGTTGAGACGCCATGTCAAAGGTGTGTCGCACCGAATAGAACCGAAGTATATGGCGGATATTGCTGTCGAAATGGCGTGGCGGGAGGATGTGCGGCGCAAAACACATGGGCAGAAGTTCGAGTCCCTGTTAAAGGCAACTTTTTCGCACGGACTGTCCAAGTGGTGGCGCGGATACTGGCAAGGTTTTAAGCGCGACGGTGAGTTACTTTGGGCTGCCATGCAGGCACCGGCTGCGTAACATCTCTGGGAAGCGCCCATAGCCCTTCTTTATTTGGTCCTTTCGTTTCATTTACACGTTCAACTTTACCTTTTGCACGCAAATTTTTTAGCCGATGGCGGACGCAATCGCCTAACGTTCGGAAGCTTTCGCCAGATAGTTCCAAGTCATTATTAGATGCAATGAACGCCGCTATTTCGAGTGTTGATAGTGGACCGCCCCCGGCATACTTGAGACAGTCAAATACGCATCTCGTAATTTCGCCATAAGGCAAAATCCTTTTAGTACTATGGGAACGTATTGGTGGAATGCTCGCAGGATTTATCAGAATTTCATGCATTCCGATGGTGGTATCGATCGCCTGCAAGTCTGCATGTAACGCTTGGATAATTCTGGCTTCAACTGTTTTCTCGTAGGCCAATTGCTCCTTAGCCTGCGCTAATCTAATTTCTGCTTGCGCAACCTCGAGTTGTGCTTTTTCTAGTCGCTCGGGGAGCGACTTTTGCAATTTATTTATTTCTCCAAGCAATCTGGCTCGCTTGTTGATAAGCCAATTCAGAGATGGGGGAGTTCTTGTTTTGCCCATGCCCGGCAGATTAATAAATCTGCCGGGGTACGGAAAGTGCAACAGCTACCACATAGCGCCTTCCATGAGAAAGCCCGGCATCACCGGGCTTTCTCTTTGGCAAACGATACGAACGTCCTATTGATACAACCCCGGGTATCGTTTGCGCAATTGTTCCACCTTGGGTCTGTCGTTGATCACGATGTACGGCTGGTAGGGGTGCTGGGCAAAGTAGTTCTGGTGGTAGTCCTCGGCGGGATAGAACTGCTTTAGCGGCACGACCTGGGTGACGATGGGAGCGGCGTAGGTGCGCGCGGCGGTGAGTTGGCCGATGTAGCCTTGCGCGAGTTGCTGCTGGTCCTTGCCGGCGTAGAAGATCGCCGAGCGGTATTGGGTTCCGTAGTCCGGCCCCTGGCGGTTGAGCTGGGTGGGGTCGTGCGCCACGCTGAAGAACACTTCCAGCAATTTCCGGTAACCGATCTTCGCCGGGTCGAAACTGACCTGCACGGCTTCGGCATGCCCGGTGTCGCCCCTGCTCACTTGCTCATAGGTCGCGGTCGCCGCGCTGCCCCCGGCGTAGCCGGACACCACTTTCGACACGCCCTTCACATGCTTGAACACCGCATCCACACCCCAGAAGCAGCCACCGGCGAACACCGCCGTCTGTTCGGCAGGCGCTGCCCATGCCGGCCCCTGGCTGGCCATGAGGCAAACGCATCCGAGCAGGTAATGTTTGAAGGTACGGTTCATGATCGTTCCTTTTCATTCTGAAAAGTTCACGTATTAGAACGAAGGCGGATGCATAGGTTTCCGCCCACTCGCCTTAAGCGCGATCCCGGCGCCAGGTCGGGCGACAAGGTAACGACTCGAGTCACTTGCTGATTCCATATACATGACAATGCGAATTGATATGTTTGCCGGTTCAACTATATTTCACGGGTGCAATGGCGTTCAGCAAATGCTGGTTACGCAAAGCGGTTGCCTGACCATGCGAGCAACCTTCTCAACCGAATCTCTCATACAGGAGGGAAAAGAAATGACTAAATCAAACCAATGGTCGTTCCCCATGCTGGCCGTGTCATTGGCCCTGTGTCTGCCAGGTCTTGCGCATGCGCAGGTGTCCGCTACCGAACCAGCGGCACGTAACATGGCGGAGATGAAGTTCGGACCGCTCCCCCCGCTGCCGACCTGCGCCTCAGGCTCCGTGCAGGCCGGTGATCCAGCGAAAGGAGCGTTCATCATCCTCGCCAAATTGACTACAGGATGTTCGCTCCCCTGGCATTGGCATACTGCAGGTGAAAATCTGATGATCGTGAGCGGCACAGCCCGAGTGGAGATAAAGGATGGCCCGTCGCAAACACTCCGGGCTGGAAGCTATGTCCAGTTGCCATCTCGGCACGTCCACCAATTCCAGTGCAAGGAAAAGTGCACATTCTTCTTCTATTCTGACGGTGCCTGGGACATGCATTATGTGGATGCGAAGGGAACCGAGATCTCGCCCGACGACGCGCTGAAAGCGGTAAGGGAAATGCCGGCCAAAGCGATGAAGTAGGATCCGGCGCGGTAAGATCGCGTGGCCCCAACACGGGGTCACGCGCCGCACGGCCGGTTGTAGCTTCAGGTAAAATCAGCACTGTTTTTCCCGCAACCCTCTCCAAGTCACTTTGATTCCCGCTTCTCCTTCCCTGACGCGCATTTCCCAGCTTCGCCAGCGCCTGCGCGATCTCGGCGCCAAGCCTTGCCACGAGGACCGTGTGCTGCGCGGCTGGAGCCAAGTCTGCTCTTACGACAGGAAAGGCAGCCCCGCAGAGACTTTCTTTCCGGCGACGCTGCGCAACGAGCTGCCCGCCATCGAGGCGGAGCTGGACGGGCTGGCGCGGCTGCACGGGGAATATCCCGCCGACGACGAAGTGGCGCGGCTGCTGGTGGAGCTGCACGATGGTCAGATGGTGGAGAGCGTGCTGCTGCCGCGCGGCGGGCTGTGCATCTCGACGCAGGTCGGTTGTGCCGTGGGGTGCGTGTTCTGCATGAGCGGCCGCGCGGGACTCTTGCGCCAGCTCGGCAGCGCCGAGATCGTCGCGCAGGTGGCGCTCGCACGCAGACGCCGCGCCGTGAGCAAGGTGGTGTTCATGGGCATGGGCGAACCGGCACACAATCTCGACAACGTGCTTGAAGCGATCGAGGTGCTCGGCATACAAGGCAACATCGGGCACAAGAATCTGGTGCTTTCGACGGTGGGGGATTTGCGGGTGTTTGAGCGCCTGCCGCAGGAGGCGGTCAAACCCGCGCTCGCGCTCTCGCTGCACAGCACCGACGATGCGCTGCGCGCGAAGCTGCTGCCCAATGCGCCGCGCATCCCGGTGGAGGAACTGGTGGAGCGTTGCGAGGAATATGCGCGCGCCACGCACTATCCCACGCAATACCAATGGACGCTGATCGAAGGCGTGAACGACAGCGACGCCGAGCTGGAGCGCATCGTGCAGCTGCTTACCGGCAAGTACGCCATCATGAACTTCATCCCGTTCAATGAGGTGGACGGCCTCGACTATCGTCGCCCTTCCCCTGAACGCCTGGCACGCATCGTCGGCACGCTCAAGCAGCGCGGCATCATCACCCAGTTGCGCGATTCGGCGGGACAGGAGATCGAAGGGGCATGCGGGCAGTTGCGCGCGCGGGCGGTGAAGGAAATGCCGAACAAGTCAAAATCCGTCCAGATAATCAGATAGGCTGGATACCCGCTTTCGCAGGCATGACGGCCTATTCAGCATTGCTATTAAGTAGCCCACTCAATTCAACACAACTATCCCCCATATGAAAAAAACCGCCCCGAGCAAACCTGAGATCGCGCTGATGGAGCCGTTTGCCGGTCTCACGCTGGAGCGCATCCATGTGCCGGCGTGCACGGAAGAGTTCGCGTCCGCCGCGGCCGAGATCATGGCTGCAGGCATCGTCGGATTCGATACCGAATCCAAGCCGACGTTCGTCGCGGGCGAAGTGAGCAAGGGGCCGCATGTGGTGCAGTTCGCGCTGCACGACAAGGCTTACCTGTTCCAGCTGCATCAAGCGGACGGGCATCCTTTCCTGATCGAGTTGCTGCAATCGGAACTTCTGCTCAAGGTCGGCTTCGGCCTGAGATCGGATAGCAAACATATCCACGCGAAACTGGGCGTGAATTTCAACGCGGTGGTGGATCTCAATACGGTGTTCAGCATGGACGGCTACCACAAGGAAATGGGCGTGCGCGCGGCGGTGGGACTGGTGTTGAAGAAGCGCTTCGCCAAGTCCCGGCATGTGACCACATCCAACTGGTCGCAGCCCCGACTCACTTCGCAGCAAATGCTCTACGCTGCAAACGACGCCTACGCGGCGCTCAAGGTGCTGGAAGCACTCGACTTACCACGCGAAGAGTTGCCGATCATGGGCGTGAGCCAGCCCAAAGGACATCCGCGCAATATTGGAGTAGCATGAGCCTTCCTTAACCACGATAAGGAGTTCAATCATGCCCAAGTCACATCACTCCATTAGGGATAAAGACATGAAAAAGGAGCCTCTGATGACGCCGAAGGAAAAGAGGATGGCTAAACGCGCGAAGAAACATGCGCACGATGTCCAACCCCTGATCGCTCCCGAAAATACTCATCATTGAACGCTGATAGCGAAAGCGACCATCGAAGACGGACCATAGTCAGTCACAAAGGAACGAGAAAAAGCCCGGCACTGCCGGGCTTTTTCTTCGTCGTCCCCGCGAATAACCAGCGACTATGCTGGCGTTGAATTGTGTCCTTCGCGGCGAAGCTACCTTGCCCATTACCCCGCAATGAGCAGTAGTGTGTAGGCAAGACTACAGTGGCGGCGCAGGGTAGCCCTACTTCCGTAGCGCCTCCAGTCGCGTAAGATATGTTCGTCCCCATCAAGTGACGCGAGGGCATCAAATGGCATCAAGTCCCCCCCGGATAAATCACTCATTGGTTCCATGAGCGCCATACTGTTTTCAATAGCGACCTTCTTCTCGACTTGTGTCGGCGGTTTTTTTGCGCTCAAGTTCCACGACCGCTTGCACTTCATTCTCAGTTTCACTGCCGGCGTGCTCCTGGGCGTCGTGAGCTTCGAACTCCTTCCTGAGATCTTCAGGCTTTCTCGCGACTCAGGAATTGACGCGACAGGATCAATGGTTGCATTGGTTGTCGGCTTTCTTCTCTTTCACAGCCTTGAGAAATTTCTGTTGATCCACCACGTCCATGAAGCCGATTACGCCACACACCATCATCCCCGGGTAGGTGTTCTATCGGCCCTTTTCCTTGCCGGACACAGCTTCATGGATGGCGTCGGGATCGGCCTCGGATTTCAGGTTTCCCAATCGACCGGGGTCCTTGTTGCCATTGCCGTGATCTCGCACGACTTTTGCGACGGCCTCAACACGGTGAGCCTGATGCTGGTCAACCGCAATACCACTCGTCATGCGATCGCCATGCTTCTGCTGGATTCGGCCGCTCCTGTCCTGGGAACGGTCTCCACCCTGTTTATCCATGTGTCGCCGTCCATGCTGATGCTCTATCTGGGATTCTTCACCGGCTTCCTTCTGTATATCGGCGCCTCGGACATTCTGCCCGAAGCTCACTCTCACAAGCATGCGCCCGTTACCGCAATTCTCATCGGGCTTACCTGTCTGGGGGCGCTCTTTATATTCATTGCATCACGCCTTGCCTGATTGCCCGGCCTTTTGCGCCGTGCAGTCCACTACGGAGTTGGGCAGGCATGGCTGGCTGGAAAAACACGATGTGCTGAACACCCGCACTTTGAAAAAATTGCGCACGCTGCTCAAGAAGACCATGTGAACCTCTAGTTCCCGTACTACCGGCCCCGCGGTTTCCCCCGCGTCGGAGCACGCTCCGGCTTGGATACATGAGCCTGCCGCCCCTGCAGCCGCTCCTTCAACACCTGCATCAGGTCGATCACGTTGCCGGCGGCTTCTGCCGGTGCTGGTTCCTCCGGCGCTTTCAGCACATCGGTGCCGGATTTGAGTTTCGCCTCGATGCGCTGCCTGAGGTTCACGGTGTGCGGGTCGCTCAGCAGTTCGGGATCGAGCTGTTTGTGCATCAGTTTTTTGATTGCTACACGCATTTGCTCCACCGCCTTCTTGTCGGCATGTTGCAGCTTAGGCAGCCCCACCTGCTCAGGCGTGCGCAGCTCGTCGTGGAAACGCAGCGTCTCCGCGCGCAGAATGCCACCCTCGGCGATGATCGCTACCAGGTAATCCTTGCCGTGCATCACGAACGTCGCGATGCCGGCCTTGTGCTCATCCTCCATGCTTTTCGCCAACAGGCGATAGGCCTTGGTCGTATCGCCGTCGGGGACGAGGAAATAGGCGCGCTCGAAATACACCGGGTTGATCGAGCTGAGCGGCACGAAGCGCTTCAAGTCGATCTCGCGCGACCGCTTCGGTTCCAGCGCTTCCAGCTCCTCGTCCTCGACCACCACGTAGTGGTACTTCTCGATCTCGTAGCTGCGCACGATGTCGTCCGGTTCCAGCGGCCGGTTGTCGTGTTCGCAGTAGAACTCCCGCTTGAGCGGCGTGCCTTTGGCGTCCACCATCTTCAGCGCGAGCTTGCCGCTGTGCGCGGGATACAGGCTGACCGGCAGGCTCACCAGGCCGAAAGCGATGATGCCCGACCAGAAGGCGCGCGGCTGCTCCTGCTCCAGTTCCTCTTCTTCGATGTGGTTCGTGTCGTCGTCTTTTGCCATGTCACACCTCACGCTTGTTTGCGCACTTGCCGAATGCTGCTCTCCAGCGCTTGACTCAAATCAATACTCGGTTCGCGCGGTTTGGGCACGTGTTTCTTCACCTGCTTGCCCTGCGCCTTGGCCGCCAGCATCTCCAGCACATGGTCGCGGAATTCGTCGTGGTACTCCTGCGGCTGGAACTCGGACTCCAGCATCTCGATCAGCTGGTGCGCCAGCCCCAGCTCGCGCTTGTCCAGCGGCGGCCCTTCGGGCGGCTTCAATGCCTCCACCGGGACGACCTCCTCGGCGTGGTGCAGCGACATCAGCATGGGGCAGCCCTGATACAACTGCAGCGCTCCCATATAAGATTTGTTGCGCATCACCCAGCGTGCAATGCCTTCCACCTGCATCTCTTCCAGCGCATCGGCCAGCGCGGAGAATGCCGCATCGTTCTCGTCCGGCCCCAGATAATAGGGGCGGTCGTACCAGCGATGGTCGATCGCTTGCAGCGGCACGAAGCTCACGATCTCGATGTCGCGCGAAGGCTGCGGCTCCAGCGCCTCCAGCTCCGCCTTGTCCAGCAGCACGCGATCGCCGGCTTCGGTGATGTAGGCGCGGCGTATCTCCTCATAAGGCACCACCTCGTCTGTCTCCGCGTTGACCAGGTGCTGGTGCACCGGCTCCATGTCCTGTCGGTGCAGCAGCCGGAAGTGCACGTTGCGGTCCTCGACGGCGCCGTACAGCTTCACCGGCACGCGGACCGAATCGAAACGGATCACGCCTTTCCACATGGCACGGATACTCATCTTGCACCTCCTTCCCTGACAAATTCATTTCGCCACGGCTCCACCTTGGTTGAACGACCGTAGGAGCGGGCCCTGCCCGCGACCAGGCAAATATCGCGGGCAGGGCCCGCTCCTACAACTTGCGGTGGTTGCCCCCCGCCGCCTTGAGCATCCCCGCACTCAGCGGCACCGCCGCCTCGAAGAACCCTTCCCACGGGTCCGCCTTCAGCGCCCCAAGCCTGCGCGGCAGCGTCTCCACCGTGTAGTGGTCGGAGCGCAGCGCAGGACTCAGTTCATCCCAGCGCAGCGGCACTGCCACCGGCGCGCGCGGACGGGCGCGCGGCGAGTAGCTGGCGATGGCGGTCGAGCCTCGCGTGTTGCGCAGGTAATCGAGAAAGATCTTCCCGCGGCGTTTCGCCATGGCCACGCTGGTGGTGAGCAGGCGCGGCTCCTCGTGCGCATGCCGTTCCACTACCGCCTTTGCGAATTCCTTGGCCGTGTGCCAGTCCGCGCGGGGTTGCAGCGGCACCACAAGGTGCAACCCCTTGCCTCCGGTGGTGCGGAGGAAGGCGGTCAGCCCCAGCTGCTGCAATCGTTCGCGCAACTCGCGCGCCGTGCGCACCACCTCGCTCCACGCCACCTCGGGCGCGGGGTCGAGGTCGAACACCAGGAGGTCAGGGTGCTCGATGTCTTCCACCCGGCAGCCCCAAGGGTGGAACTCCAGCACGTCGTGCTGCACCAGCGCCAGCAGGTCGGCAAGCGAACGCACATAGGCATAGTCGCGAACTTCATCCTCTTCGCGGATCGCGATGCGCGGCACCGAACCGGCCTGCGTCCTGGGCAGATGCTTCTGGTAGAAGCAGCCTTTTTGTCCATCTCCTTGTGGGCGTCCCTCGGGGCAGCGCACCAGCACCAGCGGGCGCTGCGCGAGATAGGGCAGCACCCATTCGTGGATGGATTCGTAATAGCGAGCCAGCGCCAGCTTGGTCACGCCCTGTTCCGGGTAGAGGATGCGTTCGGGGTGCGTGAGCTCGGCTCCTGCGACATCCACCGCGCCGGTGCCTGCGTGCCGCGCTTGCGTAGTGCTCGCGCGCGCGGCCTCTTCCAGCGTGGCGCCGCCGATGGATTCGATCTCGCCGGGCTCCACATCCTCGCGCACCGCAACGAAGCTGGGCTGGCGCAGCAGGCCATCGCGCGTGCGTTCGACGTACTCGACCGCGACGACCAGCGTCGGCTTCACCCAGTGCACGCCGCGCGAACTGAGCAGCATGGGCGAGGAAGCGAAGGGCGAGTGGTCGATCTCATCGTGCTGCAGTTGCGCATGCAGCTGTTCGAGCTGACGGGCACTGAAGCCGGTGCCCAACCGCCCCGAATATTCCAGCAGTCCATCGCGCGGCGTGCCAAGCAGCAACGCACCGAAGCCGCTGCGCGCACCCGCGGGTGGCGTGTAGCCGCCGACCACGAACTCGGCGTTCTGCCGGCCGCATTTCGCCTTGAGCCAGAGCTTGCTGCGCCCGCTGCGATAGGGCGCATCGGCGCGCTTGGAGACGATGCCCTCCAGACCCAGCATGCATGCCTGCTCGAAGAACTCCGGCCCCTGTCCCTGCACATGGTCCGAATAGCGGACCACTCCGCCGGGCTCGAACGCTGCCGCCTGCAGCAGCTGCGCCAGCGCCTGCTTGCGCTCGGCCAGCGGCAACGCAGAGAGATCGTGCCCGTCCAGATAGACCAGATCGAAGAGTTGATAGGTCAGCTGCGCGCTTTGCTTGCGGCTCAGCGACTCCTGCAGCTCGCGGAAGCTGCTGGCGCCGCCCGCGTCGAGCGCCACCAGTTCGCCGTCGAGGATGGCCTGCTGCACCGGCAATGCTTCCAGTTGCTTGGCCTGAGTTCGCAATCGCGCAGTCCAGTCGTGGCCGTTGCGCGTCATCAGGCGCGCCTTGCCGTGTTCGATGTGCGCCAAGATGCGATAGCCGTCGAACTTGATCTCGTGCAGCCAGGTCTTGCCGGACGGCGCGCTCTCGCTGGGGGTGGCTAACTGCGGGGGCAGGGTGGCGGGGGGAGGTACCTTGCGGGCGCCGGGGAGTTCTTTTGCGATTGGTGGAGCTGGGCGTTGCGGTGGGGATGTTCCTGCCTCGTGAGGATCGCGGTTCGCGGCAATCTCCTCCATGCTGCGGCCGCTTGCCACGCTCAGGTCATCGGGGTGCAGGGTGTGCTGCGGGTGGTCGGTGCGCTTGATCAACAGCCACTGCTTGTTCTTCCCGTGCACATCCCAGTCGCGCATGCGCACCAGGGTCCAGGCTCCCTTGAGCTTAGCCCCGGTGAGGATGAAGTCGATCTGCTCGTCGTCGTTGCGGCCATTGAGTTGCCACAGCCCCACATCCCACAGCATCACCGTCCCGCCGCCGTATTCGCCCTTGGGGATGGTGCCCTCGAACTCGGCATATGCAAGCGGGTGATCCTCCACCTCGACAGCGAGGTGCTTCTCGCCGCTGTCCAACGGCGGACCTTTGGGCAGTGCCCAGCTGCGCAGCACCCCGTCCTGCTCGATGCGCAGATCGAAATGCAAACGCCGGGCGGCATGTTTGTGCATGACGTAGAGATGGGGCTGCACCGCCGGAGCCGCGCCTGCCGGAGCCGTAACAGACGGTTCGGGAGTGCGACGGAAATCGCGCTTGCGCTGGTATTCATTGAGGTGGGGAGTAGCCATCGCCGGCCCCGGCTTAACCGTTGCTATTCAGGCTCGTGGTGATGGCCGATGCTCACGCGCTTCGCCTGCGCCCCCTCGCCCGCGATCTCCTCGATGAACTTGACCTCGTCGCCCTCCTTCAGCTGCTCGAAGCGCGGGCTCACGACATTCGCGCGATCGAAGTAATGCTCGGTGCCGTCCTGTCCGGCGATGAAGCCGATGCCCTCCTCCCGGGAGAGCCGCAGCACGCGCCCAACGCGCTCAGGTGCGTGCACCTTGGTCTCGCGCCGGTTGCGGCGGGCATACTCATCAAGTTGGCGCTTGGCGGCATCGAAGCCGTCTCGCAGGGCGACGAACACGTCCTCGTGATGGTCGCGATTGACCACGATCTCGTGGCCGGGCACGCCGATGTCGATGCGCAGGGTGTATTGCTTGCCTTGATGATGGTGCTTGTGCGGCGCCTCCACCACCACCCGGCAGGAGATGATGTGGCTGAAGAACTCTTCGAGCTTATCCACCTTTTGCCGGATGCGCGCCTCGACAGCCTCGGATTGGGGAACGTCACGTACGGTGATTTGCAAAGGGATCTGCATGATGACCTCCTTTTGATCGTTACATGGACCGGCGACGGTTCCTCGTTTCCTTCTTCAATTCCAGCTTCGCCGGTCGGACTAGTTCGGCCAATTCCCCGGGCAGGAGTTCCCTCACGCCTTGTCGAACCGCATCACCCCGCCCTTGCAGTCCACTTTGATGGTGTCCTTCGCAGCGAACTTCCCTTCGAGGATGGCCTTGGCGAGCTGATTCTCGATCTGCGCCTGGATCGCGCGCTTCAGCGGGCGCGCACCGTACACCGGGTCGAAGCCCGCGTTGGCGACTTCGGAGAGCGCTGCATCGCTCACCTCCAGCTTCATCTCCATCGCGGCCAAGCGTTTCTCCAGGCCGTGCATCTGGATGCGCGCGATGGACTTGATGTTCTTCTCGTCCAGCGCGTGGAACACCACCACCTCGTCGATGCGGTTGATGAACTCGGGACGGAAATAGGTCTTCACCTCGCCCATCACCGCGAGCTTCACCACCTGGTAATCGTCGCCCGACATCTGCTGGATCATCTGAGAGCCCAGGTTGGAGGTCATCACCACCACGGTGTTCTTGAAGTCCACGGTGCGTCCCTGCCCGTCGGTCATGCGGCCGTCGTCCAGCACCTGCAGCAGCACGTTGAACACGTCCGGGTGCGCCTTCTCCACTTCATCGAGCAGGATGACGCTGTACGGCTTGCGGCGAACGGCCTCGGTCAGGTAGCCGCCTTCTTCATAGCCCACATAGCCGGGCGGCGCACCGATCAGGCGCGCGACGGAATGCTTCTCCATGAACTCGCTCATATCGATGCGAATGAGGTGCTCTTCCGAGTCGAACAGGAAGCTCGCCAGCGTCTTGCACAGCTCGGTCTTGCCCACGCCGGTGGGGCCCAGGAACAGGAACGAGCCATACGGACGGTTCGGGTCGGACAGGCCGGAGCGCGAGCGGCGGATGGCGTCGGACACCAGGCGCACCGCCTCGTCCTGACCCACCACGCGCTCATGCATCTTGTCTTCCATATGCAGCAGCTTGTCGCGCTCGCCCTGCATCATCTTGCTCACCGGGATGCCGGTGGCACGCGAGACCACTTCGGCGATCTCTTCGGCCCCGACCTGGGTGCGCAGCAGTTTGTTCTTCTGCGCGCTGCCTTCGGCCTCGCGCTGCGCGGCTTCTTTCAATTTCGCTTCGAGCTGAGGCAGCTTGCCGTATTGCAGCTCGGCCACCTTCTCCAGCTTGCCTTCGCGTTGCAGGCGAATGATCTCGGCACGCACGCGGTCGATCTCTTCCTTCACGGTGGCTGCACCCTGTGCCGCCCCCTTCTCCGACTTCCAGATCTCTTCCAGATCGGCGTACTCGCGCTCCAGCTTCTTGATCTCGTCCTCGATCAGGCCCAGACGCTTTTGCGAGGCCTCATCCTTCTCCTTCTTCACCGCTTCGCGTTCGATCTTCAACTGGATCAGGCGGCGCTCGAGCTTGTCCATCACTTCCGGCTTGGAATCGATCTCCATCTTCATGCGCGATGCGGCCTCGTCTATCAGGTCGATGGCCTTGTCCGGCAGGAAGCGGTCGGTGATGTAACGGTGCGAGAGTTCCGCCGCCGCGACGATGGCCGGGTCGGTGATCTCCACGCCGTGGTGCACTTCGTATTTTTCCTTCAAGCCGCGCAGGATGGCGATGGTGGATTCCACCGACGGCTCATCCACCAGCACCTTCTGGAAGCGGCGTTCCAGCGCGGCATCCTTCTCGATGTATTTGCGGTATTCGTCCAGGGTGGTCGCGCCGATGCAGTGCAGCTCGCCGCGCGCCAATGCAGGCTTGAGCATATTGCCCGCATCCATCGCACCCTCGGCCTTGCCCGCGCCGACCATGGTGTGCAGCTCGTCGATGAACACGATGTTCTTGCCTTCGTCCTGCGCCAGTTCCTTGAGCACGTTCTTCAGGCGCTCCTCGAACTCGCCGCGGTACTTGGCACCCGCCAGCAACGCGGCCATATCCAGCGACAGCACGCGTTTACCCTTCAGCGTCTCCGGCACTTCGTCGTTAATGATCCGTTGAGCCAAGCCTTCAACAATCGCGGTCTTGCCCACGCCGGGTTCGCCGATCAGCACGGGGTTGTTCTTGGTCCGGCGCTGCAGCACCTGGATGGCGCGGCGGATCTCGTCGTCGCGGCCGATCACCGGATCGAGCTTGCCCATGCGCGCGCGCTCGGTCAGGTCGAGGCAATATTTCTTCAGGGCTTCGCGCTGACCTTCGGCTTCCTGAGAGCCCACCGACTCGCCGCCGCGCACAGCGTTGATGGCAGTTTCCAGCGGCGCACGTGTCACCCCGTGCTGCTTGAGCAGCCGCCCGGTCTCGCCCTTGTCGTTAGTGAGTGCCAGCAAGAACATCTCGCTGGCGATGAACTGGTCGCCGCGTTTCTGCGCTTCCTTGTCGGTCAGGTTCAGCAGGTTGGTCAGATCGCGCCCGACCTGCACCTCGCCGCCGTGGCCTTCCACCTTGGGCAGGCGCGACACGGCATCGGTCAGCGCGTTTTTCAGCGCATTGACGTTGCCTCCGGCGCGCGCCAGCAGCGATCCCGCCCCGCTGTCGCTGTCGTTGAGCAGCGCCAGCAGCAGGTGCTGCGGCTCGATGAACTGGTTATCGCTGCCGACCGCCACGCTCTGGGCATCGGACAGGGCTTGCTGCAGTTTGGTGGTGAACTTGTCGAAACGCATGGCGACGCACTCCTCGTGTATAGATTCGAATGTGCCCTAGGTGGGGAGCCAAGCCGGAATTTCAACCCCGCCCCTTCATCTACTATACTGCGCCTATCTTTAGAGGAATGCACCATGCCACTCACGAACCTTGCCCACCACATCCAGGCCAATGTCCGCACCGCTCTCGAGGAGGATATCCGCGACGGCGACCTGACCGCGCAGCTGATCCCGCCCGCCCAGACTTCGACGGCGAACATCATCACGCGGCAGGAGGCTGTGCTTTGCGGCTCGCTCTGGCTGGAGGAATGCTTCCTCACGCTCGACCCGAACTGCGAGATCCACTGGTCCGCGCAGGAAGGCGACCTGGTGCAGCCCAACCAGCAGCTCTGCAGGGTGCGCGGCAACGCCCGCGCGCTGCTCACCGCCGAACGCTGCGCGCTGAACTTCCTGCAGACGCTATCCGCCACCGCCACGCTGACGCGCCGCTATGTCGATGCCGTGGCGGGCACCCAGGCCAGGATCATGGACACCCGCAAGACGCTGCCCGGCCTGCGCATGGCGCAGAAGTACGCCGTGCATACCGGCGGCGGGCACAACCAGCGTACCGGGCTCTATGACGGGGTCCTGATCAAGGAGAACCACATTGCCGCCGCAGGCGGTATCCGCGCGGTGCTGGAGCAGGCGTTCCGCATCACACCGTCGGTCTTCCCGGTCCAGATCGAGGTAGAGAGCATGGCACAGCTCGACGAGGCGCTCAGCGCGGGCGCGCGGCTGATCCTGCTCGACAACTTCTCGGTCGCCGACATGCGCCTCGCAGTCGACCACACCGCCAAGCGCGCCGAACTGGAAGCCTCGGGCGGCATCTCGCTGGAGAACGTGCGCCTCGTCGCCGAGACCGGCGTGGACCGTATCTCCATCGGCGCGCTGACCAAGGACGTGCAGGCGGTGGATCTGTCCATGAGGTTCGGGGACTGACCCATGTGCCAGCTATTGGGGATGAACTGCAACGTCCCCACCGACATCTGCTTTTCCTTCACCGGCTTCCAGAAGCGCGGCGGGGCCACCGACGTGCATGCCGACGGCTGGGGCATCGCGTTCTTCGAGGGCAAGGGAGTGCGCCTGTTCCTCGACCCGCAGCCTTCGGCGCAGTCGCCCGTCGCCGAGCTGGTGCGCAACTACCCCATCCGATCGCTGAATGTCATCGCGCACATCCGCAAGGCGACGCAGGGTATCGTGTCGCTGGAGAACACCCACCCCTTCCAGCGCGAGCTGTGGGGACAGTACTGGGTGTTCGCGCATAACGGCAACCTGCCGCAGTTTCAGCCTGAACTCGACGGCAGCTTCCTGCCCGTGGGCGACACCGATAGCGAGCGCATCTTCTGCTGGCTGCTGCAGAGCCTGCGGAGCCGCTTCGACGACGTGCCGCCCGCCCGCGAGGCTCTATTCGATGCACTGCATGAACTGACCACGCCGCTTGCGGGCATGGGCATCTTCAACTACCTGCTCTCCAACGGCGACAGCCTGTTCGCGCACTGTTCCACCGAACTGAGCTACATCGTGCGGCATGCGCCGTTCGCGACGGCGCACCTGAAGGACGAGGACGTGATGGTGGACTTCAGCGAGGTGACCACGCCGAACGACCGCGTGGCGGTGATCGCCACCCAGCCGCTCACCGACAACGAGCCCTGGATCACCATGCCACCCGGCAGCCTGTGGCTGTTCCATGACGGCGAAGTCGTGGCGCACCGTCTTACCCTACCCAGCCCGTTCAAGTCTCTCTCCGGCAGTTGAAACCGGCCGAAGTGTCCTCATTTACGGGGCATTGCCACGAAAGGAACGCCATGAACGACTCCCTGCATATCGCCTGCCCGCATTGCGACGCGGTGAACCGCGTGCCGGCGAGCAAGCTGAAGTCCCACCCCGTCTGCGGCAAGTGCAAGCAGGCGCTGTTCCAGGCGCAGCCGCTGGAACTCACTGCGGCGAACTTCCAGCAGCACGTCACGCGCAACGACATCCCCGTGCTGGTGGATTTCTGGGCGCCCTGGTGCGGCCCGTGCCGAATGATGGCCCCTGCCTTCGCGCAGGCCGCGCATCTGCTGGAACCGGAGATGCGCCTCGCCAAGCTGAACACCGAAGCCGAACAGGCACTGGCAGGGCGCTTCAATATCCGCAGCATCCCTACCCTGGCGATCTTCAGGGGCGGCCAGGAGATCGCGCGTCAGCCCGGCGCCATGGACGCAACGAACATCGTGCGCTGGGCACGCTCGCAGATTTGATTGGTTTTTTCCGGCTCTGCTGCATGAAAACCTGTTTACTTGCCGGCCCCCCGCGGATAAAGTAGTGACTCGAATGACCACGCCGCAAACAAGGTGATTTCCACTAAGGTTCATCATGAAATATTCCCGTGAACGCGCCGCAAGCGCCGAGATTCTGCGCCTGGCTCTCCAGAAGATGGCGAGCCATCCCGCGGCATTCACTCCGCCGAATTACGCGGTGTGGTATGACTACCTGACCGGCATCAACCCCGCACTGAGCGAAGCAATGAACAATCGGCTCAGCAGCGACACCAAGCTCGACGACGACACCATCGAGAAGTTCTACGCCCAATATGTCTCGGAAAGCGGCGCGGACGTTCAGCAGGTATTGCGCAAGGACATCAAGCAATTGTTGAGCAAACTGGCCGGTTTTACGGCAGAGACCGACCGGCAGGCACTTCACTTCGGCAGCAGCTTGCAGACGTACGGCGACGCACTGAAGGGCAGCCTGGGCACCGAAGAGCTGGACTCCCTGATCAATACCATGGCGGACGACACCGACAAGATGCGCGGCTCGATGCAGCAATTGCAGGCGCAACTGGAGGCCAGCAAGCAGCAAGTGGAGAAGCTGAACCAGGAACTCGAATCGGCGCGCGGAGAGGCGGTGACCGACCCGCTGACCGGCGTCCTCAACCGGCGTGGCTTTGAAATCCGGACCCAAGCCCTCTTTGCCGACGAGATCGCGATCGCCAAGGGATTGTGCCTGCTGATGATCGACATCGACCACTTCAAGAAGATCAACGACACCTATGGCCACCTGTTCGGCGACAAGGTCATCAGCGCGGTTGCCAACACCCTCAAATCGAAGGTGAAGGGACAAGACGCCGTCGCGAGGCTGGGTGGCGAGGAATTCGCCGTATTGCTGCCGGAAACCAACCTGGCGGGAGCACTCGTCGTCGCGGAGCATATCCGCCAGTCCATCGAGAGCGGCAAGATCCGCCGCGTCGACGGCAACGACCAGATCGGTGGCATCACGATATCCATAGGCGTCGCCGCACACGCAAAGGGGGGCGGCCTCGTGGAACTGATGAACCGGGCCGACAAGGCCCTGTATGTCTCCAAGCAAAGCGGCCGCAACCGGGCTACCGTCTTCGGCCAGTAGCACTCAACCGACGGGCTTGCGCGCCACGAGATCGATCAGCGCCGACATTCCGAGGTGTCCCGTACCTTCGCTGATGAAGTCGTCGTGCTCGCGCAGCTGCAGGATTTCCATGTCGGCGAACGCCTCGCGCAACATCTCCTCGGTGTAGAGATTCTCGACCTGTGACGGCCCGCCGGTGCGGTATTCGAGCTGGCGCGGCGTGTATCCCTGCACCAGTAACAATCCTCCCGGCTTGAGGCAAAGCTTGATGCGCGCGAACATCTGTTCGCGCATCCCCGGCGGCGCGAACTGGATGAAGATGGCGACGACCAGGTCGAAGCGGTTCTCACCCCACTCCCATCGCATCAGATCGGCCTGCTCGAACTGCACTTTCATGCCGCGCTGCTCGGCCAGTCTCTTCGCTTTTTCCAGCGCCACCGGCGACGCATCCACCGACAGCACTTCCAGCCCCTGCTGCGCCAGCCACACGCCGTTGCGCCCTTCGCCGTCCGCCACCGCCAGGCAGTTCATGCCGGGCTTGAGCAACTCATGTTGCGACGCCAGGAAGGCGTTCGGTTCGGTGCCGAAATGGTAATCATCTCCCGCGTAGCGTTCGTTCCAGACGTTATTCATGGGTCTCTGCAGGTAATCAGGGGGCTGACGGAATTGGAGCGGGCGCATTCTTGCGTGCGGCTTCATGCACGATGAAAGCGCGACGTGCATGGTGCGCCGCTTCCTCGTCACGCCCAAGACGGGTCAATACGCGCACCATACCGTTCAGATCCTCTTCTATCCGGTTGCTCAAACCGAGCGACTTATCCAATTCGAGTGCGGCCCGGTAATGCAGCAAGGCCGCGTCATGCCGCGACAATCTCTCTTCGGCGGCGGCAACGATCCGCAAAGCATTGGCCTGTTCTTCCTTGCCTGCTTCCCGGGCTGACGCGGCAGGTTGCGCCAGCTCCAGTGCGGCAGCCGCATCGCCTTTGAGCAAAGCCAGGCGTGCCTTCAATACATCTATGCTCAAGTGCAATGCGCAATTCCCTTCGCACTGCTTGTCGGCGAGGGCCAGCACCGGCACGGCTTCGTCGCTTCGCCCCAGGTCTGCGAGTATGACTGCCTTGCGGAAGGCAGCAGTGATCCGCCACTCCGGAGGATACACACCTGTCTGGTCAAGCAATATCTGATCGAGCAGTTTTATTGCGGCGGCATCATCGTGCAGCCGGTGAGAAACCGTTGCGAGGCTGACCAGGGCACTCGCCGAACCATCCGCGTCATCCAGCGACTGATGCAGTGCAACGGATCGGGCAAACAATATCCGCGCATTGACCAGGTCTCCCGTCTGCAATGCGCGCCGGGCATCCTTATCCGCTGTCTGCGCCCGCTCCAATGCCAGCGGCAGGCGCGGCGGCGGGCTGCCGCATGCGGCCAGCAAGATAACAGACATGATCAGCACGAACGATCTAATCATGGCTGTCCATCTTTACCGGGCCGCTTTCCGGTACCGGCATCATGTTTTTTACGGGCCAACTCGTGCTCACCCCCTCCACAATGTCATGCGTTTCTCCTATCAATCCCGGCAGCTCGGGTGCCGATTGCTCCACTGCGCTCCTGATCGTCTCGCTGGTCTGCTTCAGGTTGTCCAGGGTGTCATCCGCCTTGCGAACCAGAACCGGCAGAGACTGTTCGAGTTGCGTTGCCATACTTTCGGCGCGCATGCTCGTTTGTCGCAACGAGCGCAGCATGGGCACCACCTCCCCGGTCACGCCGGCGTCTGCCTGTTCGAGCAAACTATCGAGTCGATTGCGCGTGGCGCGGACCTCCACAGAGAATTCCCGCAGGTTCTTCAGTGTCTGGCGCACATCCCCTTCGGGATCGTTCAGCATCTGATGCAGATCACCGAGGATCGGCAATAACCGGTCGCGCAGCTCCAGTGCCACATCTTCCACTCCACCCGTCCGCTCAAAGCGGATGGTCCCGCCGGGCGCCAATGCATTTTTGCGTTCCGAGCCGCGGCTGATCTCCAGGATGACATCGCCGCCGATCAGGCCCCCTTTTGTCAGCCGCGCCACGGCATCTTCCTTGATCAGCGGAAGATATTTCTGCTCGATGGCCGCCTCGACCTGAACGCGCCCGACTTCATCCAGAGAAAGATCCTTGACGGTGCCGACCTTGAATCCGCTCAATTTCACCGGCATCCCTTCACTCAGGTCCTGCCCGCTGTCTGCGACAAAATATACGGAGGATTTCGGGGTGAAGACCCCCTTCTTCACCCCCGCCATCACAAAGGTCAGCGCAATACCCGATACGGCCAGCACCAGGAAAATGGCAGCCCTGCCGAACAGGTTTTTAAAACGCTTGTCCTTGTCCGCCAATAACGTCATACCGGCCTCTCGATCATCTTCCAGGGCAATTCGGTTTCACTATCTGCCACGACCAGCACTGCCCGCCCCTGTTCGGCATAAGTCTCCAATGCAGCCGCCCACCTGGCACCCAGGCCTGGCTCGATGCCTTTGAACAGTGCGGCATCCACAACCAGCACCAGCGGACTTTGCACCAGCCCGCGCAACAAACCGGCCAATTTGCGCTGCCAGGATGTCAGCCTGTCCGGTGGAGACTCCATGAATCCCACCCATTCAGCCTCGACCATTCCCAGCGCTGACAGCCAGTGAGCGACCATCTGCTCCGTCTCGGCCACCGCGTGACTGGCGTGATACCACAATGGCAGCGTTACGTTCTCCCAGACTTTCAGGTTGCTGATCAGTCCGCCATTCGCGGCGACCCAACCAACGCTGCCCGCTCTGTTTTCATCCAGCGGCACGCCTTGCAGCAGTACTGTACCCTCAGCGCATTTTCTCTTGCCTAGCGCCACGCCTATCACCGCGTCCTTTTCGGCCTCCGAAGCCACTCGCAGCAGGCGAGTTTCGCCCTCATGCAAGGTGAAGGAATACGGCCCCAAGTCTGCGAACATCACTGCAGAAAACTGGAAAAGGGCCGTCATATCAAAAGAACAACATCGTGATCACGCCATCACACGCGAACACGGCCAATAGACTTCGTATCACCGCACGGGAGGCCGCTTTGGGTATCTCTGTCAGTGCGCGCTTGACCGCCAGACCGTAGTAGCAGGAAACCACTGACACAATGACACCAAAACAGATGCTTTTCAGGAGAGCGGTAGCTATCTCGAGAAAGCTGATCGTGTCGAAAAAATTGGCGACCTCGTTCATCAACGCAATGTCGAGCATCCAGGCAGTCACCGCCATACCGGTGCCGATCGACACCACCTGAAAATAGAAAGCCAGCGCCAGGCTGGCGAGGGTCATGCCCAGTATTCTCGGCATGGCCATATAGGAAACGGGGGACACCGCCATGCGCCGCAGATAGTCGATCTCGCCATTGACCTGCATCGCGGCCAGTTCGCTGGCAATGGCCGAACTGCTGCGACTGATGATGACGATGGCCGCCAGCAACGGTCCCAGTTCGCGCACGATTATCCAGATCAGCACATGCAACGTCAGCAACTCGTTATGCCCGACCAGGTTGTGGACCTGGATCACCAGGATCAGCCCGGACAGAAACCCGATGGCACCTACGTAACCTATGGACTGGATACCGCTGAAATACAATTGCTTGTAGAAGGCGTGGCGAACCGGCAGTTTCGATATCGCGGGCAGACTGCCGAAAGCTTGCCATGTCAGTGCCAGACCGTCTCGAACGAATAAACCCTGCCTGCCCAGCCTGTACTGCAATCTTTGCAGAGAGTTCTTCATGGATTGCCCCCGCGTTCCACAGAGTCAATGATGTTGCGCGTCGTCCATGCATCGGCGCAAACAGGACGGTGGCGTGCGGGACTAGTAAAGCATAGTGCTCAATTTGGGAGTAGTAGGTATCTCCCTCATATTGAGGTTGCGGACGATCGCAAGACTACTCGCTCATGCGTGTGCGTGCCTGCGTTTGAACCAGCGACTCAGGAACTGCACCACATCGTCCACGTAGGTGAACACCACAGGGATCACCAGCAGGCTGAGGAAGGTGGAGGTGATCAGGCCGCCGATCACGACGATGGCCATCGGCGCGCGGAAGCTGGGATCGACGCCGATGCCGAGCGCGACCGGCAGCATGCCGGCGCCCATCGCCATCGTAGTCATCACGATGGGGCGCGCGCGCTTCTTGCAGGCGTCGATCAGCGCCTCGGCACGGTTCATGCCGCGTTCTCGCCGCGACACGATGGCGTATTCGACCAGCAGGATGGAGTTCTTCGTGGCGATGCCCATCAGCATGATCAGGCCGATCATCGAAGGCATGGACAGCGCGGTATGCGTGACAAACAACGCGAGGAACGCTCCCGGCACCGACAAGACCAGGGCGGCCAGGATGGTCACGGGCTGCACGAAGTCCTTGAACAGCAGCACCAGCACGATATAGATGCACAGGATGCCGGTCAGCATCGCCAGCCCGAAACTTGCGAACAGCTCGGCCATCGCCTCGGCGTCGCCGACCGTGGCGACGGTGATGCCGCGCGGCAGTTCTTTCAGGGTGGGCAGCGCCATCGCCCGCGCCTCGACTTCGCCCAGCGGCTGCTGGTTGAGCTCGATCTCGAAATTGATGTTGCGCATGCGGTCGTAGCGGTCGATCTGCGCGGGACCGCTCTCGATGCCGATGTCGGCGACGTTGCCCAGCATCACCGGCCCGTGCTTGCCGTGCACCACCAGCCGCGACAGCAGTTCGATGTCCTGGCGAGCATCGGCGCGCAGCTTCACGACGACCGGTATCTGCCTGTCAGACAAGTTGAGTTTGGCCAGCGCCTGGTCATAGTCGCCTGCGGTGGCGATGCGCAGCGTGTCGGCGATGGCGGCCGAGGTCACGCCGAGGTCAGCGGCCTTGGCAAAATCCGGCCGCACCACCAGTTCGGGGCGCACCAGACTGGAGGTCGAGGTGACGTTGCCGATGCCGGGTATCGTGCGCAGGTCGCGCGCGACCTTCTGCGCATGCTCCTCCAATGCCTGCCCGTCCTCGCCCGCCAGCACCAGCACGTATTTCTCGTTCGACGAGGCCAGCCCGACCTTGATGCGCACGCCGGGCAACTCGGCCAGCGCCTCACGCAACTGTGCCTCAATGGCCTGCTTGCTGATGTTGCGCTCCCTGCGCGGCGTGAAGTTGAGGGTCAGCGTCGCCTTGCGCACATCGCCGCCGGCACGCGGCGCGAACGGGTCGCCGCCCGAGCTGCCGCCGCCGATTGCGGTGTAGATCAGTTTCACATGCGAGTTCTTCTCGATAAGATGGCGCGCCTGCTCTGCCATGCGGTAGGTGTCCTCGAAACGGCTGCCGGGAGGCATGGTGAGGGTCACCTGCGACTGAGACAGATCGTCCGGCGGCATGAAGCCGGTGGGCAGCAAGGGTACCAAGGCAAACGAGCCGAAGAAGAATACCGCCGCGCCGAACGTGGTGAGTACCCGGTGCTTCAGACAGAACGCCGCCCATTTGAGGTAAAGCACGATCCACGACGGCAGTTCGTGCGCCGCGCGCGCCCGCAGGATATAGGCCGACATCATCGGCGTCAGCATGCGCGCAACCACCAGCGAGAAGAACACCGCGATGGCCGCGGTCCAGCCGAACTGCACGAAGAACTTGCCCGCCACGCCGCTCATGAAGGCGGTCGGCAGGAACACGGCGATCAACGTGAAGGTGGTGGCGATCACCGCGAGCCCGATCTCGTCGGCTGCTTCCATTGCCGCCTGGTACGGCGTCTTGCCCATCTCCAGGTGACGCATGATGTTCTCGATCTCGACGATGGCGTCGTCCACCAGCACGCCGACCACCAAAGACAGCGACAGCAGCGTCACCACGTTGATCGAGAAACCCATGAGGTACATCACGGCAAAGGTCGGGATCACCGCCAGCGGCAGCGCGGTCGCAGCCACGACGGTGGCGCGCACGTTGCGCAGGAAGGCCAGCACCACCAGCACCGCGAGCGCCGCCCCCTCGTACAGCAGATGCATCGAACCTTCGTAGTTCTCAGCCACCGGATCGACGAAGTTGAATGCCTCGGTGATGACGACATCGGGATGGTCGGCCTTCAGGCGCTCCAGCACCTTCGCCACCCCCCCGGCGACCTCGACCTCGCCGTAGCCGCGCGCGCGGCTGATCTCGAAGCCGACGACCTCGCGGCCGTTGAGCAGCGCGGCAGCGCGCCGCTCGGCGATGCTGTCTCTCACTGTGGCGATCTGGTCGAGACGGACGCTGCGTCCGTCCGGCAGGTGTATCTGCATGGACGCAAGCTGTTCCGCGGTAGCGACCGTCGCGATGGTGCGCACCGATTGTTCGCTGCCGCCAATGTCGGCGCGCCCGCCGGAAGCCTCCTGCTGGATGTCGCGCAGCTGCTTGGAAACGTCCGCCGCGGTCGCATTCAGCGCCAGCAGCCGGGCGGGGTCGAGCTCGACGCTCACCTCCCGCGTCACGCCGCCGACGCGGCCCACCGCGCCGACGCCGCGCACCGCCAGCAGCGATTTGGTCACGGAGTTGTCGACGAACCAGGACAACTCCTCTTCCGTCATGCGCGGCGAAGAGATGGTATAGGTCAGGATGGGCAGGCCGCTCAGCTCGACCTTGGCGACGGACGGGTCGCGCAGGTCGCGCGGCAGGTCTGCACGGACGCGGGTCACGGCGGCGCGCACGTCGTCCACCGCCTCCTGCGTGTTCTTTTCCAGACGGAACTCGGCGGTGATGATGACGGTGCCGTCGAGTATCTTGGTGTACAGGTGCTTCAGCCCCTGCGTGTTCGCCAGCGAATTCTCCAGCTTGCGCGCGACCTCGGTCTCCATCTGCGCTGGCGAAGCGCCGGGCAGCGACGCATTGACCGTGACCATCGGCAGATCGATGTCCGGAAACTGCTGGATCTTCATCGCATTGAAGCCCATGATGCCCATCAGCGTGAGCATCACGAAGGCGAGCAACGCGGGGATGGGATTACGAATCGACCAGGAGGAAACGTTCATCGCCGTCTCGACGGTGCTATTGGGCGGAGGTGAGGCGAACGACATCGCCATCCGTCAGGAACGCCCCGCCCGACTCCACGACGGAGACACCGGGCTCCAGGCCGGAGGTGATCTCGATGCGGTCACCGGAGCGCTGGCCGATGCCGACCTTGCGCTCCTGCACCCTTCCGTCCGGCGCGATGACGTAGACATAGGCTGCGCCATCGTGCTGCACCACCGCAGATTGCGGGAGCGTCTGCGCGATCGTGTGCGCATCTCCCAGCATGATCTCGCCGCGCGCGAACAGCCCGGCGATCAGGCCGGCGTCGTTCGGCAGGTCGACCAGCGCATGGCCGTACCGGGTCTGCGGATCGACCGAGGGCGAGATCGCCCGCACGCGGCCCTTGACGGTGCGGCCCTCGCCCACGGTGATCTCCGCGGACATGCCCTTGCGCAGCAGCATCAGTTCGTCGGCGGTCAATTCGGCGCGCCATTCCAGGCGGCCCTTGCGGATCAGCCGGAAGAGTTCTGCACCGGGCTGGACCGTCGAACCCACATTGGCGTTCGCCGCCGAGATCACGCCGTCGTCGGGTGCTATGACACGGCCCTGTATGTAATCCCCGCCGGAATGCGTGCGGTTGCCCAGCGTCACCAGCACGTCACCCTGCCTCACCCGGTCGCCGATACCGGCCTTCACCTCCATGATGCGCAGGCCCGGCAGTTGCGCGCTGATGACGGCCTCCTGCCACGGAAGCACGCTGCCGTTGGCCGCCAGCACCCGCGTCCACTGTGCCGGCGCAGTCTGCACTGCGCGCACCGTCAATGCAGGTTTCGCGGCCGGTTTCGGCGCGGCCTGCGTCGCCTCTTTTTTCGAACAGGCGGACAGAGCGCCCACCGCCAGCAAGGCGGTCAGTGCAACGGCCTTGATGAGGCGGCCTTTATTCAACTTGAATATTGTCATCAGCATTTCGACTTGTCCTTACCAGTGCGTGGCGATGGGCCTTGCCAAGTGCGCAATTATGAAGCATCCCGATACCGAAAGTTATGCCGTTGCGATCAAACGCCGGAAAACCACCGCCACCAGCCATACAGCGTGACGAATGAAAGGAGCAGCCCCATCGCCACCATCAGGTTCGCCAGCGGCGGGTCGAGGTCGTGCTCCGAAGCCACGATGGCCGCCGTGATCATCGGCGGCATCGCCGCCTCGAACAGCGTGACTTGGATCGTCTGCCCGTGTGCGCCGAGCAGTTGCACGTAGAGCAGGTAGATCGCCAACGGCGCGAGGATCAATTTGAAGCCCAGCCCCAATGCCAGGTTGCGCCCGTGTTCCGCGACATGCCCCAGGCGCAGCTGCATCCCCACCGACAGCAATGCCAGCGGCGCGAGCGTATCGCCGAGACGTTTCAGCAAGGCAGTGAACCACGGCGCATACTCGACGGGGATCAGCAGCAAGGCAATGATCAGTGCGATGAACGGCGGGAACAGCGCGATGCGCTTGGCGATCTCCACCGCCGTCGGACGCCCCGACGAGTAAATGCCCGCTACGGTGATGCCCAGCACGGACAGTGCGAAGAACGAGCCGAGTTGGTCGGCCACGATGGCCGTACCAAGACCGCTTGCGCCGTAATACGCCTCGACCATCGGCAATCCGAAGAACGAGGTATTGCCCAGTCCGCCGACCACGATCAGCGCCCCTGTCGTGGCGCGCGGCAGTTCCAGCCAGCGCCCGATGAGCCAGAAGCATCCCGCCGATAGTCCGAACACCAGCCAGGCCATCGCCGCGACCAGCAACACGTCGCCTGACAATCTTAGATCGTGGATGTAAAGCAGCGTCAGCGCAGGCAGCGAGACGTGGATGATGAAGCTGTTGAGCGTCGCCGGTGCGTTGTCAGGCATGCGCCGGAAGCGGCGCAACAACACACCTGCGATGAAACAGAAGATGAGTAGAAGCAGGTTATTCATTGCGGCCGGAAGTCTACTACCCGACGCGCGATGACACCAGATTGATGGCAAATAAAGTAAGCTGGTTGCCGCTAACCAGATCGAGCTTTTTCTTGATATTGGCCTTGTGCGACTCGATGGTTTTGATGCTGCGCGCCAGCTTGTCAGCGATCTCGCCGGTTCCCATCCCGAGGCCGATCAGGTGCAACACCTCAAGTTCGGCCGGGGAAAGATTGCCGACCGGCGATTCCGCCTTCGCTCCGCCCATCATCTTCTTCAGCATGCGCGAATGCATCTGGTCGCTCAGATAGAGCTCCCCACGCAGGATCTTCCGTACTGCATGCAACAACACGTCGGTCGCCATCTGCTTCATCAGGTATCCGCTGGCGCCGGCTTTGAGCGCAGGCTCGGCATAGATGGATTCGTCGTGCATCGACAACACCAGAAGTTTCAATTCGGGAAACTGCACTTGGAAACGCCGCACCAGCTCCAAGCCGGAGGCATTGTCCAGCGACATATCCACGATGGCTATGTCATGCGGACAGGCTCGATTGGCTTCCACCGCCTGCTCGATGTCCGCCGCCTCGCAACAGGCATGCAAGTCCGGCTCGCGATTGATCAGCATGAACATTCCCTGCCGGACGATGGCATGATCATCCACCACCATCACTTTCGCCTTTCGATCCGCACTGAACGGGTACTGCATGCCTGCCTCCTATTGCACTGCAGGCAGACTGACTGCCACGCGCGTTCCACCGTTGCTGCGCTGCGCGACCTCAAGGGAAGCCCCGATCAATTCTGCGCGATAACGCATACTGCGTATTCCCAGGCCGGAACCATCCGTTGTGCTTGCATGCAAAATGCCGCAACCGTCATCCAGGATTTCAACCGATATGCCGCCCGAGGGCGAGGCCGACACTCGCAAGTCGATATGATTCGCATGCCCGTGCTTGACCGCGTTGGTGACCGCCTCCTGGACGATGCGGAACAAATTTATTGCCGCATCCGGATCGTCAATCTGGCAGCCCGGCTGACAGGAAAAGCGACATTCGACCTGATATATCCCTTCCACATATCCCGCGAACTTTTCCATCATCCGGCACACGCCCTTCTCTTTCAACTCGGCGGGATACAGGCCGTGGGCCAGCAACCGGGTCCTGGACATCGCCTCATTCACGAGCACGGTGATCTTTGCGGCATCCTGCATCTCTTCCTGTTTGGCATCCTTCAGTTTCTGGAACAGCACCTCGGACATGAAAGCCACCCCCATCAACTGCTGCCCCAGATCATCGTGCAGCTCGCGTCCGATACGTTGCTGAGTCTCCTCGCTGATGCTGAGCAGCTTTCGTTCGGCCACGCCTGCCCGGGCCCGGGCCACTGCGGCTTCCTTATCCGCTTGCTGTCTCGCATCCTCGGCCTTTTTATAGGCCGAGATGTCGGTCAATACCATCAGCAGATATGAGGTGTCCGCCCGCTTGATCTGCCTGACCGAGGCCACACACCACACTTCACGTCTGTCGGCTGTGTGCAATTTCGAGGTGAATTTCGTTTCCGCTCCGGTGCGCATCGTCTCCCGGGCAGCCGCAAGCAACTCCGGCGCAGGCCATGCGACATCGACCCGGTAGTCAAGGCGGCGCAATTGTTCCGCCGTGCCGCCGAGAATTTTTACCGCCGCACGGTTGGCAATGATGCACTCGCCGTCTTCCTTGAACACCATGATGCCGGAATCCGTATCGGCCACAATGGCCTCGCTCAGGCTCGATAGCTTATCCAGCGCCTCTTCAACTTCCCGGCGTCCGCTGAGTTGCGCATTCATCAGGTAGCAGAACAGGGTGTATACCGACAAACTCGAAACGAACTGCCATTGGCCTTGCCACCAGAGCGCCTCTCCGGGATAAAACCCGACCTTGATATACGTCCTGCCGGCAGCCGCTGCAAAGGCAAGCATGTACGAGAAATTCCCCCCCACGTATTTGGCGGCGAAAAACAGGTTCAGCAGGTAGAACAGGCTTAATGGAATCCATGGACCGGAAACCGTATAGGCGTAGAACAATAATGCCTGGATCAGGACTATCCCACTCGCGAGGTATGGCTTTGGGAAAGAAAAAAGCAGCCGATCTGCTCTTTTAAGAACGCCGTTACCGATCGTCATTGCCGAAAGGGCACTGTGCATATATGTGTCTCCGTAGGAAGAGTCGGCCTGCCCGCGACTCGCCGCGCACGCATTCTGACCGAGAGCATGAACCGCCGCAACCGATGCCTAGGGGAATCCCCTATGCGTCGATAATGGAACAACGCACATCATTTTCAGAGCCCCCCCGACAGATGACGAAACAACAGGTCACTATGATGTGCACCGTCTCTTACTCCGAATGGCACTATGGCTTACGCTTCACGTAGACGCACCATCTCCGGATTCACGTTGATTGAACTAATGATCGCTGTCGCTGTTATAGCCATCCTCGCCTCCATCGCCATTCCGGCTTACGGGAAATATGTACTCTCCAGCAAGCTCTCCGAATCCTTCGCCGTCCTGGGCGACTACCGCCTGAAGATGGAACAGTTCAACCAGGACAACCGCAGCTATACCGACCCGCTCAACGCAAACAACTGCGGAGTCGCACCGCCAGCCGCAAGCAAGTACTTCAGTTTCAGCTGCACCATCGCAGCCTCCGGCACACAGTTCACTGCCACTGCCTCCAGCAAGGCTGGCACAGGCATGGGTAGCGCGGCGGATTACAGCTACAGCATCGATCAGGCTGGTGTGCAAAACACGCTGACATTCGCCGGCAGCGCCGGCCCCAATGGCGTCTGGAAGAACAAGTAGGGAGCTCTATGCGCACCGCACACACGCAGCGTGGATTCTCCCTGTACGAACTGATGGTCGTGATAGCCGTCATGGCTATCCTGTCCGGCATCGCGTTGCCGGCGCTGGGAGCGATGTCGGCAGGCAACGACCTGAATACCGCGCAAGAGAACCTCATCGAGACCTTGAAGAAAGCTCGTGGCATGGCGGTATCGCACAGCACCTTCGCCACGGTCACCATCGATTCCGCCGCACGTACCGTGCAACTGAGCCTTGCAGACGGCTCTCGACCGGTCGAGAGCTTCAGCATGCGTCCCGACATCGGCATCGGTGCGGATGCCACGCTGGTGTTCGGCGCCATGGGGACGGTCACGGCACAAACGGGAACGACCGCGATCGTCCTGTCCGCACCGGGATATAGCGGCTTGCCACAACGCCGCATCGATATTTCTTCCACCGGCATTGTGACGGCCACTCGTTAGGCTACGGAGCAAACATGTCGGACAACAAACAACACGGCTTCACCCTGATCGAAGTCCTGGTCAGCCTGCTGGTGTTCTCGCTGGGATTGCTCGGCATCGCCCTATACACTGCCAGCGGCTTGAAGGCCTCCTCATCCAACCAGGCGCGAGCCACCTCGGTGTATGCCGCGTCCCTGGCGATGGAACCCGTCCTGTATCAGACACGCGCCGATTGCCTGTCTGCGGTACTGGGCACATTTCCACGCACTGTCACCAGCGACAACGGCAAGGACAACTACACCATCAACCTTGTTCGCGCCAGCGATGGCAGCGGCACACAGGTCGCAGCCAACAACGCCATCTCGGTTTCTTCCGGCACATGGGTTTCGCCGCTCACTATCACGCTGGGCGTACCCTACCCCGGCAGCGACAGCAAGATCTACACCGTCTATCCGAGCTACACCGTGGTACTGGAAAACTACACGGCGGCGTGCAATGCGTAAGCTTGGCGGATACACACTCATTGAAATGATGGTCGCGCTCACCATCGCGATGTTTATTTCCATCACGACGCTTTACCTCTACAGTGGCCAGGTTCGTACTTTCTTCCACACCGCGCGCAAACAACAGACCACCGAAGAAATCCAGGCCGCCTTCGAAGCCGTCACCGACCTGTTGCGCCAGGCCGAGATGTGCCTGACGTGCAATCCGGCACAGCAGATTTCCATCACCTACCCGGCCGGCATCGCCAATCCCAATGGCACACAAACGCCCTACCTGGCGAACGACAGCATCGACCTCGACTTCACCGTACCCGCCGGTTACGCCATCTGGCCTAACAACACCGCGCCGTATTCTGAAAACGCGATGCATCTGACCTGGTCCCAAGCCAACGGCGCATTATTACTGTCCAGCGGGACGGATGCGGCCGCCGCACAAGGGGCTTCCGCCGTCGCCATAGCCGGAAGCACCGGCAGGCTGAACACGCGCATCGTCAATTTCGACGTCTGGCCGCTGACTGTCGGCGCAAGCAATGTTCCGGCGACAGGAACTGCCGCAAGCGACAAACCGACGGCAGGCTATCACGTCGTGATGACCGCGCGCGTCGGCTCGCCCGATGGCACCTACACCAACAAGCTGGATCCGAATGGCGCGATGCGCAACTACCGCACCGTCACCTACGAAGCCGACATCCTGCCGCGCAACTGGTAATCCATCATGACCCCATGCCTCACGACCATGCCAAACGGGCATACATCACCGATGAGTACGCTGTATTCGCAGCGCGGCTACATCCTCCCCTTCGTGCTGGTCATGCTGGTCATGCTGATGGTCGGCTCGGCCGGCTTCTTCTACCGTTCCGCCCAGGGAACACAGCTTTCCGGCGCGACGCGCGACTACGATCAGGCGCGGCTGCTGGCCGAAAGCGGCATGAATCTCGTCCTGGGCCGAATCACCAATTTCTCCGCCACATCCGCGGTCGTCAGCACCAGCGCCGCCGTCATCCCGTGTATCGCGGCCGCCAGTGCACCCGCGGTAAACGATCTGAACTGCAATGACGTGCCGGACGCAAACGAGGCGAAACCCGCCAGCTTCACCCCGCCCCTGCCGCTCCCGGTCGGTTACGAGTACTTTCTCACCAATGCGGCCGGTGCCGGCATCACCGAAACCGCCCCCGGCATTCTGCAACGCGTGGCAAATGGCGAAGCGCGCAACAGCAGCAATGCGTTGACCGACCAATCGGTGTTGACCGGCACCACCAACCTGCGCGTCAACGACCTGTTCATCAGCAGCACCTTGCGCCCCCTGCTGCTCACCCAGAACAAAGACGGCCTGACCTTCAGCAGCAAGACATGGGACAAGGAGCCGTCCGCGGAAAAAACCGCCGTCTGGCTTGAAGTGTCGCGAGACCCCGATCCAGCCCATGCCAGCTGGTTCAGTCTGTATCTCTGCTCCGCCGCCCAGGTGAGTAATGCCAAGGCGTATGTACAGCGTTTCATCGGGGCCTACACCGACCAGCTCGGCGCCCAAGTCATTGCCCCCTTGAGCGAGGCATCCAACCATCCGTAACCAGCGCAAAGGGACCGTCATGCACAATCAGGACCGCATCTCACCCATCATAGTCGCCGTATTCCTGGCGTCCGCTTTCGCGCCGTCCGCCGCACACGCAGCCTGCGCGGCAGGAACCAAGGCGCCGCAGGTCCAGGACATACCCAGCATGCTCACCCCGGCGAACACCGGATTCACGCTGCAACTCGGGCAAGTGCAGAACAGCGTCGCACCGTTCGTGTTCACCGCGCTCGACCAAAACGGCACTCAGGCCTACGGGAGCACCGGTACCAGTGCGAAAGGCGGCTCAATCACCGTCGTGGATGCGGCCAAGGGGAAGTTCAGCTATACCCCGCCCACCGGATACATCGGCGCCGACTACATCACCATCGCTGTCGCGCCTAGCTGTGATACGACCCTGACCACGACCTATCGCATCGCGGTCAGCATCGGCAGCAACATCCAGGGGAAATTCACTTCCTGCTCGGCGGCCTCTTCCTGTGTCACAGGCGCAATCGGCGGCCCCGGCAACTCGGTCGTCATCATCGACAACACCCCCAATCCCGGCTCACCCGGCGTAGTCACCAACATGGCGACCAATGCCACTGCGGTGATGAAGGGCCTGGGCGAAGGCAACGAGATCGAGGTCAAGCTCGGCGGAGAGATACAGGTGATGCAACGCGACAACAAAGTCACGCCGCATGACCTGATCGACGAGATCGGTTCCAACAACGCCAACTCCACCAGCTACCAGAATTACTACAGCAAGACCAAAGCGACCTATTTCGCCAACGGCACGCAGCTGTTCGACCTGGACAAGATGCGCCGCGCATCGGAATGGGAAGCGCTGAACATCGCGCCTTCGGCTACCGGGATTGCCTGCACATATCCCACACTGGCGGGCGGCACTTACCGCGCCTACAAGGGGGCGAAGCCGGTCAACAACGGCGCCAACAGCATCGCCCGCGACGCCAACGGCACGCCGGTTCCCGGGCCTGTCGGCAGCTGCCATTTCGCGGCGAAATACACCATCGACCCGGCGTACGACCCGGCGACCGGCAAAACCGGCGGCAACTACGGCGCGATCAGCTGGGCGCAATTCGTCTATAACGTCGCCAACAACATCACCATGTACGGCATCGTGCGCGTGCTGGTTCCAGCAGAAGCAGGAAGCGCGACGACCACCAAGAACGCCTTGGGAAGCATCGTGACCAGCACCGTCGATCCGCTCTACGGCAAATGCAAGACCGCCACCACCAAGACGCTGTGCCTCAACCCGCCCAACGTCGGCATCCAGCCCGGAGCAAGCGTCGCGCTGACGGACTGGAAAGGCGTGAAGACCACCTATACGATTCCGGCCAATGCACAGGTGCGGGTGCGCGGCTCGCTGTTCTTCGATTTCGTCAATGGACAAAAGAGCTACGCCGGCGGCGTGATACCCGGCATCGGCCTGGGGCAGTTGCCTTCCGGCAAGGAACTCAAATTCAACATGTGGCTGCCGATCAGCGTCAACGCGAGCAACGACCGGGACGGCGACGGCATCATGGACAATCTGGAGTACATCGAGAGCGTCAGTGCCGGTGTGGTCTGCAGCAATGCGTCCGGCCCGAGCTTTCCCTGCAGCTACCGCTTCAAGACCACCGACCTGACCATCGATCCCGACCAAGTGCCGCAAGAGGCAGTGGATACCTATAACGCGCAATACAACACCAATTACCGCGACAGCGCCGATCCGGCTTTCGTGGCGAAGTTCAACAAACTGAACCTGCCCAACCAGTATCACCTTCTGATGCCTTCAGCCTATGCGCAAGGCTGGGCTGACGCATTTGCCGAGCTGAACATCAGCGCCACGCAATGGTCGGATCTCGGATTCACCGTCCCTGCAAAAAAGGCCACGCCGCTCAGCATCGCGGACACTCGCAGCAACGGATTCGAGGATCTGCCGGTGTATCTCTACAGCGGCGGCACAGCCGACCTGGGCAACCACATCAACATCTCCGGCCTGATGTACATCCCGCAATCCATCGAACTGGAGGTCAGCGGCGGAGGCACAACCTTCACCGGAACCCGCCAGTACATCATGGGCGGGGTCATCGTGCGCGACGGCTTCGAACTGGAATCGAAAAAGAACTCCATCCAGGTCATCAGCAGCGACCCCTTGAGTTTCGCCAGCGCACGCGTCAATCCCAATTCGGTGACCGGTTCCATCCTGACCACCGCCGGCGGGACGGTGCATGGCAACAACGGCGTACCGTTGGGCATAGGGATAGGCGGTGGAACAACGACCACTACAACGGGCACAGGAGATTCCACCGTGGTCGGCGGCTCCGGCAATGTCAGCAGTCCCGGCAAGGTGCGCTGGATAGAGGTGCGCCCGCAGTAGGGCGTTGAACGTCAGAGAAGCCGCCCGAAAAATGGGCGGCTTTTTTATTGCGGGACGTGTGCGGAGATATATGCCTTGAGCTTTTCCACATCCGCGTCCATCACCTCGCAGCGCTGAGGCAGGTTCTCGATGCCTTCCAGCTTGGCAGGACGCTCCGGCTGGCGGCCCAGCGCTTCCTGGATGGTCTCGGCGAACTTCGCGGGCAGCGCAGTCTCCAGGCAGACCAGGGGCAGGCTGGGACGGCGCTGCTCCAGGCCCACTTTCAGACCATCGGCGGTGTGGGTATCGACCATCACGCCGTATTCCTCCCACAGCTCGCGGATGGTCTTGAGGCGATCCTGATGCGTGCTCTTGCCGGAGGCGAAATCGAACTTCGGCAGATTGTCCCAGTACGGAGTGTCCTTGATGTCGAACGAGCCGCCCGCATCCACCTTGCTCCAGAACTCGCGCACCTTCGCGCCATCGCGTCCGACCAGATCGAACACGAAGCGCTCGAAGTTGGAAGCCTTGGAGATGTCCATCGAGGGGCTGCTGGTCTCGTAAGTGTGCCTGGTGTCGCGCGGACGATATACGCCGGTGCGGAAGAACTCGTCCAGCACGTCGTTCTCGTTGGTCGCGAGGATCAACTGGCCGATGGGCAAGCCCATCATGCGCGCGATATGTCCGGCGCAGATGTTGCCGAAGTTGCCGGACGGCACCGAGAACGCCACATGCTCGTCGTTGGATTGCGTCGCGGCGAAGTAGCCCTTGAAGTAGTAAACGATCTGCGCCGACACGCGCGCCCAGTTGATCGAATTCACCGTGCCGATCTTGTACTTGGCCTTGAAGGCGTGATCGTTGGACACAGCCTTCACCATGTCCTGCGCGTCGTCGAACATGCCGTTGATGGCGATATTGAAGATGTTCGGGTCCTGCAGCGAATACATCTGAGCGCGCTGGAAGGCGGACATCTTGCCGTTCGGCGACAGCATGAACACGCGGATACCCTTCTTGCCGCGCATCGCGTACTCGGCGGCGGAGCCGGTGTCGCCGGAAGTCGCGCCGAAGATGTTCAGTTCCTCGTTCTGCTTCGCCAGGGCGTACTCGAACAGGTTGCCCAGCAACTGCATCGCCATGTCCTTGAACGCCAGCGTCGGACCGTTGGAGAGTTCGAGGATGAACACATTGTCATCCAGCTTGCGTAGCGGCGTGATCTGCGAGAAGTCGGAATCCGCGCGGCCATTGCTATAGACGGCTGCCGTGTAGGTCTTGTCGACGATCGCCTTGAGGTCGGCCACCGGGATGTCGGTGGCGAACTTGGACAGCACCGCGAACGCGAGATCGGCATACGACAGCTTGCGCCACGCATCCAGCTCGGCGCGCGTCACCTGCGGATATTGTTCCGGCAGGTACAGGCCGCCGTCCGGCGCAAGACCGCCCAGAAGGATTTCGGTGAAGGTCTTGGCGGGTGCGTTGCCGCGGGTGGAGATGTATTTCATTTGTATAACCTCAACATCAGGTAGGTTGGGTGGAGCATAGCGATACCCAACATTGGGAATCCAGGCGATGGGTATCGCGTTGCTCAACCCATCCTATTCTTATTTTCCGAGTTCTTCCAAACGCAGCTTGGTCACCTTGCCCGCCACCACGCCCAGCGCCTCGATCTTCGCGATCGCGGCATTGATGCGCTTCTCGCGCGTCTGGTGGGTCAGCATGATGAGGTCGGTCTGCTCTTCACCTTCGCCCGGCTCCTTCTGGATCACGGCGTCGATGGAGATCTGCTCGTCGGCGAGGATGCGCGTGATGTCGGCCAGCACACCCGGCTTGTCCTGCACGCGCAGGCGCAGGTAGTAGCTGGTCGTCACTTCGTCCATCGGCAGTATCTTCAGGTCGGCCATCGCATCCGGCTGGAAGGCGAGGTGCGGCACGCGGTTCTCCGGATCGGAAGTCTGCATGCGCGTCACGTCCACCAGGTCGGCGATCACCGCGCTGGCGGTAGGTTCGGCGCCCGCGCCCTTGCCGTAATACAGCGTCGCCCCCACGGCGTCGCCTTGCACCAGCACGGCGTTCATCGCGCCTTCGACGTTGGCAATCAGGCGCTTGCTCGGGATCAGCGTGGGATGCACGCGCAGCTCCACACCTTCTGGTGTGCGCTTGGTGATGCCCAGCAGCTTGATGCGGTAACCCAGTTGCTCGGCATACTTGATGTCCGCCGCATCCAGCTTGGAGATGCCTTCCACATGCGCCTTGTCGAACTGCATGGGGATGCCGAACGCCAGCGCGGACAGGATGGTGATCTTGTGCGCCGCATCCACGCCCTCGATGTCGAAGGTCGGATCGGCTTCGGCGTAGCCCAGACGCTGCGCCTCTTTCAGCACGGTGTCGAAGGAGAGGCCCTTGTCGCGCATCTCGGACAGGATGAAGTTGGTGGTGCCGTTGATGATGCCGGCGATCCACTCGATGCGGTTCGCGGTCAGGCCTTCGCGCACCGCCTTGATGATGGGGATGCCGCCCGCGACCGCCGCCTCGAACGCGACCATCACGCCCTTGTCCTGCGCGGCCTTGAATATCTCGTTGCCGTGGGTCGCCAACAATGCCTTGTTCGCGGTGACCACGTGCTTGCCGTTGGAAATCGCCTTCAGCACCAGCTCTTTCGCCACGCCGTAGCCGCCGATCAGCTCGACGACGATATCGACTTCAGGATCGCTCACCACCGAGAATGCGTCGTCGGTGACGCGGCAAGCGCCGCCCGTGACCTTCTTCGCCAAGTCCAGGTTGCGGTCGGCCACCACGGTGATGCGGATGGGACGGCCGGCGCGGCGCGTGATCTCTTCCGCGTTGCGCTGCAGCACGGTGAAGGTGCCGCCGCCGACGGTGCCGATGCCGAGTAGACCTACGTTGATGGGTTTGATGCTCATATCGTTTACCTAAGTTAGTTGGTGCCGTGCTTCTTGCGATAGTTTTCCAGGAAGCGCGCGATGCGCCCCATGGCGTCGGTCAGGTCGTCCGTGTTGGGCAGGAACACCACGCGGAAGTGGTCGGTGTTCGGCCAGTTGAAGCCGGTGCCCTGCACCACCAGCACCTTCTCCTCCTCCAGCAACTCCAGGATGAACTGCTGGTCGTTCTTGATCGGATAGACCCTGGGATCGAGGCGCGGGAACAGATACAGCCCCGCCTTCGGCTTGACGCAGCTCACGCCGGGGATCTCGGTCAGCAGCTTGTGGGCGAGGTCGCGCTGCCGGCACAGGCGCCCGCCCGGCGCCACCAGATCGTTGATGCTCTGGTAGCCGCCCAGCGCGGTCTGGATCGCGAACTGTCCCGGTACGTTGGAGCACAGGCGCATCGAGGCGAGGATGGTCAGGCCGTTGATGTAATCCTGCGCATGTTTCTTCTCGCCGGAAATCACCATCCAGCCGACGCGGTAGCCGCAGGCGCGATAGTTCTTCGAGAGGCCGTTCATGGTGACGAACAGCACGTCGTCGGCCAGCGAGGCCATGGAGGTGTGCGTCGCGCCGTCGTACAGCATCTTGTCGTAGATCTCATCGGCGAAGATGATCAGCTGGTGCTCGCGCGCGATCTGGATGATCTCCTTCAGCATCTCATCCGAATACAGCGCCCCGGTCGGATTGTTCGGGTTGATGACGACGATGGCGCGCGTGTTCTTCGTGATCATGCTGCGCATGTCGGCCAAGTCGGGCATCCACTCGTTGGCTTCGTCGCAGATGTAGTGGCGCGGCGTGCCGCCCGCCAGCGTGACCGCCGCAGTCCACAACGGATAGTCGGGAGCCGGAACCAGCACTTCGTCGCCGGTGTTAAGCAGCCCCTGCATGGACATCACGATCAGCTCGGATGCGCCGTTGCCGATGTAGATGTCGTCCAGGCCCACGCCGGCGATCTTCTTGGCCTGTGTGTAGTGCATGATCGCCTTGCGCGCCGCGAACATGCCCTTGGAATCGGAATAGCCGGACGAATTCGGCAAGTTGAGGATCACGTCCTGCTGGATCTCCTCCGGCGCCTCGAAGCCGAACGGCGCGAGATTGCCAATGTTCAGCTTGATGATGCGCTGGCCTTCTTCCTCCATCTGCTTGGAGCGCTCCATCACCGGCCCGCGGATGTCGTAGCACACGTTGGAAAGCTTGGTCGATTTCAGGATGGGTTTCACGATCTCTCACTCAAATTGGTTCGGGGCGAAGCGCAACTGCCCGGTGTAGAATCCGGTCATGCACGCAATCACCGCAAGGGGCGGGATTTTACCTGTCCAGCCCCCCATGCGGCAAATCGAATGGAGAACGGCCTTGAAGATGCATTTGACCCGCCTGGGCGATACCAAAATGTTCACCGCGCACGGCGCCGACTACGTGACGGTCAGCGGCGAACGCTACGGCACCAGCGTCGTGGTGCTCGCCGATGAGGTGCGCAGCGACTGGCGGGTCGCCGGCTTCGATGCACTGACCGAGGCCGATTTCGCCTGGTTCCTCGCCCTCAAGCCGGAAGTGCTGCTGTTCGGAACCGGGGCGCGGCAGCGCTTCGCCCACCCGAAGTTGTATCGCGCGCTGACCGATGCGGGCATCGCCGTCGAGTTCATGGACACCCCGGCGGCCTGCCGCACCTACAACATTCTGGTGGCTGAGGACCGCAGGGTCGCCGCCGCTATCCTGCTCTAGGAGCCAGACATGAACCAGTCCCTCGAAAACGTCATTCGCCAGGCCGAACAGGTGATCGCCGGCAAGCCGCAGCAGATCCGCCTCGCACTCGCCTGCCTGCTGGCCCGCGGCCATCTGCTCATCGAAGACATGCCGGGCGTAGGCAAGACCACGCTGGCTCATGTGCTGGCGCGCACGCTGGGCCTGGAGTTCCAGCGCATCCAGTTCACCAGCGACCTGCTGCCCGCCGACATCCTCGGCGTATCGGTGTACCAGCGCGACGCAGCCAATCTGTCGGCGGGTGAATTCAAGTTCCACCCCGGCCCGATCTTCGCCCAGATGATCCTTGCCGACGAAGTGAACCGCGCCACGCCCAAGGCACAGAGTGCCCTGCTTGAGGCGATGGAGGAACGGCAGGTGACCATCGAGGGCTCGACGCGGCCGCTGCCCGTGCCGTTCTTCGTCATCGCCACCCAAAACCCGGCTTACCAGGTCGGCACCTTTCCGCTGCCCGAGTCTCAGCTTGACCGATTCATGATGCGCATCCGCATGGGCTATCCCGACGCACAGGCAGAACGCGGCCTGCTCTCCGGCGTGGACCGGCGCGAGATCGTCGCCCAGCTCAAGCCCCGCATGGAAAGCGCGGAACTGCTCGCCCTGCAGCAGCGCGTCAGGGAAGTGTTCGTCTCCCCCGCGCTGCTCGACTACATCCAGGCCATCCTGCGCCACACGCGCGAGGCGGACCGCTATGCCCACGGCCTGAGCCCGCGCGCCGGACTCTCCCTGCTCGCCGCTGCCCGCGCCTGGTCACTGATCGACGGGCGCAATGCCGTGCTTCCGGAAGACGTGCAGGCCGTGCTGCCCGGCGTGGTCAGCCACCGCCTACAGACCACCGGAGAGCGGGCAAACCGGGACGGTGACGCGCTGGCGCACGAACTGATCGAGGCGGTACCCATCCCGTAACGGCGTGCTGACCGCGCTCAGACAACGCTTCAATACTTGGCTGTTCCGCCCCAAGATCGAAAGCGGAACCGTCATCCTGACCCAGCGCCGCGTCTTCATCCTGCCCACCCGGCAAGGCTTAGGGCTCGGCTTCTTGCTGGTGCT